>JBDTYX010000257.1:0-4149 GCA_040005435.1 Rudaea sp. | reverse complement strand
ATCCTGCACACGCTGTCGCTGTCGCCGACCTACATGTCCTCGATGACTCACGTCGTGCTCGCGCGCGACCTCTATCCCGAGCGTCTCGAGGGCGACGAGCCCGAGGAACTGGAGGTCGTGCCGTGGAAGCTGTCTGAGCTGCATACCCTTATCGCACGCGAGGACGTCACCGAGGGACGTTCGATCGCAGCGCTGTTCATCGCCCGCGAGTACCTCGCCGGGCGCTTCAAGCCGCAGATATGACGGCGCCAGGCACCGATGCCGCGTGCCTGCGTGAGGTGCGCGCATGAGCGATGAGCTATCCGACCTGGCCTGCACCTGCTGCTCGATCGCGCGCGCCGCGGGCGACGCGATTATGGCCGTGTACGCGGGCGATTTCGCGGTCGAGCGCAAGGATGACGACTCGCCGCTGACCGCGGCGGACCTCGCGGCGCATCGCACGATCGTCGCGGGCCTCAAGGCCAGCGCGGCGCAGATCCCGGTGCTCTCGGAGGAGGCAGCGGAGGAAGTCCCGTGGTCCGAAAGACGCACGTGGTCGAGATACTTCCTCGTCGATCCGCTCGATGGCACGCGCGAGTTCGTCAAGCGCAACGGCGAATTCACGGTCAACATCGCGCTGATCGAGGATGGCGTGCCGACGATGGGTGTCGTGTACGCGCCGGTGCTCGACGAAATGTTCAGCGCGTGGTCCGGTGGCAACGCGTGGCTGCACACCGCGCGTGACGGCCGCAAGCAGCGCCTGCACACGCGGCCTCGCGGCCGCACCGTTGTCGTCGCGGGCAGCCGCTCGCATGCCGACCCGCGCCTGCTCGGCGCGCTCGAGCGCCTCGGCGCGCACGAGCTGATCACGCTGGGTTCGTCGCTGAAGTTCTGCCGCACCGCGCAGGGCATCGCCGACCTGTATCTGCGCTATGGGCTCACCTCGGAATGGGACACGGCCGCCGGACAATGCGTGCTCGAGCAGGCGGGCGGCGTCGTCGCGCGGCTCGACGGCACTCGCCTGCTCTACAACACGAAGGAGTCGCTGCTCAATCCCGACTTCATGGCCTACGGCGACGAGTCCGTCGACTGGGTCGGGGTGCTCGGCACCGCTAGAGAGCCGTAGCGTCCCAGGCGGCGCACGGAAAGTACAACTCACCCAGCGCGATCTGTTCGCTGACCGGCCAGGGAGTTCCATGGACAACATCGACGACCTGCTCAAGATCATGGCGCGCCTGCGCGACCCCGTCGGCGGTTGTCCGTGGGACGTCAAGCAGGACTTCGCATCGATCGCGCCGTACACGATCGAGGAGGCCTACGAGGTCGCCGATGCGATCGATCGCGGCGACTTCGCCGATCTCTGCGACGAACTGGGCGACCTTTTGCTGCAGGTGGTATTCCATGCGCGCATGGCGGAGGAGGCGGGTCGCTTCCGCTTCGCCGATGTGGTCGCGGCGATCTGCGCGAAGATGCTGCGCCGCCATCCGCATGTCTTCCCCGACGCCGACGGCAACCTCGCGACAGTCGCGGACGCAGATGCGCAGACCGCCGCGTGGGAAGCGCAGAAGCGCCGCGAGCGCGCGGCTGGCGGAGACGCCGACGCGAGCGTACTCGCCGGCATTGCGCGCGGGTTGCCCGAGTGGCAGCGCGCGTTGAAGCTGCAGAAGCGCGCAGCGCGCATCGGGTTCGACTGGCAGGCGCCGGGACCCGTGATCGACAAGCTAGAGGAGGAACTCGACGAGGTGCGCTACGAGCTTGCCGCGCGCGGCGAGGGCGATGCCGTGGCGCAGGCGGCCAATCGTGCGCGCGTCGCCGACGAGATCGGCGACGTTCTGTTCGTCTGCGTCAATCTGGCGCGACTCACCAGCGTCGACTACTCGCAAGCGCTGCGTGGCGCCAATGCCAAGTTCGAGCGCCGCTTCCGGCGCATGGAAGCGCTCGCCGCCGCCGAGGGTACGACGCTCGAGGGCAAGTCGCTCGCCGAGCAGGACGCCTATTGGGAGCGGGCCAAGACTGACGACAAGGCCGGGCGCCTCTGAAGGACCGCGTTCGCCACGTCGGCGTGTTTCGGAGGCGCACCGCGCCTGGCCGCGGGTTGCAGAGAGGGTCGGTGCGCCGTCGGCGCCGTCACGCAAATGCAGCGCCGCTTAAACCCTGCGGCACGATCCACGCATCCTAGCCATGACATCCAATAAGGAGACATCCTCATGCGCCTGATCCTCGGCTCCCTCTTGCTGCTCGCGGCGGCTCCGGCTTTCGCAGACCACTGCGCGTTCACCGCCGAGCGTACGCTCGACATCGACCCCGCAGGCCTCAGCGCGCTGCGCTTCGAGCTGACCTCGAGCGACTTGCAGGTGCAGGGCGTGCCCGGTCTTGCGAAGATCGAGGTGCGCGGCCGTGCCTGTGCGTCGCAACAGGACTGGCTCGACGAACTCAACATCACACAGAGCCGCGCGGGCGGCAAGGTCGTCGTGCGGCCGGCGCCGCGCGAGAGTCACACGAGTTTGGGCAACAGCTACGGGTACATCGACTTCCACGTGCGCGTGCCGGCGACGCTCGCGCTCGAAGTGGACACCCACTCGGGCGACGCCGACATCACCCATGTCGCGGCGCTCGATTTCAGCTCGCACTCGGGCGACCTGAAACTCGACGGCGTGACCGGCGCGGCGAGCCTCAAGGTCGCCTCGGGCGATGTCATCGCGAGCGACGTCGGCAGCCTGGACCTGCGCGGATCCGGATCGGGCGACGTGACCGCGAAGGAAGTTCGCGGCGAGGTCAAGGTCGGCAACGTCGGCTCCGGCGACCTGCATTTCACCGACGTGCGCGGCGGCGTCAGCGTTGACAGCGTCGGTTCGGGTGACATGCAGGTCGACCGCGTAGGAGGCGACGTGTTCGTCGGCTCGATCGGCTCGGGCGACATCGACGCGCAGCACGTCACGGGCAGCCTCATCGTCAAGGCGGCGGGCAGCGGCGATATCCACCACCGCGAGATCGGCGGCCGCGTCGAGATTCCGAAGCGTCACGAGAACGACTGATCAGGCGGCGTGCCAGCGCTTGCCGCTGTTGCGCGTCCGATGCGAGAATCGGACGCGCAACAGATCGGGGGCGGCCATGGCTTCGAGTTTCCGCGAGTTCTACCCTTACTACCTGTCCGAACATCGCAACCCGATCTGTCGTCGCCTGCATTTCGTCGGCAGCACGCTCGTGCTGATCCTGCTCGTCTCGATCGCGTGGACCGGTCACTGGGCCTGGTGGTGGCTGCTGCCACTAGCCGGCTACGGCTTCGCCTGGGCCGGACACTTCTTCTTCGAGAAGAACCGCCCCGCGACCTTCACGCACCCGCTCTATAGCTTGGTGGGCGACTGGGTCATGTACGCGCAGATGCTGAGCGGGCGCATCCGCTTCTGAAACGAATTGCCGGCATCTGCGCCGATCGATCGGGTGGGTGCGGCGTCCGGGCGTGGCCGCGACGCCTTGCGTGACGACGAACGCGCGTCCACTCGCAGCCACAAGACGCAATACGCGCAACGCGCTTGCTAGGGGCGCGAGCGAGGTTCGCGCGCCGCAAACTCGCCGACGTGGCTAGAGGGATTTCAGATCGCGCACGGGTTCAAGGAAATACCGCGTCGCGCGGGCTACACTCCGTGGCCCTGCGGCGGGGCCATGGCATCCGATTCGTCGGGTGGGGGACACACGCGCCATCCGGCAAAACCTTCGGGAGACGAGAAAATGGTCTGGGTCGATCTGGTGACGCTGCTCGCCATCCTGCAGTATTTCTGTTTCGCGTTCCTCGTCGGCAAGGCGCGTGCGAAGCATGGCATCCGCGCTCCCGCGATCACCGGGCACGAGGAATTCGAACGCTACTTCCGCGTACAGCAGAACACGCTCGAGACGCTGATCATGTTCCTGCCCGCGCTGTGGATCGCGGCGCACTACTGGTCGGCGACCTCGATGGCGCTCGTCGGGGCGGTCTATCTCGTCGGCCGCGTGCTCTATCTCGCAAGCTACGTGCGCAATCCGAGCCAGCGCACGCTCGGCTACGCGCTCAGCATCGGCCCGGTCGGTTTCCTCGTCGGCGCGGGTTTCCTCGGCATCGCGATGGCAATCATCAAGGTCTGAGTGGCGGCTGCATGGTGCCGCCTGCAGCGAAATTTCGCGCCGTCGTCGTGG
>JBDTYX010000256.1:0-4158 GCA_040005435.1 Rudaea sp. | reverse complement strand
CGCAACGAATACAAATACACGAAGATGGTCGGCTACGACCTCGGCTTGCGCGGCCTCGACATCTGCACCGGCTGCGGCCCGGGCGCGATGAAGGGGCCGATGAAGGGAGCGACGATCGCCCACGACAAGCAGCGCCTGCGCACCAAGCGCTACATCGGCATCACCGAACCCGGAATCATCGCGGCGGAGTCGCCGAATCCGATCGTAAACCAGCTCGTCATCATGCCGGACATCGAGAAGCGGCTCGAGGCGTTCGTGCGCTTGGGCCACGGCATCATCGTGTTTCCGGGCGGCGTCGGCACAGCCGAGGAGATCCTGTATCTGCTCGGCATCCTGTTGCACCCGCAGAACGCGAAGGCGCCTTTCCCGCTGGTCTTCGCAGGGCCGAAGGAATCCGCGGACTACTTCCAGCAGATCGACCAGTTCCTGCGTCTCGCGCTCGGCGAAGAAGTCGCCCGGCGCTATCGCATCGTCATCAACGACCCGGTAGAGACGGCACGCGTGATGAGCAAGGGCATGGAGAAGGTGCGCGAATACCGCATCGAGAACCAGGATGCGTTCTTCTTCAACTGGGGACTGCACATCGAGCTGCAGTTCCAGCAGCCGTTCAAGCCGACCCATGCGAATATGGCGGCCCTGAAGCTGCACAAGGACCAGCCCGCGCACCTGCTCGCGGCGGATTTGCGCCGCGCGTTCTCGGGCATCGTCGCCGGCAACGTCAAGGAGGAGGGCATGGCGGCGATCGCAGCGCATGGTCCGTTCGAGATCAATGGAGACCCGGAGATCATGCGTGCGCTCGACCGCATGCTCGCGAGCTTTGTGGTCCAGCAGCGCATGAAGTTGCCGGGTGGGTCGGCATACGTGCCCTGCTACAGGGTGAAGACGAGCTGAGGCGCAACCTTCGTCGGGCGGGGTTCAGCCTGCCCGGCGCCGGCCGGCTTACACTGCTCAGGGTCAGGACTCCGCGCGAGCCGCCAAGGTGGCGCTGCCTGCTTCCGTGCAGAATATCGAAGGAATGAAGATGGAACCCACGCGAGAATTGCATGCGCTCGGCCAGAGCATCTGGCTCGACAACATCACGCGCGAGTTGCTCGACAACGGCACGCTCGAGCGCTACATCAGCAATTTTTCCGTCACCGGGCTGACCTCAAATCCGACGATCTTCAACGAGGCGATCGGCAGCGGTGCCTACGACGCGGCTATCCGCGAGAAGGCGAGCGCGGGAAAGTCGGGCGAGGCGTTGTTCGTAGAACTCGCACTCGAGGACCTGCGCCGCGCGGCCGACCTTTTCGAGCCGGTCCATCGCCGCAGCTCAGGGGTCGACGGCTGGGTGTCGATGGAGGTGTCGCCGCTGCTCGCCGCCGACAGCGCGGGCACGATCGCCGCAGCGAAAGCAATCTTCGCGCAGGCCGGGCGTGCGAATCTGTTCGTGAAGATCCCCGGCACGCCGGAAGGCCTGCCAGCGATCGAGGAATCCATCTTCGCCGGCGTACCGGTCAACGTGACGTTGCTGTTCTCGCGCGAGCAGTACCTCGCCGCGGCCGAAGCCTATCTGCGCGGCATCGAGCGCCGCGTCGCCGCCGGACTCGATGCGCGCGTCGAATCGGTCGCCTCGCTGTTCATCAGCCGCTGGGACCGCGCGCTCGGCAGCGACACGCCGGCCGACCTGCACAACCGGCTCGGCATCGCGATCGGCGGCCGCACGTATCGCGCCTATCTCGACCTCCTCGCGTCGAAGCGCTGGACCGAACTCGCGGCGCTAGGAGCCCACCCGCAGCGCCTCCTCTGGGCGAGCACCGGGACGAAAGACCCCAACCTGTCGCCGAGCCTCTACGTCGAGGCGTTCGCCGCTGCCGATACGATAGACACGATGCCCGAGAAGACCCTGCTCGCATTCGCAGAACGCGGCCGGTTGCGTGGCGCGATGGAGAGGGATGCGACGGCCGCAGAAGCGACGCTCGCGACGTTCGCGGCCGCAGGCGTCGACGTGGACGCGCTTGCCCTGAAGCTGCAGCAGGACGGCGCGCAGGCGTTCGTCCAGTCGTGGCAGGAACTCATGCAGCGAATAGCCAAGAAAAGCGCAACACTGACCGCCTAGGGCGGTGTCATAGAAGACCTCAAGGAATCTGCCCAATGGTCGACGCGGTCCTCACGCCGGGCGAACCCGCCCCCGAATCGGTTCTCGAGGACATCCCGAGACTTGTCACCGCGTACTACACCCAGCGCCCCGATCCTTCGGTGCCCACACAACGCGTGGCATTCGGCACCTCCGGTCACCGTGGCTCGTCGTTGCGCGCGAGCTTCAACGACACGCATATCGCCGCGATCAGCCAGGCCGTTTGCACCTATCGCAAGCGGCAAGGCATCGACGGACCGCTGTACATGGGGTTCGACACGCACGCGCTGTCCGCGCCCGCGTTCGCGACGGCGCTGGAAGTACTCGCGGCAAACGGCGTCGAGACGATGATCGCGACTGCCGACGAATACACGCCGACCCCGGCCGTGTCACATTCGATCCTCGTCCACAATCGCGGGCGCGAAAGCGGTCTCGCCGACGGCATCGTCATCACGCCATCGCACAACCCGCCCGAGGACGGCGGCTTCAAGTACAACCCGCCCAACGGCGGTCCGGCGGACACCGATGTCACCGGCTGGATCGAGAACGAGGCCAATCGCCTCATCGCAGACGATCTTGCCGGCGTGTTGCGCATCCCGTTCGCGCGTGCGCGCGGCGCGGCGACCACGCACGAGCATGACTTCCTCGGCACCTACGTGGCTGACCTCGGCAACGCGATCGACTTCGACGCCGTGCGCGGTGCGGGCCTGCGCCTCGGCGTGGACCCGCTGGGCGGCGCCGGCGTGCATTACTGGGCGCGCATCGCCGAACGTTACAAGATCGACCTGAGCGTCGTCAGCGACGCGGTCGATCCGACGTTTCGCTTCATGACCCTCGACTGGGACGGGCGCATCCGCATGGATCCGTCGTCACCGTTTGCGATGCGGCGCCTGATCCACCTCAAGGACCGCTTCGACGTCGCGTTCGCCTGCGATACCGATCACGACCGGCATGGCATCGTCGCGCCCAGCAGTGGCCTGATGCCGGCGAATCACTACTTGAGCGTGATGATCGACTACCTGTTCCGCCATCGTCCACACTGGCGCGCAGACGCAGGCGTCGGCAAGACGGTCGTGTCGAGTTCGATGATCGACCGGGTCGCGGCGCGTCTCGGCCGGCGCCTGTACGAGACGCCGGTCGGGCTCAAGTGGTTCGTCGGAGGGTTGCTCGACGGATCGCTGGGCTTCGGCGGCGAGGAGAGCGCCGGCGCGACGTTCTCCCGGATCGATGGTGGCGTGTGGACGACCGACAAGGACGGCATCGCCGCGGCGTTGCTGTCGGCAGAGATCACGGCGCGCAGCGGGCGCGACCCTGGCGAATATTATGCCGCGTTGAGCGCCGAGCTCGGCGCGCCGCTGACGAATCGTGTCGACGCGCGCGCCAATGTCGAACAGAAGAAGAAGCTTGCGCAGCTGACGCCCGACAAGATCGAGATCCGCGAACTTGCCGGCGAGGAGGTGCAGCAGGTGCTCGACAAGGCACCCGGCAACGGCGGCCGCATCGGCGGCATCAAGGTCGTCGCGCAGAGCGGCTGGTTCGCGGCGCGTCCGTCGGGGACCGAGGACATCTACAAGATCTATGCGGAAAGCTTTCGCGACGAGGCGCATCTTAAGCGCGTGATCTCCGAGGCGCAGGCGGTCGTCGACAGGACGATCGGCGCCGCCTGACGCTTCAAGGCGGCTGCGCGCAGGATTGCGGATGGCGGCATTGAAAATGGGGTCAGGTTCATTTTTTCGAATAGCGAATCTGCATTTGCAGACTGACAATAAAATGAACCTGACCCCATTTCCGACCCCATTTCCGCCATTTCCGGACGATCAGCGCCCGCTGGCGAGCGCCACGCGCTGCGCCTCTTTTTCGATGCGCGTGAACTGCTCGAGCATTTCGGCATACATGCGATCGGTCTTTTCGTGCAGATGCGCGATCTCGAGCTCGGCCTTGATGTTCACGTCGTATTCGATGTCCGACCGCACGCGGTCCTTTTCCGCCTGCCGGTTCTGGCTGATCAACACGAAGCAGGACAGGAATATCGCCTCGAGCGA
>JBDTYX010000078.1:0-14156 GCA_040005435.1 Rudaea sp. | reverse complement strand
TCACGCCGCAGGAAATCAATCCGCTCGGCATCAACGCGGTGCGCTCGATCGCCGAAGCGCAGTTCGACTTCGAGCGCATCCGCGCGAAATCGCCGTTCAAGCTGTTCATCGCGGCGACGCGCGTCCGCGACGGCCGCCTCGCGCTTTTCGAGAACGGCCGGGTCACGCTGGACGCTTTGCTTGCGAGCACCTGCCTGCCGCAGATTTTTGCGCCGGTCGAGATCGACGGCGAGCTGCATTGGGACGGAGGCTACGCCGGCAATCCCGCGATCGAGCCACTCGTGTTTCGCTGCAGCGCGCTCGAGATCCTCTGCGTGCTCGTGCAGCCGATCGAGCACACGCAGCCGCCCAAGACAGCACGCGAAATCGCCGCGCGCATCACAGAGCTTGGATTCTCGACGACCTTCATCCGCGAACTCGAAACGCTGCAGTCGTTGCAGGGCATGCTCGCGAAGAATTTCCCGCTGACGCCGATCGGCCAGCGCGTGAAGGCCATCGACATGCAGATCATCGAGCCGGGCGAATCTCTCGACGGCTACAGCGCGAAGACCCAGATCAACACGCGCCTCGCGTTCCTGCGCGAGTTGCGCGATCTGGGCAGGGATTGTGCTGCGTCGTGGCTCGCACGCCGCAAACGCGCCGACGGCGCGAACGCCACTCAGTGATCGTGGCGGGCGTGCGTGTTGCCAGCGTGCGCCTGGCCGGCAGGATCATTGGGAGCCGCCGAGGCCGGCGCGTGGCCGTCGCCGCAGTCCGTGGCGACGCAGTCGTAGCTCTCGATCTGCACGGTCGCATGCGCGATGTGGAACGTCCCGCGCAGTAGCGCCTGGACGCGTTGCAGCGCCGCCTGGGCGTCGGCACCTTCGACGATCCGGGCATGCAGCGTCGCGAGGCGCCGCCCGCCAGCGAGTTGCCAGATGTGCAGATGATGGATGTCGATCACGCCGGCCTCGCCGCGCAGCGCAGCGACGACCTGCGTCGCGTCGACGTCGTCCGGCGTGCCCTCGAGCAGGATATGCGCCGAGCGGCGCAGCAGCCGCCAGGCGCTGCCGATGATCAACAGCGCGACGACGAGCGAGATCGCGGGGTCGGCCCATAGCCAGCCCTTCCAACGGATGATCAACGCCGCGACGACCGCGCCGAGCGAACCGAGCAGATCGCCGAACACGTGCAGGCGTGCGCTCGCGGTGTTGAGATCGTCGTGCGCGTGCCCGCCGAGCAACTGCAGCAGGATCGCGTTGACGAGCAGGCCCGCGAGCGCGACGACGAGCATGACGCCCGACAGGATCGGCGTCGGATTGCCGAGCCGCAACAGCGCCTCGACCACGATCCACACGCCGATACCAATCTGCGTGAGCGAGTTGGTGTAGCCGACGAGCACTTCGAGGCGCGCGTAGCCGAAGCTGCGGCGCTGATCGGCGGGGAGGCGCGCGAAATGCGCGCCGCCCCACGCAAGCAGCAGCGCGAACGCGTCGACGAACATGTGGCCCGCGTCGGCGAGCAGCGCGAGCGACCCCGAGTACCAGCCGCCGACCGCCTCGACAACGAGCGTCAGCAGGGTCAGCGCGAACGCGATCATCAGGCGGCGCTCTCCGGAGTGGGCGTGAGAGTGCGAGTGGCTGGCCGCGTTCATGGGGCGATGGTAGGTGGGTGGGTCGGCGTTACACAATTGCTCTGACGCGTGAAGCGTCACGGCATGGCCGAGTGCGCGATCAGCGCGTCTGCGGCGCGCAGCAGCCGAACAGGTGCGTGAGACGCAAGTTCAGGACATGCGCGAACGCGACGCAGCAACCGCCGAGCGCAACGAGCGTCGCGTGCAGCGCGAGTGAATCCTCGGCATCGAATACCCATGCGCCGATCCAGAGCAGCGCGAGGCCCGGCAGCGCGGTCACGAGCGGGGTCGCGATGCGATGCCGGCGATAGCCGCGGATGAGCGCGGCGAGCGCGAGTCCGCTCGCGCAGAGGATGAAGATGCGCTCGAAGCGGTGATCGGCGAGAAAGCTCAGGCCGAGCGCCGGTAGCAGCGCGACCACGAAGGGCAGCGCCGCGCAGTGCAACGCGCACAGGAACGAGGCTGTCGCACCGACACGATCTGCGATATGCGCGAGTGCATCGTGGGCGGCATCGGCGTGCGCGGGGTGGGCGGAATGTGGATTCATGGCTAAGTTATAATGTAACAGAATAAAGGGGTCGTTGCCAGTCTGCTTGGGTCACGCGCTAACGCGCCGAGACGGCCGTCGTGTGACTTCTGGCAGGTTCCCGCCAATTTGTATTGTTATAATATAACATAACATTCACGATACGGGAAATGCTCAAGATGAACAAGACGCTCGTCGCCCTCGCGGTCGCCTCCGCGCTCGCCTCTAGTCTCGACTGTCATGCGGCGGAATCCACCGCGACGGATACCACGACGGACGTCGCGGCCGCTGTCAGTGCCGACGCGACGACGCTCAAGCCGGTCGAGGTCAGCGCGCAGCTCGACGCGTCGCGCAACCAGCTCTCGCCAGACATCGGCGCGAGCCAGTACACGATCGACAAGGCGGCGATCGAGCAGCTGCCGCTAGGCAGCGCGACGCCTCTCAACCAGGTGCTGCTGCAGGCACCGGGCGTCGTGCAGGATTCCTACGGACAACTGCACGTGCGCGGCGACCATGCTGACCTGCAGTACCGGATCAACGGCGTCATCATCCCGGAGAGCATCTCCGGGTTCGGCCAAAGCCTCGACGCGTCGATCATCGAGCGCGAGCAGCTGCTCACCGGCGCGCTGCCGGCGCAATACGGCTATCGCACCGCGGGCGTCGTCGACATCACGACCGAGAGTGGCGCGCATCGGCACGGCGACGGCACGGGCGACGACGACTTCGGCGGCAGCATCGGCGTGACGGCGGGTTCGTTCGGCAGCTTCAATCCGCAGATCGCGCTGCACGGCAGCGCCGACCGCTGGAGCTGGTTCTTCACGGGCGACTACGTGCAGAACGACATCGGCATCGAGAATCCTACGTCGTCGTACCACGCAATCCACGACCACACGAATCAGGCCAAGGGATTCGGCTATCTATCGTATCTGCTCGGCGCGGATTCACGTGTGTCGTTGATGTTCGGCGTGACCAACAACCGCTTCGAGATACCGAACAATCCAGGTCAGACGCCCGCATACGTGCTCGCCGGCAGCGCAACGTTCGATTCGAGCCTGCTCGACGAGCGCCAGCGCGAGACGACCCGCTTCGGCGTGCTGTCGCTGCAGGGCAAGCTCGGCGCGAGCGACTATCAGCTGTCGCTCGGCCAGCGCTACACGAGCGTCAACTACGCGCCCGACGCGGTCGGCGACTTGATCTTCAACGGCGTCGCGGGCACGATCGGCCGCAGCAACCGCGCCGACACGTTGCAGGCGGACTTCTCGACGCCGCTCGGCGACACGCACACGCTGCGCTACGGCGTGTACGCGAGCAGCGAGCATCCAGTCAGCGACTCGTCGTCGCTCGTCTTCCTGGCGGACGACGACGGCAACCAGACGAGTACGGTGCCGATCACGATCGTCGACAACGCCGCGCACATCGATGCGCGCACCTATGGAATCTACTTGCAGGACCAATGGAACATCAACGACAAGCTCGCGTTGAACTACGGCCTGCGTGCGGATAAGGTCGACGCCTACGTCAGCGAAGGCCAGCTCAGCCCGCGCGTCGGTCTCGTCTATCAGGCCAGCGACTCGACGACGCTGCATGCGGGCTACGCGCGCTACTTCACGCCGCCGCCGACCGAACTGATCTCGCCGACCGACATCGGCAAGTTCCAGGGCACGACGAATGCGCTGCCAACGAACGTGAACGCGCAGACGCTGTCGGAGCGCTCGCACTATTTCGACGCCGGCATCAGCCAGAAACTCGGCGACCATCTGACTCTCGGGATCGACGCTTACTACCGCAAGGTGCACAACCTGCTCGACGAGGGTCAGTTCGGCGCTGCGCTGATCTTCTCGCCGTTCAACTACAACGATGGACGAGTGCGCGGCGTCGAGTTCACCTCCAACTACACGAGCGGCCCGCTCAGCGCCTACCTCAACGTCTCCTCAAGTCGCGCGATGGGCAAGCAGGTCGTGACCGGCCAATACAACTTCGATCCGGACGAACTCGCTTACATCGCGAGCCACTGGGTGCACCTCGACCACGACCAGCGCCTCAGCGGCTCGGGCGGCGTAAGCTATGACTGGAACGGCACGAGACTCGGCGCCGATTTCCTGTACGGCTCGGGCCTGCGCAACGATTTCGCGAACTCCGCGCACCTTCCGACCTACTGGCAGGTCAACCTGTCGGCGAGCCGCGATTTCGAACTGCCGCAACTCGGCAGGACCAACGTGCGCCTCGCGCTGATCAACGCGACCGATGAGGTCTACCAGATCCGCGACGGCTCGGGCATCGGCGTCGGCGCGCCGCAGTACGGGCCGCGCGCTGGCGCATACTTCGGGCTGACCAAGACCTTCTAGACAGCGAACGACGCGGCCGCGCGGCCGGATCCGTCGCGTTCAACCGCCGGGGCGGACCGGCGCGGTCGAGCCGCGCACGACCAGCGTCGGGCTGAAGCCGACGTTGTCCGCATTGTGCGCGTGACGCGCGTCCTTGAGCTCGGCGATCAGGCGCTGCGTCGCGCGCCGCGCGATGTCCTCGGTCGCCTGCTTCGCGGTCGTGAGCGCCGGCCAGCACTGGCGCGAGAACGGGCTGTCCTCGAATCCCGCGATCGACAGGTCGTAGGGCACGCTCAGGTTCGCCGACTTCGCGGCCGCGAGCACGCCCGCGGCGATCTCGTCGTTCGAGCCGAAGATCGCGGTCGGCGGCACTTTGAGCGCGAGCAGCTTGCGCGCGCCGCGGAATCCGTCGTCGAACGAATAGTCGCCCTCGACGATCAGCGCCTTGTCGATCGCGATGCCGTAGTGCTTGAGCGCCTGCTCGTACCCCTTGAAGCGCTCGGGACTCGAACGATGCGCCTTGCCGCCCCAGAGGAAACCGATGCGCTGGTGGCCGAGCTGGATCAGGTGCTCCGTGACCGCGTACGCCGCGTCGCGGTCGTCGACGAACACGCACGGAAATCCGTCGCGCGGGTCCTCGGCGGCCGACAGGATGCGCACGAACTTGATCTTGTTCGCGGCGAGGAAACGGATCAGGTCCATGCGTTCGGACATCGGTGGCGCGAGCACGAGCCCGGCGAGTCGCGAGTGCTGCGCGAGGTCGCGCAGCTCTTCTGCGAGTCGCGGAGAGTTCGAGTCGCAAGGATGGATGTGCAAGCCGAAGCCGTTCTCGCGGCACACCGAGAGCACGCCGTTCTGCATCGCGATCACGTAGTACGCGTTGGGGTTGTCGTAGACCATGCCGAGCGCATAGGACTTCGCGCTGCGCAGGCTGCGCGCCGACTGGTCGGGCCGATAGTCGAGTTCGGCGACGGCCTGCTCGACGCGCTTGCGCGTCGCATCGAGCACCGCCGGCTCGTGGTTGATCACGCGCGAGACCGTCTTGAGCGACACCTTCGCCCGCTTGGCGACATCTTTGATCGTTGGGCTGCGCATTTCCCTAGCTTATCCCGTCTGTGGTGGACGTGGGTCCGCGGCGATTCCTCGGTCGCGCGCCGGTCCGCGTGCGCGCCACCACGATGTCGGATCCGCCCGGTATTGAGGCGCCCGCCCCCGTAAAGACACTTTGTATATTCCTACACTACGCCCCCAGTTCGCGCTGCGCTGCGTGTGGCCGGACGCCGCAATGATCGTCGACACGACGCGTGGGGGGAGGTACCAAAAAGTCACGATGGCATGCACGTTGTCATGACTATTTATATTAAATAATAAATATATATCGTTGTTTATATTCACTTTAATATATCATATTTGCATCAAGTCAGACAATTTTGTCATGATCTTGACAACGTTGTCATGGTAGCGCATGCTCCGCCCGAATCAACTGGCCATCGGCCAAAGCGCAACTGGGGAAGCAGTCCGCGATGCATGATGCAAGTCCTCTCTCAGTCGAGTCCTACGGCGCGCGCACGGGTGCGGCTAGCGCCGCGGCGGGTCCGTTCCTCGCGGCCGACGTCGGTGGCACGCATGCGCGGATCGGACTGATCCAGCAACGCTCCGCTTCGGCTGTGGCGCATGACGAGCCGCTACATATCCTCGGCTACCGCAAGTACGCGTGTGCGAGCCATGCGAGCCTGTCGGCTATCCTGCTCGAGTACCTGCGCGAGTCCGGAGCGCGTCCGCTGGGCGCGTGCATCGCGTGCGCGGGCTACGCGCTCGGCGACGATCTGATCAACGCGAACCTGCCGTGGAAGGTATCGATCTCCGCGCTGCGCCGCGACCTCGGTCTCGAGCGGGTCGCACTCGTCAACGATTTCCAGGCGATCGCCTATGCGACGCACTTCCATCCGCTGACCGATGCGGTACAGGTCGCGGGCTCGGGCGGTATCGACCTCAACCTGCCGCGTCTCGTCGTGGGCCCCGGCACCGGCTTCGGCGCAGCCGTGCTGCTGCCGGCGCAGCCGCACCCCGCGATCCTCCGCACCGAGGCAGGCCATGCCGCGATCGCGCCGCACACCGCGCTCGAGATGCAGGTCGTGCGCCATCTCGGACGCGGCGTCGTCCACGTGCCGAACGAGCAGGTGCTTTCGGGCCCCGGGCTGCTGAACCTCTACCGCGCGATCTGCGAGATCCGTGCGATTCCCGCGCGACTCGTCTCGCCGATGGAAGTCACGGCCGCCGCGCTCGACGGCAGCGACGCGGTCGCGAGCGAGTGTGTCGCCTGCTTCTGCGCGTGGCTCGGCGGACTCGTCGGCGACCTCGTCGTGTTGTTCGGCGCGTTCGGCGGCGTCTCGCTCGCGGGTGGTTTCCTGCCGCAGATCCTGGCGCTGCTCCAGCGCAGCGAATTCGCGGAACGCTTCCACGACAAGGGCACGCTGCGCACCGTGCTCGAACGCGTGCCCGTGCACGTCATCGAACACGGCCAGCTCGGCGTCAGCGGCGCCGCGCACTGGTTTGTGGACAACGCGGCGGCGGCGATTTAAATGCGCGCCCGACGCCCACTGCATCGGATCGGAATGGGGCACGGGATGTGCCCGACAGTTGTAGAAATGAGGATAGGCAACAACGCAGTCGAAGCCCGGCAGAACCTCGCGGCACAGCGCGGCTCCCGGAACCCACACCTGACCAGAGGGGCAACCCCATGAATTACGCCAAGACCATACTCGCGGCCAGCATCGCTGCCGGCCTTTACGCAAGCACCGTTGCCCACGCGGCGCCCGCTCCGACAACGGCTGCACAGCCGGCGGCAGTGCAGGCACCCGATGCGCAGAGCACTCCAGCAGACAAGAACGCCGAAGAACTCGGAACAATCATCGTCACCGGCATCCGCGACACCGAAGCCGCCGCATTGCGGTTGAAGCAGGCTTCGGACTCGCACGTCGACATCGTCACCGCGGAAGACGTCGGCAAGCTGCCGGCGAAGAACGTCGCGGACACGCTGCAGCGTATCCCGGGCGTCAACATCGGTTCGTCGAGCGCGAGCGAAGGCGGCTTCGATGAGAGCGATCGCGTCTCGCTGCGCGGCACGAATCCGAGCCTCACCCAGACCCTCATCAACGGGCACGGCGTCGGGACCGGCGACTGGTTCGTATTGAGCCAGGTGCAGACCGTCGGCCGCAGCGTGAGCTACAGCTTACTGCCGTCCGAAATCGTCAGCGAAGTCATCGTGCACAAGAGCTCCGAGGCGAAGATCGTCGAGGGCGGCGCGGCGGGCTCCGTCGATATCATCACGCGCAAACCGCTCGAATTCTCGAAGCCGATGACGTTCGAGGCATCGCTCGGCGGCGTCTATTCCGACCTCCCGAGCAGCACCAAGCCGCAGGCGAGTGCGCTGTTCAACTGGAAGAATGCCGATGAGTCTTTCGGTGTCCTCTTGCAGGGCTTCTACGAGCAGCGCAGCCTGCAGCGAAACGGCCAGGAAGTGGTCGGCGGCTACAGCCAGATCCAGGCCAGTGACGCGATCGCCAAGGCGCATCCCGATCTTGCTGGCGTCTACTATCCCAACCTGATCGGCGCAGCGCTGTTCACGCAGAAGCGTACGCGCGAGGGCGGTGTCGTCGACGTCGAGTTCAAGCCGTCGGAAACGCTGACGATCGACCTCAGCGGCTTCTACTCCAAACTCAAGGCCGACAACTACAACCGCAACTACCTGCAGTGGGCGAGCCAGTTCGTGCCGAGCGGCGCGGGTCTCGCGCCGGGCTACTCGGTCAACGGCAACGTGCTGACTTCGGCGACATTCGCACCCCAGCCGGGCAGTGCGACGCCGTATGGCGTCTACGACCAGATCTCGCGCCCGGGCGCAGCGTCGCAATCGGAATACCTCACCGCCGACGCGAAGTGGCGCCCTACCGACCACCTCACGTTCACGGGCCAGATCGGCAACACGCAGGGCCGGGGCGACAGCCCGAACCAGGACGTCACCGAACTCGGCACGGGCGCGGGCGCGGGCGCGAGCTGGCAGATGCGCGGCCTCGGTCAGCCTATCAACTGGGCGCAGGGCGGCGACAACAGCTCGCCGTCGGCCATCTTGCCGCAGAACGGCTGGATCTTCGGCGATCAGAACATCCACGTGACGGACAAGGAAGACTGGGCGAAGGTCGACGGCCAGCTCGCGCTCGACAACGGCGCGCTGAGCTCGCTCGACTTCGGCGTGCGCTACTCCGACCACACGCGCCAGAACAAGACCGACATCGGCCAGGGCCCGAACTTCGGCTCCGACTGGCAGAACCCGGCGGCGTACCCGGGCGTCTACTCGAACTATCCGGGCGACTTCGGCAGCTCGCTCGGCGGCACGTTCCCGAGCAACATCTGGTATTACACGCCGGCTCAGCTCGCGGCGATAGACGCGAAGTTCGCGAACCGCGATCCGGTCGGCCGCTTCAACTGGCAGAACATCTACAAGGTCGAGGAGAAGGACACCGCCGCCTTCGCTCAGCTCAATTTCGCGCAAGACAAATGGGCCGGCAACGCGGGCGTGCGTTTCGTGCGCACCGACGCGGCGATCCAGTACAACGCGACGAATCCCGACGCCTACAATATCTCCGGGCCGTTCACGGGTTCGGCGTTCGGCGACTACTACACGAGCCAGTACGACAACACCCGCGATCAGTGGTTGCCCAGCGCCAACCTGAAGTACAGCTTCAGCGACGAACTGGTCGGCCGCCTGGCCGCATCGCAGACGATGACGCGTCCGGACTATTCCGCGCTTGCGGGATTCGCCTCGCTCGATGACCTCACCCATACCGGCAGCGGCGGCAATCCGCAGCTCAAGCCGATCGTCTCGACGAATTTCGACGCGTCGCTCGAGTGGTATTTCGCTCCGCGCGGCTTGTTGTCGGCCGGCGTCTACAATATGGCCCTCAGCGACTACATCAACTACGGCAACGAGTCGCGAACCTACAAGGACCAGCAGGCGAGCCACGACGCGGGCCACGATGTCTTCAACACGTATCTCGTGAGCGTGCCGGTCAACATAGACGGCCACGTGCGCGGATTCGAGCTGAACTACATCCAGCCGATCGGCGAGAACTTCGGCGTGTCGATGAACTACACGCATGCGAGCGGCAGCACCGACAGCGGCAAGCCGCTGCAGGGCACGTCGAAGAACACGGCCAACATCTCGGCCTACTTCGAGAATCAGAGCTTCAATGCGCGCGTGAGCTACACCTATCGCTCGTCGTTCTTCGCGGGCGTGAGCCGCACCGACAACTTCTTCCAGTCGGGCATCGGCAGTCTCGCCGCGGCACTGGGCTACACGATCAACGACTGGGCGTCGGTCTCATTCGACGCGCTCAACCTCAACGATCCGAAGCTCAAGTACTTCACGGAAGCGTCGGGCTATGGCAAGCAGCCGTATGCGTTCTACGTGAACGGCCGTCAGTACTACGTCAACTTCCGCGTGAAGTTCTGATCCAACGACGAGACATCCGCCCTCAAGAAAAAAAGTAGTTCTCCTGCCGTCGCGGGCCTTCGTGGATAATTGAAGGCCCGCTTTTTTTTGCCCCGCTTTTATGGTGACCGCAATGACCGTCACGGCAACCCACTCTCGAACATCCGCGCTAGCGGGCGCTGCCCACCGCACGCTCCTGGCTTTCGCCGGCGGCCTGCTAGCGTCGCTCGCGGCCTGCGCCGATGCGGCGCCCGCGCTCCCCGTTTCCGCAACAGCGACGGTGCCCGCGCCTGCAGCGACGACGCCAGACGCCACCGCGCTCGCGTTGATTCCCTACCCCGCTTCGGTCAAGACCTGCAGCGGCGAATTCATGATCGACGAACACACGCCGATCATCGCGACCAACGACGAGGTCGCGAAGATCGCACACTGGTTCGCCGATACGGTCGCGCGCACGCACGGCGCGAACCTCTCGCCCAAGTCGCCGCGTGGCGCGCCAATTTCGTTCGAGCTCCAACCCGCGCAAGCCACGGACACGGCGGAAGACGAGCGGTACGTGCTCGATGTGTCGCCCAAGCGCATCTCCGTCGCGGCGCCGACACTGCACGGCCTGTTCAACGGTGCGACGACGCTATGGCAACTGCTCACGCTCGATGCGGCCCATCCGCAACGCGTGCCCTGCGTGCACATCGAGGACCGTCCGCGCTTCGCCTGGCGCGGCCTCATGCTCGACCCCGCGCGGCATTTCCAGTCGCCCAAATTCGTCAAGCAGTTCATCGACGACATGGCGCTGCACAAGTTCAACGTATTGCAATGGCATCTGACCGACGATCAGGGCTGGCGCATCGAGATCAAGAAGTATCCGAAGCTCACCCAAGTCGGCGCGTGGCGCCAGCCGGCCGGCAAGGCGGGATTCGACGAAAGTGGCAAGCCGCTGCGCTATGGCGGTTTCTACACGCAGGCGCAGATCCGCGACATCGTCGCGTATGCGCAGCAGCGTTTCGTCACGATCGTCCCCGAGATCGAGATGCCCGGACACGCGCAGGCCGCGATCGCCGCCTACCCGCAGCTCGGCGTCGGCGGCAGGAATCCCGGCGTCTCGCGCGACTGGGGCGTGCACACCTGGCTGTACAACGTCGACGACGCGACGTTTGGTTTCCTCGAGGACGTGCTCGGCGAAGTCATGGATCTGTTCCCGTCGAAATACATCCACATCGGCGGCGACGAGGCCGCGAAGGACCAGTGGATCGCCTCGGCGCGCGTGCAGGCGCGCATGCACGCGCTCGGCCTCAAGGACGAGACCGCGCTGCAAGGATGGTTCACGCGGCGCATGGAGGCGTTCCTGGCCGCACACGGGCGCAAGCTGATCGGCTGGGACGAGATCCTCGAAGGCGGTATTCCCGCACAGGCGACCGTAATGTCGTGGCGCGGCATCAAGGGCGCGATCGACGCATCGAGGCAGGGGCACGATGTCGTGCTCTCGCCCGATCCGAGCCTCTACTTCGATCATCTGTCCGGCGACCTGCCCGACGAGCCCGCGGGCCGCCCCGCGGTGCTCTCGGTCAGGGACGTCTACGACTTCGCGGTCGTGCCTGCGGATCTCGATGCGGCGCAGGCGACGCACGTGCTCGGCGCCCAGGCGCCGCTGTGGAGCGAATACCTGCGCACCGATGCGAGCGTGATGCGCGCCGCTTTTCCGCGTGCGGCCGCGCTCGCCGAGGTGCTCTGGTCTGCGCCTGCCGCGCACGACTGGCCGGGCTTTCTCGCGCGGCTCGCGGTGCAGCAGGCGCGTTATCGCGCGCTCGGCATCGACTACGCGCAGAGCGCATTCGCGGTGCACATCGATGCGACGCTCGACGCGCAGCGGCGCAATGCGCGCGTGACGCTTGCGAACCAGACCGGCTTCGGCGAAATTCGCTACACGCTCGACGGCAGCGCGCCTACCGCGGAGTCGACGCGCTATGCCGCGCCGTTCGACGCGCCTGCCACGGGTGAGGTCCGCGCCGTCGCATTCGTACGCGCGGCGCCGCTCTCCGACGCGCGTGTGCGCAAGCTCGAACCGCTCGCGCTGCTGCGGCGCAACTCGGCCGAGCTCGCGCAGTGCAATCCGAAGAGCGGCGTGATCCTGAAGCTGCCCGAAGACATCGCCGCGAACGCGACGCGCGACGCCTACGTCGTCGACATCTTCGACCCGTGTTGGTCGTGGCCGCGCGCCGACCTCACCGGCATCGACCACCTCGAGGTCGATGCGACGAGCATGCCCTACAACTTCCAGCTGTGGAAAGACGCGAAGAACATCGTCGAGCGCAAGCCCGCGACGTATCCGTCGGGAGAGCTGCAGCTACGTCTCGACGGCTGCGCTGGCGCGCCGGTGCGCACGCTCGCGCTCACGCCGCTGCTGAAGATCGGTCGCGGCAAGCTGACGATTCCGCTCGCCGGCATCGACGGAACGCACGACCTTTGCCTGCGCTTCGCGACCGGTGGCCATGATCCGCTATGGGTGATCGCGGCCGTGCAACTGGTGCCGAAGCGTTGAGTGGCTGCCGGTACATGATAGCCATGCTCGAAAAGCCTCCAACCGCGCCATTCGGGTTCACGACGTCATGAGTCCCGCGCAGCGGCGCTGGTCGTCGGTCGACGCGCTGCGTGGCTGCACGGTTGCCGCGATGCTGCTCGTCAACGACCCGGGCGACTGGGCGCACGTCTACGCGCCGCTCGAGCACTCCGACTGGAATGGCTTGACGCCGACCGACCTGATCTTTCCGTTCTTCCTGTTCGTGATGGGCGTGTCGGTCGCGCTCGGCATCGTGCCGCGCGTCGAACAGGGCACGGACCCCGCCGCGCTGCGTCGTGCCGCGCTGTGGCGCGCGCTGCGCATCGTCGCGCTCGGCGTCGCGATCAACCTCGTCGCTTGGTGGTTGCTGCCGGGCGTGCACCCGCGCTGGCCCGGCGTGCTGCAGCGCATCGGGCTGTGCTTCGCAGGCACCGCGCTGTTCGCGATCGACGTGCGGCCGAAGCTCTGGCTGCCCGCCGCGACCGCGCTGCTGCTCGGCTATGGGTTGCTGCTGCTCGCGGGCGGCTCGCTCGCGCCGTGGGACAACATCGCGAGCCGCATCGATAGCGCGGTGTTCGGCGCGCACGTCTATCTGATCGATGCCGCGACCGGACGCGGGCACGATCCCGAGGGACTAGCGGGCACTCTTGCGGCGCTCGCGACGAGCCTGCTCGGCCTCTGCGCGGGCCAACTGCTGCGCCGCGGGCAGAGCGCACAGCTGGTGGTCGCCGGCGTGATCGCGCTTCTCGCCAGCGCGCTCTGGATGCCATGGTTGCCGCTCAACAAGAATCTGTGGACGCCGTCGTTCGCCCTGTGCTGCGCGGGACTCGCGGCGCTCGCGCTGCTCGCGTTCCACCTCGCGGTCGATCGTCGCGGCTGGCCGCCGTTCGGCAGGCGTTTCGGAGTGAACGCGATCGCGGCCTACGCGGGATCGGAACTCATGCAGATATTGCTGCCCGCGTTCGGCTGGCAGCAGCCGATCTACGATGCGGGCTTCGCACGCTGGATCACGCCGCGCGCGGGTGCGTACGTTGCATCGCTCGCGTATGCGCTCGCGTTCGCCGCTTCGTGGTGGCTCATCGTCTATTGCCTGGACCGCGCCCGGATCTACATCAAGCTGTAGGCAGCGCACGCCAAACCGCGGGTGAACGTCGCCGGCGGGCACCTGTAAGGTTTGCATTGCCCGCGCCGTCTCCTTATCGAACGCGAAAATTTCCTTCGCATTGCAATGGAGCCCTTCATGATCCAGCAAGTCTCACGTAATCGGCGCCGTCTATTTCTCGGCGCGGGCATCGCGGGCGTCGCGGCGTTTATCGCGAAGTCCCGCTTCGGCTCGATCGGCGATGCACACGCGGCCGGCACCGAGAAATTCGAGGTCACCCACAGCGAAGCGGAATGGCGCGCGCTGCTGTCGCCCGCCGCGTTCGCCGTGCTGCGCGAGGAGGCGACCGAGCGGGCGTTTACCAGCCCGCTCGATCACGAGAAGCGCAAGGGTGTCTTCGCCTGCGCGGGCTGCGCACTGGACCTGTTCTCGTCCGAAACGAAATTCGACAGCGGCACGGGCTGGCCGAGCTTCTACCAGCCGCTGCCGCATGCGGTCGGCGACCGCAAGGACTTCCTGCTCGGCTTCGCGCGCGACGAGGTGCATTGCC
>JBDTYX010000077.1:0-14222 GCA_040005435.1 Rudaea sp. | reverse complement strand
GCGGCCGCGACCGCCGCGACGGCGCAGGCTCACGATCTCGATTGCGCGTCGACGCGCGCCGATGCGTGCGCGATCGACTCGCCGTATCGCAAGCTCGCGCACGATGCGCTCGCACAATCCACGCCTGAGCATGCTTTCCACTACGCGAGTCTGATCGAACACGGCGAGGACGCACTGCTGCTGCGCGTCCACCTGATCCGCAGCGCGCGCCGCAGCATCGAGTTGCAGACGTTCATTATCGGCGAAGACGACGCGGGCACGCTTATCCTCGACGAGCTCGTCAAGGCCGCCCGCCGCGGCATCGCCGTGCGCGTGATCAGCGACCAGCTGTTCTCACTCGAGGACACCCACCTGTTCTCGGCGCTCGCGCGTGCGCACGAGAATTTCGAGTTGCGCGTCTACAACCCGACGTTCCACAACGCGACGACGCCGCCGCTCGAGTTTGCGGCCGGCATTCTCTGCTGCTTCTGGCGCTTCAACCAGCGCATGCACGACAAGGTCCTGCTCGTCGACGACGTCATCGGCATCGTGGGCGGACGCAACTACGAGGACCGTTACTACGACTGGGACGACGAATTCGACTATCGCGACCGCGACGTCGTGGCAGTCGGGCCGGTCGGCGTGGCGATGCTGGCCTCGTTCGAGGCGTTCTGGAAAGATCCGCATACCGTGCCGCTCTCCCGACTGCGCGACGTCTCGGCCGACATTCTCGCCCAGGGCATCCGCGCGCCGGCGTATTCGACCCACGGCTATCGCAACCCAGCGCGCGTCGCGCGCCTGTCGCGGCGCGCCGACGACGCCGAATATATCCGCGAGCATTTTGCCGCGTCCGCGCAGGCGGTCGACCGCGTCGAGTACTTCGCCGACGCGCCCGGCAAGCCGCAGAGTGGACAGGGCGACGCGCGACGCGGATCGACGCGCCCGATCGCAGCCCTCGTCGGCGCAGCGAAGAGCGAGATCGTCGTGCAGACGCCCTACCTCGTGCTCAGCACGACTGCGCGCCGGCTGTTCGCCCAGCTGCACCGCAGCAGGCCGCAGCTCAAGGTGCTCGTCTCGACCAATTCGCTCGCGGCCACCGACGCGTTCTACGTGTACGCGCTCTCCTACAAGTACAAGAAACGCTATCTGAAGCTCGGCTTCGAGATCCACGAATTCAAGCCCTTTCCGGGCGCGGCGGAGCGGATCATCACGCGTTACGCCGAACTCGGCGGGCGCGCTCGGACGCCACCGGCGCAGGCCCCGGTACGGGCGCGCTACACTCGCGCGCCGCTCAAGATCGCCGGCGTGCGCGTCGGCCTGCACGCCAAGTCGATGGTCATCGACGGCGCGATCGCGGTCATCGGCTCGCACAATTTCGATCCGCGCTCGGAGATCTACAACACCGAGTCTGGCTTCATCATCCATGACCGCGCGTTCGCCGGTCGGCTGCGCATGATCATCGAAGGCGACATGACGCCCGACAATGCCTGGACGATCGCCAAGCGTCGGCGCACGCGGCTGCTCGGCGGCATCAACAACGCGATCGCCGACCTCTCGGCCGCGCTGCCGGTCTTCGACTTCTGGCCGTTCCGCTATGCGGCGAGCTTCGAGTTCAACCACGCTGGCCTCGGCGGCACCTGCACGCCGCGCCCGCCCGGCGCGGCGGACTTCTACCAGTGTTACGACAACGTCGGCGATTTCCCCGAGGTGGACCTGCCGCTCAAGAACATCTACACGCGCATCGTGACCGCTTTCGGCGCAGGGCTCGTGTCGATCATGTAGCGCGGCCGCGGCCGCGTGCGGCCTCGACCCGCGGCGAATTGCCAATTGACGCATGGCCGCAGGCTGGATACGCTCATCCGTCGGCCACCTCAGCGCAAACGGACAACGCCATGTCTCTGCAGATTACGATCGATTTCTCCGATTCCGACCTCCAGTTCTTCATCGACGCAGCCAAGCGGGCGCAGCAGAAGGCCGCGAGCCTTACGGAAGACCAGATCACCACGGCGGCGAGCAAGGTGCTCGTCGAATCGGCGGCGATGAGCGTTCCCGAGTTCATCCGCGAACGCCTGACCAAGCTCGAATCGATGATCAACATGGTCAAGGACGCGGGCTGGGCGTTGTCCGACGACGACCGCAAGCGCGTCGTGCAGGCACTGACCTACTTCGCCGACCCGGACGACGTGATTCCGGACAACGTGCCCGTGCTCGGCTTCCTCGACGACGCGATCATGATCGAATTGTGCCAGCGCGAGCTCAAGCCGGAGATCGACGCATACGAAGACTTCGTGTCGTATCGCACGCACGAAGCCAACATCCGCGGCATCGACCTGTCGCAGGTGAAGATGCAGCGCGTCGAGTGGCTCGAAACGCGGCGCCTCGAGCTGCAGGCTCGCATGCGTTCGCGCAGACAGGATTCCTACTTGAGCCCGCGCGGCCCGACGCTGTTCCGCGTGACTTAAGGGCCAACCCGCAAGCATGCCAAGACGCGCCTCGAGGGGCGCGTCTTCGTTTTCAGGGGCGCTCGAGGATCGCGGTGACGCCCATGCCACCGGCCGTGCAGATCGATATGAGGCCGCGGCCGGATCCCTTCTCCTCGAGCATCTTCGCGAGCGTCGCGACGATGCGCGTGCCGGTCGCGGCGAACGGATGGCCGAGCGCGAGGCTCGATCCGTTGACGTTGAGCTTGGCCGGGTCGATCGCTCCGAGCGGCTTGTCGAGGCCTAGCCGGTTCTTGCAGTAGTCGGCGTCTTCCCAGGAACGCAGAGTGCACAGCACTTGCGCCGCAAACGCCTCGTGAATTTCATAGAAGTCGAAGTCCTGCAGGGTCAGGCCCGCGGCCTCGAGCATGCGCGGCACGGCGATCGTCGGCGCCATCAGCAGGCCCTCGCCGCGGACGAAATCGACCGCCGCGACCTTGGCATGAGTGAGGTAGGCCTTCGGCTTGAGGCCGCGCGCCGCGGCCCATTCCTCGCTCGCCAGCAACACCGCCGACGCGCCGTCGGACAGTCCGGTCGAGTTGCCTGCGGTGAGCGTGCCCTGCCCGGAGGTCTTGTCGAACGCCGGTTTCAACGCGCCGAGTTTCTCCATAGAGGTGTCGGCGCGTAGGAAGCCGTCGCGGTCGAGGCCGCGGAACGGGACGACGAGATCCTTGAAGAAACCACGTTCGTAGGCCGCCGCGGCCTTCTGATGGCTCGCGAGCGCCAGCGCGTCCTGTGCCTCGCGTGTGATCTTCCATTCCTTGGCCATGAGCTCGCAGTGCTCGCCCATCGACATGCCCGTGCGTGGCTCGGCGACGCCCGGGAAGCTCGGCTTGAGTTCGCCGAGCGAGAAACCATGCACCGCGGCCTTGAGTTTGTCGGTGGTGTCGCGCGCGCGGTTCACCGCGAGCAGGCGCTGCTGCATCGCGCGGCTGTAGACGATCGGGACGTCGCTCGTCGTGTCGCTGCCGCCCGCGATGCCGGCATCGATCTGCCCCGCGGAAATCTTGTTCGCGATGAAGATCGAGTTGTCGAGCGACGTGCCGCAGGCGCGTGCCGTCGTGATGCCGGGCGTCAGCGGAGACAGGCCCGACGAGAGCGTCGCCTCGCGCGCGAGGTTCCAGTCGGCTGCGAGCTTGATGACCGCGCCGAACGCCACTTCGCCCAATTCGACGCCGTGCAGGTCGAAGCGTTCGACCAGCGCGCCGAGGGTCTTCACCGCCATGCCGAAATTGCCGACGTCGGCATATGCAGTGTTGTTGCGGCAAAACGGAATGCGGACTCCACCGAGTACGGCGACGCGCTTGGTCATGCTGACTACCTGCTCACAGCCCGTATATGCGGACTGATATTATGCGCCGAGTTGCATCAATCGCCTATGAATCCATTGCATCCCTACGTTTTCGATAGCGGTCGACTCGACGCGCTCGCCGCGGCGCGCGGGGCGGAGTTTCGCGCGGCGCTGCCCTATCCGCACATCGTGATCGACGATTTCCTGGATCCGGCCGCGGCGCTCGCGATGGCCGAGGTTTTTCCCGGTCCCGACGACGACGTCGCGTGGGACCACTACGCGGCGCCGGGCCTCGAGGTGAAGCTCGGCTGCGGTGACGAGACGAAATTTCCAGTTCTGATCCGCACCGCGATCCGCGACCTCAACTCATCCGCGTTCGTGCGCATCCTCGAAAGACTCACCGGCATCGATCACCTGCTCGTCGATGCGCACCTGCTCGGCGGCGGCATGCACCTGACGCGCGCGGGGGGCGTGCTCGGCGTGCACGCCGATTTCAATTGGCACCCGCAGATGCATGCGCACCGCCGCCTCAACCTGCTCATCTACCTCACGCCCGACTGGCGACCCGAGTACGCCGGCGCGCTCGAGCTATGGAGCACCGACGGCACGCATCTGGAGCATCGCGTCGAGCCGCGCTTCAATCGCGCAGTGTTGTTTACGACTCGCTCCGACACGTTTCACGGACATCCGCAACCCTGGGCCGCGCCGGCAGGGATCCATCGTCAGTCTATAGCTTTATACTATTATACAACTGAGCGACCGGATGCGGAGAAGCGCGAGGCGCACAACACGCTGTACAAGGGCTACAACGCCTGATCCGCATGGCGCGACCACGTCAAGGGTCGGCAGGCGTGCCGTCCGCCGCGCGCAACGCGCGCGCATCCTCGATCCATTTCGGCACCTCGGGCCAGAAGAACCAGGCCGCGGGTGCGCTCCTGATCTGCCGGTCGAGCGTCGCGGCGAGCTTGTCCAGCGCGGCGTCGGTATCTGCCGCGTCGATCGGCTCGCCCACGCAGAAGCAGCGCCGGTACATGTCCGCATCGAATTCCATCCAGTACGGCACGATCGGCACGCCGGCCTCGCGCGCGATCGCGACGATGCCGTCGGGCAGGCTGAGGTCGAGGTCGAGCATGCGCACCGGATGCTGGCCGCGCGGTGCCATGCGCGGCGGCAGGTCGATCAGGCCGACGACTGCGGCGCCGTCCGCGAGCGTGCGTGCGAGCAGGTCCTTGATTCCGGGCCGATACGCGACCGGCTTGCGGCCGAGCCGAGCCATGTCCCAGTAGCGCAGCCTGCCGTACCAGTAGCGCAGCGGGAATCCGCGGTATTGCTCGCGCGTCCAGCGCACCGAGATCACCATCGAATCGTGGCCGTCCTCGGCGAGCGACTTGAACACCCAATGGCAGGTGCCATGGTGGAATCCCGCGGCGATGAACGCGCCCTGCGGCCAGGCTCCACGCCGCTCGACGTGCCACGGCCGCCAGGCACGCCGCCAGCGCGTGATCGACAGGTAGAGGTCGCAATAGTCCATGAGCCAAAGCAGACGCACGCGCGCGGCAAACGCCTTCGTCGCGCCGATCTCGAGATAGCGCGGCGCGATGCCGACGGCGGCCTGCGCGGGCGCGTCGAAGGGGCCGTCTTCGCGCTGCGCCCAGTAACGCAGCCAGCGCCAGCCCAGACGCCACGGCAGCAGCGCCGCGATGCCCGGCAGGATGAAGAATTGCCAGGTTTCGAAGGCCTGGGTGCGAATCTGCCGCATCACGTCCGCTGAGCACCGGAAAACGAGCGATTGTACACGCGCGATGTACGCGCCGACCGGGCATGCGCTGCCGTTCACGCCGGGCGGCTGAATTCCCGTTCCCACATCGCATATTCGGCGGCGTGCAAGCCAAGCGAGGCGTAAGTGTTCTGCGCGCGGTGATTCTCGCGCTCGACGTAGAGCCGCAATCCGACGACGCCAAGCGTCGCGCGCGCCGCGCTTTCGACCTGCGCATGCAGCGCGCGGAACACGCCGCGGCGACGGTACGCGGGCGCGATGTAAACGCTCTGCAGCCACCACCAGTCGCCGTTGCGCCAGTCGCTCCACTCGTAGGTGACCATGAGGCAGCCGGCGAGCACAGCGTCGCATTCCGCGGCGAGATAGAAGCCGCGCGCGGGCTAGGCGAGCACGCGCGCGACGCCGGGCCGCAACACCGCGCGCTCGAGGATCCGATGTTCGGTCTCGAGCGCCATCGCGCGATTGAATTCGACGAGATCGTCGAGGTCGGCGGCACTCGCGCGACGAACGAGCACGCCACTCATTTCTGCGGCTTCGCGGGTGCGTCCGGACGACGTCGACGCGATGCGCCGACCTTGCGCGTCAGCGTGTTGCGTCCGAGACCGAGCTGCTGCGCTGCGCGCGCGCGGCGACCACCGTTCTCGGCCAGCGCCGCATCGATCAGCGTCGCGTCGAACTCCTCGCGCAGCAGGTCGTAGATTCCCTGCTCGCCGCGGGCCAGCCGCGCGCGCGCCGCACCCTGCAGCTGCGCGCGCCAGCCTCCATCCAGCGCCGCCTGTGGCAGCTCGTCGCCGGACGGCAGGTCCTGAGCGCGGATCTCGCGTCCTGGCGTCATCACGACGAGGCGTCTGCACAGATTCTCGAGCTGGCGCACGTTGCCCGGCCATGCGCGCTTGGCGAGCGCGCCGAGCGCCGACGCGGTGAGGCGCTTGGGCTCGAGCCGCATGTCATGCGCAGCGCGCTCGACGAAATGGCTCGCGAGCAGTGGCACGTCCTCGCTGCGCTCGGATAGCGCGGGCAGATGCAGGCGCACGACGTCGAGTCGATGCAAAAGGTCCGCGCGAAACTCGCCAGCGGCGACTTTCGCGTCGAGGTCCTGGTGGGTCGCGGCGACGACGCGTACGTCGGCGCGGATCAGCACCCGTCCTCCGACGCGATAGAACTCGCTCTCGGCAAGAACGCGCAACAGCCGCGTCTGCAGCGACAACGGCATGTCGCCGATCTCGTCGAGGAACAGCGTGCCGCCGTGGGCCTGCTCGAACCTGCCGATGTTGCGCTTGTGCGCGCCAGTGAACGCGCCCGCCTCGTGGCCGAACAGCTCGGCCTCGAGCAGTTCGGCGGGTATCGCCGCCGTGTTCAAGGCGACGAATGCCCGCGCTGCGCGGTTGCTGTGTCGATGCACCGCGCGCGCGACGAGTTCCTTGCCCGTGCCGGTGTTGCCCGTGATCAGCACGTTGAGATCGCTCGCCGCGATACGGCCGATGCCGCGGAACACCTCGCGCATCACCGCCGACGTGCCGATCAGCTCGGCGTCGGCGGATCGCGTGACCGCGGGCGCAGGCGGCGCGTGCGTCTGGGCCAGCGCGCGCTCGACCGCGGATACGGCCTGGTCGAGATCGAACGGCTTCGGCAGGTAGTCGAACGCCCCATTGCGATACGCGGCCGCGGTCGACGCGACATCGGTGAACGCGCTCATGACGATCACGGGCGTCGTGTCGCTTCGCTCGCGCAGGCGCTTGAGCAGGTCGAGTCCGCTCATGCCCGGCATGCGCACGTCGCTGACGATGGCGTCGGGCCGGGTGCGCTCGAGCGCGTCGAGCAACGCCTCGGCCTCTGCGAACGCGCGCACCTCGACACCGGCCTCGCGCAATGCCTCGCAGAGCACGAACCGGATCGCATCGTCGTCATCCGCGACCCACACCGCGCGTCCGCGTGCGAGCGAAGCAGCGCTATCAGGCATTCTCGCTCCGCGCCGAATCGCTGCCGAGCGGCAGCAGCAAGGTGAACACGGTGCGGCCCGATCGACTGTGGTAGGTCAGCGTGCCGCCATGCTCCTGGGCGATCTCGCGCGCGAGCGCGAGGCCGAGGCCGGTGCCGCTGCTGCGTCCGGAAACGAGCGGCATGAACAGCGTGTCCCGGAGCCCCTCTGGCACACCATCGCCGTCGTCTATCACGTCAAGCCGCGCCACGAGGCGCACGACGCGCTCGCCGATCAAGACGTTGTGCTCGGCGCGCGAGCGCAGGCCGATCGCGCGCGCGCGCGCCTGCAACGCGTTGCGCATGAGGTTGAGCACGAGCTGCAGCAGCCGGTCGTGGTTGCCGTGCAGGGTCGGCAGGCTGGGATCGTAGTCGCGATCCAGGCGCAGTCCGGGTTCGGCCTCCGCCGCGATCAGCGCGCGCGCGCGCTCCGCGACCTCGTGCAGGTTGAGCAGGCTCAGATGCGGCTTGCCGCCGGGCTGCAGCAGACGGTCGCTCAGCGCCACGAGACGATCGGCCTCGACCATGATGAGCTCGGCGAGACGCGCGAGCTCGGGGTCGGCGAGGCGACGCTTGAGCAGCTGCGCCGCGCCGCGTACGCCTGCGAGCGGATTCTTCACCTCGTGCGCGAGGCCGCGCAGGCTTTCTGACAGGCGCGTACTCGTTGCGCTCGTCGCGTTGTCGCCGCCGAGCTCGTGCACCTCGATCAGCATATGCTCGCTGCGCCACAGGCCGACCTCGATGTCGGCCTGGACGAGGCGCCCGGCCTGGTTCTGCAGACGCTGGCCGCGCAGGCGCAGATTCGAGTCGCCCTGGCGCACGCGCTCCGCGAGCGCCGCCAGAATCGTCGCCGCCTCGCCGAGGGAGCGCAGCGCAAGGCCGCGCGAAGGCGACGAGCTCACCGCGAAAAGCTCGCAAAACGCCGGATTCGCGTAGATCAGCATACCCATCGGATCGAGCACCGCGATACCGGTGCCGAGTTGCCGCAGCGCCGCTTCAGCGTCGATCGGGGTCGTGGCGGGGGCGACGGACATGCTCAGCAGTATCGCACCAATTCGGTGCGCACCGGCGCCGCGTTTTGCTCCGCAGACGTGCAACTCGGCGCCTCAATGCACATGCACGGCGCTGCTCGGCGCGGACACCCCATTCTCGTCGAATGCCTCGACCGCGACGTCGTACTCGATGCCCGCGTTGAGGCTGCGTATCTCGAGGCGCGTGCCGCGATCCACGAACACCTGATAGCACTGTTCGAGTCGATCGGGCCGAAGCCCCCAACGCACGTTGTAGCCAACCGCGCCGGCGACCGGTTTCCACTCGACCGTCATCGCGCGTGGATCGGTCGTGCGGCGCGCCGCGATGAGGACCGGCACGCCAGGCGGGTTTCCGCCGGCATCGCCGAAGACGCGCAGGTCACTGATCGCGAGGTTTGCGGCGCCCACATGCCCGTGCACGTAGCGCACGTAGCGGGCGCGCACGACCGATTCGAGTTCGAAGTAGGCATTCGGCCGATCACGCCTGCCGCCGCTCGTCGCGGCGAGCGGGTGCCAATCGCGCGCGTCGAGTGAATGCTCCAGGCGAAAGTCGGTATAGACGTCTGCCGCGTCGCCAAAGCGTGCCGACTCGTAGTCGGCGAAATCGACCTGGATCGCACGAAGATTCTTCACCGCGCCGAGATCTACCGTCAGCGTCTGTCCCGCCTCGTTGCGTGCAGCTACCCAGAACGTGCGTGGATCCTCGTCGGTGACGTTCGCTGGCGCGAATTCGCCGGGCTTCGCGGACGCCAGCGTCGACGACGCCTGCGCGGGTTTGCGGTACGAGAGCAGCATCCAGTGCGTGAACAGCGCGCCGGGATCGTCGATCCTCGTCGTCGGCATGTAATGCGGAAAATCGCCGAAGCGCGTGCTCACGTGCATGCCTTCGGCATCGAAGCGCGCGGGATACAGGCCGATGCGCCGCTCGAACGGCCAGTTGACTCCGATCCACGACGTGCCGGTGTTCCACGCGTTTCCGTGCGCGTCGAAAAACGTGTTGCCGTGGCCGATGCCCTCGACGAATCCGCCGGGCTTGTAGGCGACGGGATTGTTGTTCGCGTACGTGAACGGACCGAACGGGGCGTCGCCGACGTAGGTGCCGGTCGCATACGCATTGAACTCGGTGCCCGGCGCGGCGTACTGCAGATAGTAGCGCCCGCCGACCTTGTTCATCCACGCGCCCTCAATGAACGGCAGCACGCCCTCGCCGCGCTGGTCGCGGCCGAATCGTTCCCAGCCGTGCCGCGCCGGATCGAGTCGCAACAACGGTCGCGGCGTGCCGAGATAGCGCAGTCCGTGGTCGAGATCGACTTCGATCCCGTAGATCGGGAACACGTTCGACGAGCCGAAATACAGATACGTGCGGCCGTCGTCGTCGAGGAACAGGTCCGGATCGTTCGGCCCGGGCGGCACCTTGCCGGGCGGCAGAGTCGCACCCGGCGCGACGTACATCGAGTTCGGCAGTACCGGCGTGACGCGCGTCAGCAGGTCGAGCGTGCCGCTCGCGGGATCGCGCGTCGCGAATATCGGCGCCGGGTTGTCCATCGACGGCATCAGGATCAACCGGTCGTGGTCGACGAGCACCGCGGGCGCGACGATGCTGCCGATCGGCCAACGCGTCGGCGAGACGAACTTCCAGTCGAGCAGATTCGTCGAGCGCCAATAGCCGTCCGCGAGCGTCATGAACAGATAGTACGCATCGGTATCGCGCACGATCACCGGGTCGGCGCCGGTGCGGTACGAGATGCGCTCGTTGAGCTGCTCGAAGTTGTAGCGGTAGTCGACGTCGACCGGATTGGCGTAGGTGCGCATGCGTTCGCGCGCGGCCGTTCGCGCAGCCGCGACCGGAGCGAGGAGCAGCGCTGCGGCGATCGCAGCGAGGCATCGATGTGCGGTACGGGTCTTCATCTGCAGTCTTTGCGCGTGTGTTCCGGCGATCGTCTGCGGGCGTCGTGCATTCGATCATCGCAGACTGGCAAAGACTTTTGTGGCGGGAATCGAAACCAGTGGAAATGCCGGCGGCGCTTGTCTGCCGCCGGCATGCATTACGTCAACCTCGTCGCAACCAGATCAGTGGTCGTAGGCGGACTCGCCGTGCGAGCTGATGTCGAGACCCTCGCGCTCCTGTTCCTCGGAGACGCGCAGACCCACGAGCAGGTCGGCGATCTTGAAAGCGATCAGCGCGACGACCGCAGTCCAGACGATCGTGATGCCGACCGCCTTGGCCTGGATCAGGAGCTGCGCGCCGATGCCCGGGAAACCTGTCGTCATCTTGACCCAGTCCTGCACCGATCCCGGACCGCCGAGACTCGGCGAGTTGAACACGCCGGTCAGCAGCGCGCCCGTGACGCCGCCGAGCGCGTGCACGCCGAACACGTCGAGCGAGTCGTCCGCCTTGACGAGCTTCTTGAGGCCAGTCACGCCCCACAGGCAGACGACGCCGACGATCAGGCCGATCGCGAACGCACCTGGAATGCCCACGTTGCCTGCTGCTGGCGTGATCGCGACGAGCCCCGCGACGGCACCCGACGCGGCGCCGAGCATCGACGGCTTGCCCTTGATGATCCACTCCGCGATGATCCAAGAGAGCACCGCGCATGCAGTCGCGAGATACGTGTTGATGAAGGCGAGCGCGGCGGTGCCGTTCGCCTCGAGCGCGGAGCCGGCGTTGAATCCGAACCAGCCGAACCAGAGCAGCGACGCGCCGATCATCGTCATCGTGAGGCTGTGCGGTTTGAGCGCCTCCTTGCCGTAACCGATGCGCTTGCCGAGCAGGATTGCGCCGACGAGACCCGCGACACCCGCGTTGATGTGGACGACCGTGCCGCCCGCGAAATCGAGTGCACCCATCTGCCAGATGTAGCCCGCTGTGGCGCTGACCGCGTCCGCCTTCGCAGGATCGGTGTACGCGTCCGGACCCTGCCAGAACCACACCATGTGCGCGACCGGCAGGTAGCTGAAGGTGAACCAGATCACCGAGAAAATCAGCACGGCCGAGAACTTGATGCGCTCGACGATCGAACCAAGAATCAGGCAGACCGTGATTGCCGCGAACGTGGACTGGAACGCCACGAACACCAGCTCGGGCAATACGACTCCCTTCGAGAACGTTGCCGCATTCGAAAATGCGCCGGTCGCCGGATCGAACGTGCCGTTGAGGAACAGCCGCGAGAATCCGCCGAAGAAGGGGTTGCCCTCGGTGAACGCCACGCTGTAGCCGTACACGCACCACAGCACGCTGATCAGCGAGAAGACGACGAACACCTGCATCAGGACCGAGAGCATGTTCTTCGAGCGCACGAGTCCGCCGTAGAACAGCGCCAGTGCGGGTACCGACATCAGCAGCACGAGGGCCGTCGACGTCAGCATCCAGGCGACATCGCCCTTGTTGGGCACGGGCGCAGGCGCTGCGGCTGACGCAGCGGCGGCTGCCTCCTGCGCGAATCCGTGCTGTGCGAGAAGCATGGCACCCGCGCCGCAGGTCAATACGGCGAAGAGCCGAAGGTGTCGCTTGTAGTCAGATAACGGGATTGCGGTTGTCATGGATCGCCTCATGGGGTTGGGTGAGGTCAGAGCGCGTCTTTGCCGGTTTCACCGGTACGGATGCGCAACACCTGATCGATGGGACTCACGAAGATCTTGCCGTCGCCGATCTTCTCTGTGCGCGCGGCCGCGACGATCGCTTCGAGTGCCCCGTCGAGCAGGCTCTCGTGCACGACGGTCTCGATCTTGATCTTCGGCAACAGGTCGACCACATATTCGGCGCCGCGGTAGAGCTCGGTGTGGCCCTTCTGCCTGCCGTAGCCCTTGACCTCGGTCACGGTCAGTCCCGAGACGCCTACCTGGGTAAGCGCCTCGCGGACCTCTTCGAGCTTGAATGGCCGGATGATGGCGGTAATGAGTTTCATGCTGCCTCCTTGAAGTGGATCAAAACGTCTTGGTCAGCGTCAGCACGCCCGTCGATCGGCCCTGGAAGGTGCCCTCGGGAAACGTGTAGACCGATTCGTCGGCATCGGTGTCGTACCAGGCGACCGCGAGAGACCAGCCACCGTCGAAATTCTTCGTGACCCCGAGCTTGTAGTCGGTGTAGCTCGCGGCGCCGAAGTGCTTCACGTCCTGATGGCCGATGTGCCCATTCAGCACCCACGTCGGCACGAACTCCCAGTTGGCGGAGAGGTCGAGATAGCCTGAGTGCTTGGTGTCGGTAAATCCGAACAGATTGGTGAACGCGTGCGAGTACTTGAGCGAGACGATTCCGTAGCTCAGCGCGACATAGGCTTCGGTCGTGTACGGCAGCGTGTAGCCGGGGGACGGATAGTCGCCCGGGTAGTAATAGGTGTAGAGGCCGACGTCGAGGCCGATCGTGTCGGCGATCTTGGTCCGGTATCCCCCATACACGTCGATTTCGACGTGGCTCGAGACGTCATGGTTGTAGTCGTGCAGCCATGAGATGTTGCTTCCCCATGCGCCGGCATAGAACCCGCTCGCATGGTCGACCTCGATACCCGCCTGCAAAGCGGGATCCTTCTTGGTCTGCGTGAGTCCGCGAAAGATGTAGTCGGTCGTGATGTCGACGCTGGCCGGAAAAGTCCATTCGGGCGTCGGCTCCGCGGGCGCAGCCGGAGGAGCGTCTTCGGCGAAGCTCGTGCGTGGAAAGGCGCTCAACGCGGCCGCGATGGTGAGTGCGAAAGCAAGGCGCTTCATCTCGTTACCTCTGGTCTGTGGGAAAGGATGCACGGCGGCAAAGTTGCGAATGCGCCGTGCCGCATTCGCCGCTGGCGCGCCGCTTTCGCGTCACGCACAAACCGTTCCTCACCCTCCCCGCAGACGACGTTCTATAAAAAGCGCCGTGCTTGCTCTTCTTGCGTTTCTTGCGAGCGGCGCCGCGGGTCCCCACCGCGGCGATGCCTTCGTGCTCCTCCTTTCGACGTGTGCAGCGATCCTCAGAGCGAGTAGTACATCTGGTATTCGATCGGGTGCGTCGCGCCGCGGAACCTCGTGACTTCCTGCATCTTCAATTCGATGTAGGCGTCGATGAAGTCATCGCTGAACACGCCGCCGGCCTTGAGGAAGCCACGATCCTTGTCGAGTGCCTCGAGTGCCTGATCGAGACTGTGGCAAACAGTCGGAATCAGCTTCTCCTCCTCGGGCGGCAGGTCGTAAAGATCCTTGTCGGCCGGCGCGCCCGGGTCGATCTTGTTGAGGATGCCGTCGAGGCCCGCCATCATCAGCGCGGCGAAGGTGAGGTACCCCGTGTTCATCGGGTCCGGGAAGCGCACCTCGATGCGGCGCGCCTTCGGCGAATGCACGAACGGGATGCGGCAGCTCGCGCTGCGGTTGCGCGCGGAATACGCGAGCATTACCGGCGCCTCGAAACCCGGCACGAGACGCTTGTAGCTGTTCGTCGTCGAGTTGGTGAACGCATTGATCGCGCGCGCGTGCTTGAAGATGCCGCCGATGTAGTGCAGCGCGGTCTGCGACAGGCCGCCGTACAGGTCTCCGGCGAACAGGTTGGTGCCGCCCTTGCTCAGCGACTGATGCACGTGCATTCCCGAGCCATTGTCACCGACGATCGGCTTCGGCAGGAACGTCGCGGTCTTGCCGTTGCGATGCGCGACGTTCTTGACGATGTATTTCATCGTGAGCAGCTCGTCGCCCTTCTTGGTCAGCGTGTTGAACTTCGTGCC
>JBDTYX010000255.1:0-4206 GCA_040005435.1 Rudaea sp. | reverse complement strand
TCAAGGACTCGACGATCCAGGAAAACAACATCGTGCAGACGATCGCGTCGGCGGCTGGCACGCTGTCGTCGATCATCTTCGTGCTGCCCGGTCTCGTGATGATCGGCTGGTGGACCGGGTTCCCCTACTGGGAATCGTTTTTGATCTGCGCGCTCGGCGGCATTCTCGGCGTGATGTATTCGATTCCACTGCGCCGCGCGCTCGTGACCAACTCCGACCTGCCCTACCCGGAGGGCGTCGCCTGCGCCGAGGTGCTCAAGGTCGGCAGCCCGGGCGCGGGCGCCACGGCCGAGGGCATCGAAGAGAGCCGCGCGGGCCTGCTCGCGGTGATCTGGGGTGCGGTCGTCGCGGCGACATTCGCAGTCGTCGTCGCGACGCGCGTGTTCGCGAGCGACGTGGCGCAGTATTTCCGCGTCGGCGACGAGCGCGGCGGCGTCAGCGGCTTCGATTTCAACCTGTCGATGGCGCTGTTCGCGGTCGGCCATCTCGTCGGCCTGTGGGTCGGCGTCGCGATGCTGCTCGGCGCCGCGATCGGCTGGGTCTGGGGCGTGCCGCACTACTCCGCTCTTGCCGCGGCCGCTGGCGACGCCGCGCAGGTCGCGCAGGCGACCTGGAGTCATCAGGTGCGCTTCGTCGGCGCGGGCACGATCGGCGTCGCCGCGATCTGGACGCTGCTCAAGCTCGTCAAGCCGGTCGCGAGCGGCCTCGCCTCGGCGGTCGCGGCCTCACGTTTGCGCAAGTCTGGCCACGGCGCGACGCTGCCGCGCGTCGAGCAGGATATCCCGATCGGCCTCGTCGGCATCCTGTCGCTGATCTGCTTCATACCGATCGCCGCGCTTCTCGCACACTTCGGCGTCGCGAGCGGCCTCGGCGACCACATCTGGCTGCTCGTGATCGGCGGCCTCGTCTACTGCGTCGTGATGAGCTTCCTCGTCTCGGCGGTGTGCGGCTACATGGCCGGACTCATCGGTTCGTCGAACAGTCCGCTGTCGGGCATCGGCATCCTCGTCGTGATCGGCGCGGCGTTGCTGCTCGTGTTCGGCGTCAAGCCGATGCTCGCGCCGGGCCATGAGAACGGGCTCGTCGCGTTCGCGCTGTTCGTCACCGCGGTAGTGTTCACGGTCGCCGCGATCGCGAACAATAACCTGCAGGATCTGAAGACCGGCCAGCTCGTCGACGCGACGCCCGCCAAACAGCAGTGGGCACTCGTGATCGGCGTGATCGCGGGCGCCGCGGTAATCCCGCCGGTGCTCGATCTGCTCAACCATGCCTACGGATTCACCGGCGCGCCGGGCGCGGTTCCCGGACGCGCGCTCGCTGCACCGCAGGCGGGTCTGATTTCGGCGCTCGCGCAAGGCGTGATCCAGAACAACATCGACTGGAGCCTGATCGAAATCGGCGCACTGATCGGCGCCGTCTTGATCGTCGTCGACATCGTCGTCCGGCGTAGCTCCAAGACCGCGCACCTGTCGCCGCTCGCGGTCGGCCTCGGCATCTACCTGCCGACCAGCGCGACGCTGATGGTCGTCGTGGGGGCGATCGCGGGTGCCTACTACGATCGCCGCGCCGAGAGCGCAACGAAACCCGAGGCGACCAAGCAGCTCGGCGTGCTGCTCGCGTCGGGAATGATCGTCGGCGAGGGACTGATCGGCGTCGTGATCGCGGCGATCGTCGCGTTCTCGGGCCGGGACTTCCCGCTCGGCCTCGTCGGCGACGAATTCGCGGGTGGGCCCGCGCTGTGGATCGGCGGCCTCGCGTTCGTGATCGTCATGATGGCGCTGTACCGCTGGATCGCGCGGCTGGGCCGCAAACCTGCCGTGATCTAGCAGGCGGGCCAGGCGGCGGCCGATTTTGCCGTCGCAGCGGATGAGACGCGCGCGCGGCACGCTCCGGCGACGAAACCGGAGCTGCGTAACATGCGCCAGATGGGGCTGTTGTTCGTGAGATCCGATCCCATGTTTGCGCGGATGAGCGATTCCGAACCGGCGCATAATCGCGTCATGCCGTTGCAGAACTTCCACCCCGCCGTCGCCGCGTGGTTCGAGCGTGCGTTTCCCGCGCCCACGCCCGCGCAGGTGCGCGCGTGGCCCGCGATCGCGTCGGGTCGCAACGCGCTGATTGCGGCGCCGACCGGGTCGGGCAAGACGTTCGCCGCGTTCCTCGCCGCGATCGACGACCTCGTTCGCCGCGGCATCGACGGCGCGCTCGGCGACGAGACGTCGATCGTCTACGTCTCGCCCCTCAAGGCGCTGTCAAACGACGTGCGCATAAACCTGCAGGCGCCGCTCGAAGGCATCCGCGCGCAGCTCGAGAAGCAGGGCTATCCCGACGTCGACATCCGCACGTTCGTGCGCACGGGCGACACGCCGCAGGCCGAGCGCGACGCGATGCGCAAGCGGCCACCGCACATAGTCGTGACGACGCCCGAATCGCTCTATATTCTGCTCGGCTCGGAGTCGGGCCGCGCGATGCTCGCGACGACGCGCACGGTGATCGTCGACGAAATCCACGCGCTCGCGCCGTCGAAGCGCGGTTCGCACCTCGCGCTGTCGCTCGAGCGTCTCGAAGCGTTGTGCGGACGACGGCTCACGCGCATCGGCCTGTCGGCGACGCAGAAGCCGATCGGCGAGGTCGCGAAGTTCCTCGTCGGCCGCGGCGGCGGCGCGCCTGGCGCGACTGACGGCACGCCGGAAGGCTACGTAGCCGACTGCGAGATCATCGACGTCGGCTACACGCGCAAGCGCGACATCGCGCTCGAGCTGCCGGCCGCGCCGCTGGCGGCGGTGATGTCGGGCGACGTCTGGCAGCTCGTGTACCAGCGGCTCGCCGAACTGATCCAGGCGCACAAGACCACGCTGATCTTCGTCAACACGCGGCGCATGGCCGAGCGCGTCGCGAAGAATCTCTCGGACCTGCTCGGCAAGGAAGCGGTGACCTCGCATCACGGCAGCCTCGCGCGCGAGCAACGCCTCGCTGCCGAGCAGAAACTCAAGCGCGGCGAGCTGCGCGCGCTGGTCGCGACCGCGTCGCTCGAACTCGGCATCGACATCGGCGACGTCGACCTCGTCTGCCAGATCGCGTCGCCGCGCTCGATATCGACGTTCCTGCAAAGAGTGGGGCGCGCGAACCATTCGGTCGAGGGCGAGCCGAAGGGCCGCCTGTTCCCGCTGTCGCGCGACGACCTCGTCGAGTGCACCGCGCTGCTCGACGCGGTGCGTCGCGGCGAACTCGACACGCTGCACGTCGAACGCGACACACTCGACGTACTCGCCCAGCAGATCGTGGCCGAGGTCGCCTGCCGCGAATGGAGCGAGCAGGAACTCTACGCCCTCGTGCGCCGCGCGGAGCCTTTCGCCGACCTGTCGATCGAGAAGTTCCGCGAGATCGTGCGCATGCTCGCCGACGGCTACACGACGCGGCGTGGCCCGCGCTCGGCATATCTGCATCGCGACGCGGTCAACGGCGTGTTGCGCGCACGGCGCGGCGCGCGCCTCACCGCGATCACGTCGGGGGGCGCGATCCCGGACACCGCCGACTACGACGTGGTGCTCGAGCCGCAGGCACAGAAGATCGGCACCGTGCACGAGGATTTCGCGGTCGAGAGCATGGCCGGCGACATCTTCCAGCTCGGCAACACGTCGTACCGCGTGCTGCGCGTCGAGCGTGGCCGCCTGCGCGTCGAGGATGCGAAGGGCGCGCCGCCGACGATTCCGTTCTGGCTCGGCGAGGCGCCCGGGCGCAGCGACGAACTGTCTTTCGCGGTATCGCGGTTGCGCGCGGAAGTTTCCGCGCGTCTCTCGCCGTTCACGCAGCGCGACGGCGATCGCACGGGCTCGACTGCCCGCGAGCGCGACGAACCGCCGGCGGCAAGCGCGTCGCAAATCGCTCACAATGGATCGGGCGCGGACGATGTCGCCCTGGCCACCGCCGCGCGCGACGAAATCGATGCGTTCACGTGGTTGCGCGAGGAAGTCGGCGTCAACGAGTCGGCGGCGCGCCAGCTCGTCGACTACCTCGGCGCGACGAAGGCCGCGCTCGGCCTGCTGCCGACCCAGACCCAGCTCGCGATGGAGCGATTCTTCGACGAGTCCGGCGGCACTCAGCTCATCATCCACTCGCCATTCGGCAGCCGCATGAACCGCGCGTGGGGACTCGCGCTGCGCAAGCGCTTCTGCCGCACGTTCAATTTCGAGCTGCAGGCAGCGG
>JBDTYX010000254.1:0-4236 GCA_040005435.1 Rudaea sp. | reverse complement strand
GTCGGATGGCTTGTCGGGCGTTCGATCATGTTCTTTGGTCGAAATGGTCCAGAACTGGCATCGCGAATGACCGAATGGGATCAAAGGCGAGCGTGCGCGAAGGGAGAGGCGACGTTGAGACGCCGCCGCTGCAGCGAGAGCGGCCCGTCCTCTGCGGGCCGTCGTGCGCGGGCGCATTGCCGATGGCGGAGACGCGGAGGTGACCGGTCGCGTCCTGCGCGTCGCCCAAGGCTGGTCAGCGGCTGACCCCGCTTGCCCCCGTCGTAGAGCGTTGCGCCAGCATGTTTGCCGCTCGTGCCGGTGCGTAGCGCTGGGGATAGAGCTCATTCAACTTCATGCCGCCTTCTCCAGCAGCGACGATGTCGCCCGTGCGGCGGGCTTCCGCGAACTCGAGCCTCACTTCCTCGCGCGTTTTGCCGACCCCTGCGAAGCTAGTCGCAGGGTACGCCCGCGGGTTGATCTCGTTCAGCTTGAGCCCCGAATCGCCGCTGGCCACGATGTCGCCGGTGCGAACCGCTTCTTGGTACTCCGCCTTGACCTCGGCGCGCGTTCTGGCTGCGGCTTCCGGTGCGCTGGCGTAGCGCTCAGGGTGCATCTGGCGCAGCGTCACGCCTTCCCCGGCGGGGACCAGGTTGCCATCCCGACGTGCCTGCGCGAATTCGGCTTTGACTTGTTCGCGAGTGATTGACGTTTGCGCGTGCGCGACGCCGGCGCAAAGCGTTGAAAGTACCAATAGCGAACTTGCGATGCGGATGCTGTTCATAGTGATTCCTTACTGGTGAGTGACGTTGGTTGCGCAGATCGACTCGCTCTCGAGCCGCGTCATGTAATACCGCTGCGATTCGGGCGAAATTCCGCACGAGACGCTCTGCTCGCATTGCGCAGCCTCAGAAGAAGTACTGCGCCGAGGCCTGCACGCGATTGAGATTCCCCGAGTCACCACCCTGGACTTCCCGACGCGCGAAGATGTATTCGAGGCCGACATTCGACTGCGGGGTCGGACTCCAGATCACGTTGAGGTGCGCAGACTCGGAGCTCTTGTTGACTCCCGATGCCGCGCCTGCGGGGTTCGAGACGCCGACGCCCGACAGCGCCAGAGTGGAGCGAAGATTCGCTGTCCAGTAGTGACGGTAGGCGGCCATGGCCAGCCACTGCGTCGGCGCGACGAGATGGCTGTCGGCGTCGACGAGCGCGTCGGAGAGAAAGCCGATCGAATAGCGGCCGATGCCGTTGCCTGCGTACGCGGAAAAGCGCAGGTCGTCCTTGCCGAACGAGGGGATCACGCCATTGACGCCGAACGCCGTCGCTAGTTTTTGTTCTCGAACTGCCGGCGAGCTCGGAGAATCGACGCGCAGTTGGCGAGCGATGCCGGCGATCGAGTACTTGCCGAATGACGTGTCGAAGTGGACGTTGGCGGCAAAGTCCGGCAAGCGGTCGTCGTCGCCCCGAAAGCTCGCGCCGCTGGGCAGAGACGCGACCGTCTCGGGATTCTCGAGGGCGAGCGACCAGCGCCCGCCGGAGAACGCCTGAGTCCATCGGACCTGCGCCTGGCGCGCGAAGACCACGCCGACCGGGCCGCCGAAATCGAGCGTTTCGGGGTAGGTCGCGGGGTCGGAGAAGGTGGTCCAAGTCTGGCCCGCGAGCAGGCCGCCGAGCGTGCCGTACGCATGCCGCAGACGCAGCCCGTTCGAATTGCTCACGGTCTCGGTGCCTGCCGTCCCGAAGAAGTCGCCCTCGACGTAAGTGGTGAGTTCGCCCCAGGGCGTCGGCGTGGCCGTCGCGCCGAACAGGCGAGACTGCCGCGCATGGAACTTCAACTGGTTGCGCTCGCCGCTCTTCGCGTTGGCGCCCACGGGAATGTTCGGCGCTTCGAGTTCCTGATCCGCCGTGCTGCCGACTCCCGCGCTCGGGTTGGTGAAGATCGCATCGAGCTTGACGTAGCCACCGAGCGTGACCGAGGTGTTCGAGCCGGGCAGCTTGAAGGAACCCTTGGTGGCCCCGCCGGTGACCGCATTGCTGGGCACGGCCGCGCTCGGCGGCACGTCGGCCCCGTGCTGCTTGCGCTCCAACTCGGCGACTTTCTCGATCAATGCGTCGACTTGCGCCTGGAGGGGAGCGGATTGCGCTTGCGCGAACGTGACCCAGGACAGTGCCGCGCACGCCACTGCGGCGGCCGGAAATCGTTGGGAAGATTGCATGGAGGCTCCTCGGTGTGTTCGCGCGAGCGATCGGTCAGAGTCCGCATCGAGCGATGCGGCTGCTCACGCCGAACCGGCGACACCGTTGCCTTAACCCTCCGGGTGCGGGAGAAATTCCGGTTCCGATCGCTATCCCTGCCAGCGAGACAGTCAAAGCGAAATGCGGGAATGAATCGACCTCGTCCCGGATATGCCTCGCACCCGATGCATCAGCCGAAGGAGTCAGGAGGAGGTGCGCCCGGCGATGCTGGACTCGAGCTGCCGGACAATGGCCGAGAGCTGTTCGGCACTCACGTCGGAAATCAGGCAATGCGCCATGCCGCCGCGTGACCATCGGGCAATCTGAAAGCCTCGCTTGCTGGTCTGCGTCACGCGCTGGTCGCCCTTGCCCGTCGGCCAGACGAATGAATCGAGGACGTGGTCACCGACGCGATAGACCACGGCGGCGACCGTGCGGCCGTCGACATAGTCGATTCGTCCGCCGACGAGCGACGAGCCGGCGACGTCGAGCTCGCTGATCGACGGCGCAAAGTCGAGTCGGGACGACAAGAACGGAGCGAGGGCGCGCGGATCGGCGGACTCCAAATCGACCAGTCGGCGCGACATCGTCGCGCGCAGATGGCTGGCGACGATTTCTTCCTGCAGGCGATCGGTCGCAGTCACGGCGGGGTCGGCGAGCCTTATCGAGAGGGCGAACAGTCCGGCAAGCGCCAGCGCAGACGCCATCGGCCGCCATGCGAACCATCGACTCAACACCGTCGAGCCCTTCGGGCGCGATCGTTCGGCGGCCGCCCTGCAAACCGCCGAGCGAAGCGTCTTTGGCGCCAGAAAATAGCAGCTCGGCGCTTTCAAGGCGGCGCTCAGGCGACCGATCTCCTGTACCTGACGCCGAAGCGTCGAGTCGTGCTGCACATGGCTCGCGATTTGGCCGGCTCGCGCCGGCTCCAGCTCGCCATCGACGAAGGCGCTCAGCTCTTCCCATAGGGGCGCGGCGTTCATGGGGGTCGTTCCTTCACGTGGAAATCTCCTGGGACACCGATCGCCGTCGCGGCTCGAAGTCGGCCGTGAGCAGCGCCTGCCGCATCAATCGCCGTGCCCTGGCCAAGCGGGACATCACCGTGCCGATCGGGATGTCCGCGATTCGAGCGATGTCGCGGTAGGAGAGCTCTTCCATCTCGCGCAGGATCAGCACTTCGCGGTAGCCGACCGGCAGCGCCGCCAGCGCGTCGTTGACGCTCGCCTGCTCCGCTTTGCGCAGTGCGATCACTTGCGGTTCCTGCGCCGCAGGGCCGGGTGTTTCCCGCCAAGCGTCGTCGGAGTCGTCGAGCCCCACCACGTCCTTCGACCGGTTCTTCGCCAGCCACGAGTAGCCCGCGTGGCGGACGATCTGGAGCAGCCAGGGGCGCACATCATCGCCGTGGAAGCCGTCGAAATAGCGCAGCGCGCGCAGGTAGGCGTCCTGAACGACGTCTTGCGCGTCCTGGTCGTTGTGTGTGATCCAGCGCGCCAGGTTGTATGCAGCGTCGAGGTGCGGCAGCGCGACGGCTTCGAATGCATGAGAGCGATCGTGCGATGGCCTGCGCTGTTCCATGCATGCCAATACGCGACTGCGCACGCCTTTATTCCGCCGGCGCGAAAACGATTCGTTGCCCGCGATGGGTGTTCACGTCCGGAATATTCATGCGAAGGCGTCGGTATTCCAGGAACGTTCGACCACCTGGAGAAGCCATGCATTTGCGAGTGAGAGAAGCAAGCGTCCTGTCGCGCAGGAGCGCCTTGACAACCAGCCTCGGCGCGACAGCCGTTTTCATGATCACGATCGCGATGCCAAGAGCCGCGAGGGCGGCGAACGCCAGACTCGCCAAGGCGGCGGTGCAGTACGTCGACGCGGGCAACACGCCGCACATGGACTGCGACGACTGCGTCCAGTTCATTCCGAGCAAGACAGTGAAGGCCAAAGGCCAGTGCCGGATCGTCGAAGGTGAGATCGATCCGCACGGACATTGCCTGGCGTTTTCCCCCAAGCCTGCGAGCTAGG
>JBDTYX010000253.1:0-4241 GCA_040005435.1 Rudaea sp. | reverse complement strand
ATCATCACCGCGCCGTCGGCGCATCCGCAGCCGCAATGGCTCGAGTGGGTCGTCTCGGCGCGTGCGCGCGTCGCGATCCGCAACAGCCTGAAACACCTGCAGCACGAGGACGCGGTCGAACTCGGACACCGCATGCTCGACCGCGCGCTCGAGGCGCAGGGCGTGTCGCTCGACGCGATCCCGCTGAAGACGCTCGACCGCTACCTCGCCGATGCGAAGTTCAAGCGCCTCGAAGAACTGCTCGCGGACATCGCGCTGGGCAACCGCATGCCGGATCAGGTCGCGATTGTGCTCGCGACGGGCTCCGTCAAGGGCAACAAGGCCGTGCGGCGTGCCGAGAAGGTGCTGATCACGGGCGCAGAACGTGGCGTGCTGAGCTTCGGCAACTGCTGCCATCCGGTGCCGGGCGACGAGATCTTCGGCTACCTCTCCGCGGGCAAGGGCATCGGCGTTCACCGCGTGGTCTGCCCGAACGGCGCGGAGTATCGCAAGACGCCTGAGCGCATCATCGCGATGGACTGGGATCCGGACGTCACGGGCGACTACCGCGTGCGCCTGCGCATCGTCGTCGACAACAAGCCTGGCGTGCTCGCCAAGATCGCATCCTCGATAGCCGGCGCCGACTCGAACATCGAGAACGTGGAGTACCAGGAGCGCGACCTCAACACGTCGACGCTGATGTTCACGATCGAGGTGCGCAACAGAAAGCATCTCGAGGACGTCATGCATCGCGTGCGCCGCGCCGGCGTGGTGCACGCGGTCAACCGCTATCCGGTATAAATCCCGCGCGGCTTGGGCGCGCCGCGCGATTTTGACTTTTGCCGATCGACCTTCGACACTGCCTCGCATACCCTCGAACGACGGAAATTCCATGCCGCGCCAGATTATCCACAGCGACCAAGCACCGAAGGCCATCGGCCCCTATTCGCAGGCCGTGCGCATCGGCAACACGATCTACCTTTCGGGCCAGACGCCGCTAGACCCGTCGACCGGCGACCTCGTACACGGCGACATCTCGGTACAGACGCGTCGCGTCTTCGACAACCTCAAGGCGGTCTGCGACGCCGCGGGCGTCTCGTTCGCGCAGATTGCGCGCGTCGGCATCTACCTCACCAACCTCGGCAACTTCGCGGCGGTCAATGCGGTGATGAAGGAGTATTTCAGCGAGCCGTTTCCGGCGCGTTCGACCATCGGCGTCGCCGCGCTGCCGCGTGATTCGCAGGTGGAGATCGACGCCATCGTCGCGATCGACTGAGTCGGTTGACGGGGCAAGAAAGGTGGTAGCGACGCGAGCAGCAGCAGATGCGCATGCCGACGACTCGGGGTCGCTCGGCGTCGCCACGCTGGCGGGCGTCGGCCCCGCGCTCGCGGCCACGCTCGAAAAGCTCGGACTCGTCACGCTGCAGGATCTCTGGTTCCACCTGCCGCTGCGCTACGAGGATCGCACGCGCCTGTCCGCGATCCGCGACCTGCGCGTCGGCGAGATGGCACAGGTCGAAGGGCGCGTCGAAGCGATCGAACGCGGCTTCCGGTTTCGCCCGCAACTGCGCATCGCGATCGGCGATGCATCCGCACAGACACTGCTGTTGCGCTTCTTCCACTTCAATTCGGCGCAGGTGAAGCAGCTCGCGGTGGGCCAGCGGCTGCGCTGCTTCGGGGAGGTGCGGCACGCAGCGCAGGGCCTCGAGATGGTGCATCCGCAGTATCAGCGTCTCGCCGAGAGCGAAGCCTCGCAGGTCGAGGATCGCCTGACCCCTGTCTATCCGGTGACGGAGGGGCTCGGCCAGAAGCGCCTCGCGGTTCTGGTCGAACGCGCGCTCGTGCGGCTGCCGGCGGATGCGTCGCTCGAACTGTTGCCGCAGGCGTTGCGTACGAAGAATTCGCTGACGTCGTTGCGCGACGCCCTGCTCTATGTGCATCGGCCGCCGCCCGACGCGGATGTCGCGCGACTCGCGTTCGGCGCGCATCCCGCGCAGCAGCGCCTCGCGTTCGAGGAATTGCTCGCCCAGCACCTGAGCCTCAAGCGCCTGCGTGCGCGCCTGCGTGCGCACGCGGCGCCGGCGCTGCGTGGAGATGGCGCTTTGCGCGAGCGGTTCCTCAACGCATTGCCGTTCGCGCCGACGAAGGCGCAGCGCCGCGTCGCCGCGGAGATCGCGCGCGACATCGCTACTCCGACGCCGATGCTGCGGCTCGTGCAGGGTGACGTCGGTTCGGGCAAGACGATCGTCGCGGCGCTCGCGGCGCTGGCCGCGATCGAGGCAGGCAGCCAGGTCGCGCTGATGGCGCCGACCGAATTGCTCGCCGAGCAGCATCACGTCAATTTCAGCCGCTGGCTCGCGCCGCTCGGTATTGAGGTCGTCTGGCTCGCGGGCAAGCTGCGCGCGAAAGCGCGCGCGCTGGCGCTCGAGAGCTTGAAGGGCGCCGGCCAGATCGCGATAGGCACGCACGCCCTGATGCAGGAGGGCGTCGCGTTCGCGCGACTCGGCCTCGTCGTGATCGACGAACAGCACCGCTTCGGCGTGCACCAGCGCCTCGCGCTACGCGACAAGGGGCGCAGCGGCGGCGAAGTGCCACACCAGCTCGTGCTGACCGCGACGCCGATCCCGCGCACGCTCGCGATGACGGCTTACGCCGATCTGGACGTGTCGGTGATCGACGAGCTGCCGCCGGGCAGGTCGCCGGTCGCAACGGTCGCGCTCGGCAGCTCGCGGCGCAGCGAAGTGATAGAGCGCATCCGCGTCGCCTGCGCGGAGGGGCGCCAGGCGTACTGGGTATGCACGCTGATCGAAGAGACCGACGTGCTGCAGGCGCAGGCCGCCGAGGTCGCGTTCGCCGAGTTGACGACGGCTCTGCCGGGTATGCGCATCGGCCTCGTGCACGGCCGTCTCAAGCCTGCGCAGAAGCAGGAGGTGATGGAGGCGTTCAAGCGCGGCGAGATCGCGCTGCTCGTCGCGACGACGGTAATCGAGGTCGGCGTCGACGTGCCGAATGCGAGCCTCATGGTGATCGAGAACGCCGAGCGTCTCGGACTCGCGCAGCTGCATCAGCTGCGCGGCCGCGTCGGCCGCGGCAGCGTGAAGTCGAGCTGCGTGCTGCTCTATCAGCCGCCGCTCTCCGGCATGGCGCGACAACGGCTGGACGTCCTGCGCGAGACCAACGACGGCTTCCGCATCGCCGAGAAGGACCTCGAACTGCGCGGTCCCGGCGAGGTGCTCGGCACGCGCCAGACCGGGCAGATGAGCCTGCGCATCGCCGACCTCGCGCGTGACGCGCATCTGCTCCCCGCGGTGCAGGCGGCCGGCGAATCGTTGCAGCGCACGCACCCCGCACTCGTCGAGCGCCTGATCGCACGCTGGGTCGGCCAGGCGGCGCGGTTCGCGGGCGCATGACGCTGCGCCGCTTGCGGTACGCGTTCGCGGTCGCGCGCCCGCGCGAGGTCAGGATTCGACTGCATCGCTGCCCATTCTGCGGTCCGAGCGCGATATTGCGGCTGCTCGACGACGAGCTGGGCATACGTTGCGTCCGCTGCGCGGCAAGCGGCGTGCACCTCGCCCTCGGCCAGGTGCTGCGCGATCTCGCTCCCGACTTGCGCACTGTCGACGCATGCGAACTTTCGGCCCGCGGGCCGGTGGCCAATTACCTGCGCCGCCGCGCACGCAGCGTTGCGCTCTCTGAGTATTTCGAAGGCAGCGCGTCGTGCACGATGATCGACGGCGTGCGCTGCGAAGACGTGCAACGGCTAAGCTATGCGGATGCCGAATTCGATCTCGTCACGCATACAGAAGTCATGGAACATGTACCGGACGACGGCTTGGCGTTCGCCGAATTGCGCCGCATCCTCCGGCCGGGAGGCGTGATGATATTCACGGTGCCTCTGCATGACCGGGCGGCGACGCTCGAGCGTGCGCGACTCGGCAATGGTGAGATCATGCATCTCGAGGCACCCACGTATCATGTCGACCCATCGCGCAAACACGCGGGAATCCTCGCCTATCGCGATTATGGCCGCGATATCCTCGCGCGGCTGCTGCGCGCGGGCTTTGGCGAGGCCGAGGTGCGCACGCCGGAAACCGCAATTCCCTGGGTTCGAGCCAGGAGTATCGTCGTCGCTCGTGTCGACAAACGGGTTCAATGAAGAGGTAGTTGTATGGAAAATATTGCATTGCTGATCGACACCGATCCCGGCATCGACGACGCACTTGCGATACTGATGGCGCACGACCACGTGGCCCGCACCGGAG
>JBDTYX010000252.1:0-4261 GCA_040005435.1 Rudaea sp. | reverse complement strand
ACCGCCGCGTCGAGCGTCTGCGCGCCGCACAGGCCGCAGCCGGTGCGTCCGGTCAGCTCGCGCACGCGGTCCTCGAGCAGCGCGCCGTTCGCGACCGGGATCGTCACGCACAACTCGTAACCTGCCAGCGCCTCGACGACGCGTACGTCCTCGAACTGCGTCGCGTCGCCGATGATCGCCTCGCTCAGCGAGAAGCCGAGCGCGAAATCCTCGAGATCCTGCGGCGTCGCCATCATCACCGCGTGCGGACGGTCGTTGTAGACGAACGCGACCGGAATCTCCTCCGCGATCGCGTCGCGCACGCGCACGACGCTGCCCGCGCGATGGCGATCGACCATGCGGCCGACGGCGCCGCGTGGCGGCGGCGCCACATCCGTCCCGCTACCCTGCGAAGAGCGCATCGTCGAGCAGTTCCTGCTGGCGTTCACTGAACGCGCGATAGCGCTTCTGCCACTCCGAGGGCTGGCGCACGCGCGTTACCTGCACCGCGGTGACCTTGTACTCGGGGCAGTTCGTCGCCCAGTCGGAGTTCTCGGTCGTGATCACGTTCGCGCCCGAGAACGGGAAATGGAAAGTCGTGTAGACGACGCCCGGCTGCATGCGTTCGCTCACGGCGGCGCGCAACACGGTCTCGCCGGCGCGGCTCGCGATGCCGACCCAGTCGCCGTCGACGACGCCACGATCCTCGGCGTCCTGCGCGTGCAGCTCGAGCACGTCTTCGGCATGCCAGCGGTTGTTCTCGGTGCGCCGCGTCTGCGCTCCGACGTTGTATTGCGAGAGGATGCGTCCGGTGGTCAGGATCAGCGGGAACTTCATGTTGACCCTTTCGCTCGTCGGCACGTACTCGGTCAGCATGAACTTGCCCTTGCCGCGCACGAATTCGCCGACGTGCATCGTCGGCGTACCGTCCGGGTGTTGCTCGTTGCACGGCCACTGAATGCTGCCGAGTTCGTCGATCCGCGCGAAGCTGACGCCTTGGAACGTGGGCGTCAGGCGCGCGATCTCATCCATGATCTCGGACGGATGCGCGTAGTCCATCGGATAGCCCATCGCGTTCGACAGCAACTGGGTGATCTCCCAGTCGGCGAAGCCATTCTTGGGCTCCATCACCTTGCGCACGCGCGAGATGCGGCGTTCGGCATTCGTGAAGGTGCCGTCTTTTTCGAGGAACGTCGAGCCCGGCAGGAACACGTGCGCGAACTTGGCGGTCTCGTTGAGGAACAGGTCCTGCACGACGATGCACTCCATCGCGCCGAGCGAGGCGGTCACGTGCTGCGTGTTCGGATCGCTCTGGCCGATATCCTCTCCCTCGATGTAGAGGCCCTTGAACTCGCCATCGAGCGCGGCTTCGAACATGTTCGGGATGCGCAGGCCCGGCTCGGACTGCAGCGGCACGCCCCAGCTCTCCTCGAACAGCTCGCGCGTGTCATCCTCGGATACGTGGCGGTAGCCCGGGAATTCGTGCGGGAACGAACCCATGTCGCATGAGCCCTGCACGTTGTTCTGGCCGCGCAGCGGATTGACGCCGACGCCCTCGCGGCCGATGTTGCCTGTCGCCATCGCGAGGTTCGCGATGCCCATGACCGCCGTCGACCCCTGCGAGTGTTCGGTCACACCGAGACCGTAGTAGATCGCGCCGTTGCCGCCGGTCGCATACAGGCGCGCTGCCGCGCGCACGTCGCTCGCGGGCACGCCGGTGACCTCTTCCATTGCCTCCGGCGAGTGGCGTGCCTCCGCTACGAACGCGCGCCACTTCGCGAACGCTTCGGGCTCGCAGCGTTCGCGTACGAAGTCCTCTCGGATCAGTCCTTCCGTCGCGATCACGTGCGCCATCGATGTGACGAGTGCGACGTTCGTGCCGGGCCGCAGCGGCAGGTGGAAATCGGCGCGGATGTGCGGCGTGCGCACGAGATCTATGCGGCGCGGATCGGCAACGATCAGCCGCGCGGGCGGTCTGCCGTCTTGTTCGCCGCGCAGGCGGCGCTTCATCTGCGAGGCGAACACCGGATGCGCGTCGGTCGGGTTCGCGCCGATCACGAAGATCACGTCGGTCGCCATGACCGAATCGAAATTCTGCGTACCGGCGGACTCGCCGAGCGTGCTCTTGAGTCCGTAGCCGGTCGGCGAATGGCAGACGCGCGCGCATGTGTCGACGTTGTTGTTGCGGAATCCCGCGCGCACGAGTTTCTGCACGAGGTAGGTCTCTTCGTTCGTGCAGCGCGACGAGGTGATGCCACCGATCGAATCGCGGCCGTACTGTGCCTGGATGCGCTTGAACTCGCTCGCGCTGTGCGCGATCGCCTCGTCCCAGGACACCTCGCGCCACGGATCGCTGGTCTTGGCGCGGATCATCGGTTTGAGGATGCGATCCCGGTGCGTCGCATAGCCGATCGCGAAGCGGCCCTTCACGCACGAATGTCCGTGATTGGCCTGGCCGTCCTTGTTCGGCACCATGCGCACGATCTCCTCGCCCTTCATCTCGGCGCGGAACGAACAGCCGACGCCGCAGTAGGCGCAGGTCGTCACGACGCTGTGCTCGGCCTGGCCCTTGGCGATCAGCGATTTCTCGGTCAGCGTCGCGGTCGGGCAGGCCTGTACGCAGGCGCCGCAAGAGACGCATTCGGAGTCCATGAAATTCTCGGCCTGGCTCGCTGCCACCGTCGATGAGAAGCCGCGGCCTGCGATCGTCAGCGCGAGCGTGCCCTGCTGCTCGTCACAGGCGCGCACGCAGCGCGAGCAGACGATGCACTTCGACGGATCGAACGTGAAATACGGATTGGACTCGTCCTTCGTCGCGAACAGCGGATTGGCGACGCGTCCGGCGCCCAGTGCGACGGTGGGGTAAACGTGGTTCTCGCCCTCGTAGCCGTAGCGAACGTCGCGCAGGCCGACGTCGCCCGCCATGTCCTGCAGCTCGCAGTGGCCGTTCGCGGGACAGGTGAGGCAGTCGAGCGGATGGTCGGAGATGTACAGCTCCATCACGCCGCGACGGATGTCGGCGAGCTTCGGATTCTGCGTCGTGACCTTCATGCCTGCCGCGACCGGCGTGGTGCATGAGGCCGGATATCCCTTCATACCCTCGACCTGCACGAGGCACAGGCGGCACGAGCCGAACGCCTCGAGCAGTTCGGTCGCGCAAAGTTTGGGGATGCTGATGCCCGCCTCGGCCGCAGCGCGCATGACCGACGTGCCTGCGGGCACGTGCACCTCGCGGCCGTCGATCGTCAACGCGATCTGCTGTGTAGCACGGGATTTGGGCGTACCGAAATCGAGTTCGACGATGGATAACATGGTTACTGCCTCATCTCGAAGTCTTCAGGGAAATATCTGAGCGCGCTGAGCACGGGATCGGGGGTCAACCCGCCCATCGCGCAGAGCGAGCCAAAGCGCATGGTGTTGCAGAGGTCGTCCAGCAGCGCCAGGTTCTTGTCGCGCTCGATGTTCGCGCGGATCCGATCGAGCACTTCTACGCCGCGCGTGGATCCGATGCGGCACGGCGTGCACTTGCCGCACGACTCGATCGCGCAGAATTCCATCGCGTAACGCGCCTGCTCGAGCATGTCCACGCTGTCGTCGAACGCGACGATGCCGCCATGGCCGACCATCGCGCCGACCGCGGCAAACGCCTCGTAGTCGAGCACGGTGTCGAATTTCGATTCCGGCAGGTAGGCGCCGAGAGGGCCGCCGACCTGCACCGCGCGAATCGGCCGACCGCTCAGCGAACCGCCGCCGAAGTCGTAGAGCAATTCGCGCAGCGTCAGCCCGAATGCCTTTTCGACCAGCCCGGTGCGCTTGAGGTTCCCCGCGAGCTGAATCGGCAAGGTGCCGCGTGAGCGCCCGACGCCGAAGTCGCGGTAGAACGCCGCGCCACGATCGAGAATCACCGGCACCGAGGCGAGCGTGATGACGTTGTTGATCACGGTAGGCTTGCCGAACAGGCCCTTGAACGCGGGTAGCGGCGGCTTGACGCGCACCTGGCCACGCTTGCCCTCGAGGCTGTCGAGCAGCGCGGTCTCTTCGCCGCAGATGTAGGCGCCCGCGCCGAGCCGTACCTCGAGATCGAAACGCCTGCCGCTGCCGTTCACGTCCGCGCCGAGCCAGCCCGCGGCATACGCGGCCGCGATCGCGGTCGTGAGCGCGCGCAGCGCATGCGGATACTCGCTGCGCAGATAGATGTAGCCCTGGGTCGCGCCGACCGCGACGCCTGCGATCGTCATGCCCTCGACGAGGCAGAGCGGATCGCCCTCCATCAGCATGCGAT
>JBDTYX010000251.1:0-4277 GCA_040005435.1 Rudaea sp. | reverse complement strand
GCAGGTGTTCCGCGACAACTTCTTCCACGCCGACGCGCACCCCGGCAACATCTGGGTCGATCCCGAGCGCAAGACCGACCCGCGCATCATCGCGCTCGACTTCGGCATCGTCGGCTCGCTGCAGGATCGCGACCAGTTCTGGCTGGCCGAGAATTTCATGGCGCTGTTCGACCGCGACTACCGGCGCATCGCCGAGTTGCACCTCGCTGCCGGCTGGATTCCGGCGACGACGCGCCTCGACGAGCTCGAGGCTGCGGTGCGCACCGTGTGCGAGCCGTACTTCACGCGACCGCTGTCGGAGATCTCTCTCGGCGAGGTCGTCGCGAAGCTCTTCTCCGTCGCGCGTCGCTACCAGTTGACGCTGCAGCCGCAGCTAATCCTGCTGCAGAAGACGCTGCTCAACATCGAGGGCGTGGGTCGCCTGCTCTATCCGCAGATCGACATCTGGGCGGTCGCCCGGCCCGTGCTCGCGGAGATCCTGCGCAAACGCTACGGCGTGCGCAACGCGCTGCGCCAGATCCGCAAGCGCCTGCCCGAATGGACCGCCGCCGCGCCCGAATTGCCCGAGCTGATCCATGCGACGCTGAAACGCGCTGCCGCGGGCGAGTTTCAATCCGCTGCGCACGCGGCCGAACTCGCGCAGCGCGAACATCTCGCGCGTTTGCAACGCCGCCAGCTCGCGGTGCTTCCGCTCGGCGCGGCGGCGCTCCTCTGCGCCGCGTTGCTCTACGCGTTCGACATGCGTGGCACGCACTGGCTGCAGGTTCCGGTGTCGACCTGGCTCGCGCTCGCGGTCAGCGCGATCGCGTTTTTGATTGCCTGGCGCCGTGCGCGTTGACGGCACCGCGCGTAAGCGACGCGCTCGAGGCCTCCTCGGCTGAGGTCGGGGCGGCGCGGCCCGCGATGGTCGAGATCGTCTACGAGGACGACGACCTGCTCGCGGTGAACAAGCCCGCGGGCCTGCTCGTCCATCGCAGCAAGATCGCGAACGACGAGAAGGACTTCCTGCTCGATCGACTGCAGAGGCAGGCCGGCGTCCCGCTGTATCTCGCACACCGTCTCGATCGCGCGACGTCGGGCGTCGTGTTGCTCGCGAAGTCGCGCGAGATCGCGGGCGACGTGGGTCGCCTGTTCATGGCCCGTGAAGTGACCAAGCGCTACCTCGCGGTCGTGCGTGGCTGGCCGGACGCTGAGGGCGTGATCGACTACGCGCTGCCCGACGTGCGCGAACGCGGCCCACGCAAGCCTGCGCTCACGCGCTGGCGCACGCTCGCCACCGCGACCGTCGCGATCGCGCTCGGCAAGTATCCCGAACAACGCTACGCGCTCGTCGAGGCGATGCCCGAAACCGGGCGCTATCGCCAGATCCGCAAGCACTTCCATCACGTCTCGCACCATGTCGTCGGCGACACGAGCCATGGGCGCGGTGACCACAATCGACTGTGGCGCATGCACTTCTCGACGCAGCGCATGCTGCTGCACGCGTGGCGCCTCGAGTTTCTCCATCCACGCAGCGGCGCCGCGCTGCGTCTCACGGCGCCGCTCGACGCGCCATGGCTGGGCGCGTTGCGGCGCCTCGGTTGGACGGACGCGATCGACGCAGCGTCGGCGTCCCACTAGCGACGCGTACGCGCAAGGCGATATCCGGCCCATGCGATTCGACGGCCGGGCGCACTGTTAGAATGCCACCGGGAGAACCGCATGCCATCATTCGACATCGTTTCCAAGCTCGACCTGCACGAGCTCACCAATGCGATCGATCAAGCCAATCGAGAGCTGACCAGTCGCTTCGACTTCAAGGGCAGCGGCGCGGAATACGAGCGCAGCGAGGAAACCGTCGTCACGCTCAAGGCGCAGGCAGAGTTTCAGCTCAAGCAGATGCTGGACATCCTGAAGCAACGCCTCGCGAGCCGGCAGATCGATATCCGCTGCGCGGAGATCGCCGATCCCGAGACGAATCTCGCGAGTGCGAAGCAGAAGGTGACGCTCAAGCAGGGAATCGAACAGCCGCTGGCGAAGGACATCATCAAGCGCATCAAGGACGCCAAGATCAAGGTCGAGGTGCAGATCCAGGGCGACAAGCTGCGCGTCACCGGCAAGAAGCGCGACGATCTGCAGGGCGCGATCGCGCTGCTGCGCGCGGCCGAGTTCAAGATGCCGCTGCAATACGAGAATTTCCGTGATTGAGGACGGCGCCGCGATAACCGGCGACGCAATGCCCCGCCACTGCGCGGGCTTGCGCGGCGCGACGCCGCACGGGTCGCGGCGCGATGCGCGATGCGCGACGGCTGTTCGACCGTGCGCCGACGGCGATCGCTGAGGCGGCATGCTCGAAATTACCCCATCGCTCAAGATTGCCGACAGCGAGCTTGAGGAAAGCTTCGTGCGCGCCTCGGGACCCGGCGGGCAGAACGTCAACAAGGTGGCGTCTGCCGTCGAGCTGCGCTTCGACGTCGCGCGATCGACCAGCCTGTCCGAGGCGCTGCGCACGCGCGTGCTCGCGCGCCGCGACCGGCGCCTGACTTCCGACGGCGTCCTCGTGATCCAGGCCAACCGCTTCCGCGACCAGGGCAAGAATCGAGAAGATGCGCGCGATCGCCTCGTGGAGATCCTGCGCGCTGCATTGCACGTGCCGAAGAAGCGCGTCGCGACGAAGCCGACGCGCGCCGCGAAGGAGCGCCGCCTCGATGCCAAGCGCGTGCGCAGCTCGCACAAGAAGCAGCGTTCGACGCGGAATTGGAGCGAGGATTGAGCGACCTGCTGTCCACGCTGCTGCCCGCGGCCGTCCCGCAGTTTCCGTCGACGGCACCCGCGAGACTCTGCCGCTGGATATTCCGCCGCTGCGGCTGGCGCGTCGTCGGCGAGTTTCCTGACCTCGCCAAGCTCGTGCTGATCGCCGCGCCGCATTCGTCGAACTGGGACGCGGTCTGGGGCATCCTCGCCAAGGTCGCGCTGCGCCTCGACCTGCATTTCATCGGCAAGCGCGAGGCGTTCTTCTGGCCGCTCGGCGTGCTCTTGCGTGGGGTCGGCGGCATCCCGATAGATCGGCACCGCAAACACGACGTCGTCGCGCAGATGTCCGCCGAGTTCGCGCAGCGCGAGCGCTTCTGGTTCGGCGTCGCTCCCGAGGGCACGCGCAAGCAGGTGACGAAATGGCGGAGCGGCTTCTGGCACATCGCGCGCGCCGCGCGCGTGCCGATCCTGCCGTGCTATTTCAGCTACCCCGATAAGACGATCGGCGTGTTGCCGCTGTTCGTGCCCAGCGACGACCTCGACGCCGACATGCGCCGGCTGCGCGCGATCTACGCGCCGTACCAAGGCAAGAATCGCGGCACTGCGTGAGGGTGTGACCGCCGCCGGCCCGCGATGCCGTGCGCGCAGCGTTGCACCCAGGTGCGGCAGCCAGCGTGCCGCGCCGGCGTCGGCGGCGCCCGGCTCGACGCCTAGGCGACGGCCTTGGCCGGCTGCGGATCGCGCCACGCGGCGAGCAGCGTCTCGCGCAGCGTGGCCGCCTTGGCCATGTTCGCTTCCTTGATGTGGCCGTAGCCGCGGATCTGCTCGGGAATCGACGCGATCTCGACCGCGAGCGCGAGATTGTCGCGCGTGAGCTGCGCGAGCAGCGTGTCGATGTGCGCGAAATAGTCGGCGACGAGCTGGCGCTCCATCCTGCGTTCAACGGTGCGGCCGAACGGATCGAACGTGCCGCCGCGCAGGCCCTTCAACTTCGCGAGCAGCCTGAACGCGCGCAGCGTCCACGGCCCGAATTCGCGCTTGACGAGATGTCCGTCCGCGTCTTTCTTTGCGAACGTCGGCGGCGCGAGGTTGAAGTGGATCTTGTAGTCGCCGTCGAACGTGTCGCGGATCTGCTTTTCGAATTCGCCGCTCGTGTAAAGCCTTGCGACCTCGTACTCGTCCTTGTACGCCATCAGCTTGAACGCATAGCGCGAAACGGCTTCGACCAACGCGGTCGAGCCCGGCACCTTGAGCTGCTCGGCGGCGCGCACCTTCGCGACGAGCGCCTCGTACCTCGCGGCGTAGGGCGCGTCCTGGTAGGCGCCGAGGAACGCGACGCGACGCGCGATCGCGTCGTCGAGCGTTCCGCTCAGCCGCGCGTCTTCGAGTGGGCCCGCGGCGATCGTCCTGATCGCGATGCCCGATCCGCCGCGCGCAGCGTCCTTGACCTTGCCGATATCGACCGCGCCCATGCGTCCCCAGTTGAAAGCGGTCTTGTTCATCTCGATCGCCGCGCCGTTGAGCTCGATCGCGCGCATCAGCGC
>JBDTYX010000076.1:0-14578 GCA_040005435.1 Rudaea sp. | reverse complement strand
TGCTCACGGTAACGGCCACTGATCCCGACAACGGCCAGACGATCAGCGCGCAGCTGACTTTCACGGTGGCGGGTGCCGCAAGCAACTCGGTACCTGGTGGTATCACGATTTCCCAGGCAGCAGGCGGCGTCTACATCAACGGCGGCAACGGACCTCAGAGCAAAATTGTCAACGCGACAGTCACGGATGGCAACGGCGCCCTCATCGCTGACACGACCGTCAACAATGTGCAGTTCCAGATCGTCGGACCTGCGGGATCCGATGCCAAGCTCATTTCCGGCACGCAGAGCGGCAGCACGGTTTCCGCGACGACGCACAACGGCATCGCGAGCGTCAGCTTCCAGGCCGGAACGCAACAGGGTCCCGTGCAAATCAAGGCAACCGCCGACCGCGGCGACAACAACGTCGACAACCAGATCCAGGATCCAATCAGCGCCACTGCGACGGTCGTTGTCTCTGACGGCAAGCTGTACAGCCTCACGCTGACTTCGCCGGGCAGTCTCGCGCCTTCGATCGCGATCAATCGGGTGTCGAGCCTAGTCACTCTCGCAACCCAGACCGGCGGCACTATTCCGCCCGATCCGAACGCGACCTACAGCTTTACGGTAAGCGTGCACGCAACCGATCGCCAGGGCAATCCGCCACCTGCAGGCACGATCATCCGCTTCGGTTCGATAGATTCGCCGCAGACGAATTTCTTCTTCGACATGTCCGGCACCAGGGGCGATCCGGTCGAAGGCGGCACGGGATTCAGTGCGATCGACGGCAACTTCATCACCGGAGGCGCAGGTCCAGGCGACACGCTCATCGTGATCGGCAAGCTGACCGAAGGCGCGCCCGCGGGCAATGACGATCTAGAGAGTGCCGTCAAGATCTCTGCGGTCAACAGCCAGACCTCGCTGACTGTCGGCGCACCGTTCAACTACAACGACACAACGGGGGCCAGGGTCGACAACGGTCCGGTGCTTCCGTGGGTCGTGGGACGCGCTACCGTAGGCAACATTACTTCGCCCGCGGCGACCGACGTAAACGGCACGGCTTCGACCAAGCTGAACTACCCGGTCTCGGCACTGGGCCGTATCGCAGCGGTATTCGCGCAGGGCAACGGCACCGATACCGCATCGGGGAGTCCGGGTTTCGGCACCTCGACGACGGTTACCGATGCCGCATTCTTCGGCTATCCGGGCGTTGCGCCGGGTAAGATCGTGATCAGCCCGAGCCCCATTCCCGGCAACATCACCTTACCCGTGACAGTCTGCTTCTATGACGCGCTCGGCAGCCCGCTGCCGGGCGCCGCGTTCTCGTTCAGTTTTGCGAATCTCGGCGTGGGCTCTGGCACGGTTGATGGCGTAAGCGGCGGCGGCACGACGTCGCGCGCCACAGATGGTTCGGGATGCCTCGTGGTGACGGTTGCAACGACCGGCGTGGCTTCAAGCACGGGCGGTGGGTCAACCGGTGGACCGAGCCTGACCTTCAGTGCCGGGTCCGCGACTGCGACCGCGAATATCACCGCAAGCGGAGGTCTGATTCTGCTAGCCAACCCGTCGGCGTGCGGCGGATCGGGTTGCAACGTGACGCTGCGTTTGCTCAACAGCAACGGATCTCCCGTGCCAGGCGTGCAATTGACCGGCACATGCACCGGCGATGGATCGATCGGCATTAACAATGTGGGGACCACGGGCTCCGACGGCTCGACGACGGCTTCGATTACCGCAAATCTCGATGACTACGGCACGCCGAAGACCGGTAGCTGCACATTCACGACTTCGACTGGATCCCCCACGGCTATCGTCAACCTGAAGGGCATCGACAAGTGCCTCCTTGATCCGACCAATTCCAAATGCACCGGCTCGGGTGGGTCTGGAACCACGCTTACGATCAAGGTTGACGCAACATCTTCGGCCGCCGGTGCTAGTGTCAGTGTGGGTATCTCGACCGGAGGATTTTCACCGCCGAGTCAGCCTACCAGCTGTTCAGCGAGTGCGGGGTTGAGCAATACATGCGCATTTACGGTGGTGGCCAACTCTCTGGTGACGCTTTCGGCATCGGGGAATTTCGCCGGATGGTCTCTCCCGTGCAGCGGTTCAGCCAACACGACGGTTCTAGTGGCGACTTCGATCAGTTGCACAGCAACCTTCAATCCATGACGATCGCAGAATAGATAGTTCGCAACACGAACCGAGAAGGGTCGCGAAAATGCGACCCTTCTTTTTTAGTTACTTGCGTTAGCAATTGTGTGCGCGCTATGGGGATGCGCCTATGACTACATCGGCTTACCGATTAAAACTCGCAGCCGGCGACACCCTGTTCCGCGCAGGCGACCCGCCGACAACCGCGTTCCTGATCGAACAGGGAACGTTGCGCGTCACCGCACGACACGACGGAGGCGACGTCGTACTCGGTGATCTCGGGCCCGGCGCGCTGCTCGGCGAGATGGCGGTGCTCGATGACGCGCCGCGTACCGCCACCGCCGTCGCGCTGACCGATTGCGTCCTGACGCCGGTCGACAGCAAGCAATTCGCCGAGCGCCTCGAAGTTGCCGATCCGATCGTGCGTGCGTTGCTGTTCAGTCAGCTCGCGAGATATCGCGCGGCGCTCGCGACGCTCTCCGGCGGAGCAGTACCTGCATCGATCGAGGACACAACGCCATCGCGCGGATCCGCGCACGCGCACGACAAGATTCGCCTCGAGAGCCAGCTGCGCGAAGCGCTCGAACTCAAGACGCTCGACGTACTGTTGCAGCCGATCTGGAACATCGAGAGCCAGCGCGTTGCCGGCTACGAGGCGTTGACGCGCTGGCGCCATCCCGAGCGCGGCGCGGTGTCGCCGGCCGAGTTCATCGCGCTGGCAGAAGAGACTTCGCTGATCGTCCCGGTCGGCGAATATGTCCTCGACGCCGTATGCGCAGCGCTGCGTCGCTTCCCGGATGCGCCTGCTCCGTTTATCGCGCTGAACGTGTCCGGCCGCCAGCTGCGCGACGCCGGGTTCGTCGACCTCGTGCTCGCGTGCGCGCGCAAGCACGCGGTTTCCGCTTCGCTGATCAAGCTCGAGATCACCGAGAGTCTGGTGCTCGACTACGAGCAGGTGAATACACTGATCGCGCGTTGCCACGATGCCGGGATTCGCGTCGCGCTCGACGACTTCGGCACCGGCTATTCGAACCTCGGTCACCTGCATCGCCTCGCATTCGACACGCTCAAGCTCGATCAGGGCTTCGTGCGGCGCCTCGACGAACCGCGCTGCCTCGCGGTCGTGCGCGCGATCTTCGGCATGGCGCGCGCGTTGGGCTGCGACATAGTCGCCGAAGGCGTCGAGACGCAATCCGAGCTGGACAAACTCACGGCACTTGACTGCGACAACGCCCAAGGCTATCTCATAGGCAGACCACAATCGGTCGACGATGCGTTGCAGGCGTTTGCCGCGCAGCGGCCTACCGGCAGCTGAATCAGCCAGACGGGACATCGGAACCCTCGCGTCATGGCGTTGTCCCAGACGCACCCCTTGCCACCTTCTCCGACACGACCATGGACATGCCCGAACCCACATCCAGCTCCGCGTTGAGCGGCGCGTTCCAAACTCTGCGCGGGGAGCTCTCCGCCTGCATCATCGGGCAGGCCGCGCTCGTCGACCGACTGCTGATCGCGCTGCTCGCCGACGGACACCTGCTGGTCGAAGGCGCGCCCGGTCTCGCCAAGACGACCGCGATCAAGGAACTCGCGGTGCGCCTCGAAGGCGACTTCCACCGCATCCAGTTCACGCCAGACCTGCTGCCTGCCGATCTCACCGGCACCGAGATCTTTCGTCCGCAGCAGGCGAGTTTCGAATTCCAGCAGGGACCGATCTTCCACAACCTGTTGCTCGCCGACGAAGTCAACCGCGCGCCCGCGAAGGTGCAATCGGCGTTGCTAGAAGCGATGGGCGAGCGCCAGGTGACCGTCGGGCGCACGACCTATGCGTTGCCGCAGCTGTTCCTCGTCATGGCGACGCAGAACCCGATCGAGCAGGAAGGCACCTATCCGCTTCCCGAGGCGCAGCTGGACCGCTTCCTCATGCACGTGCGCATCGGCTATCCCGACGGCGCATCGGAGGCCGCGATCCTCAAGTTCGCGCGCGATCGAGCGCGGGCGAGCTTCGCCGCGCCCACCGCGCCCCGGCGCGTGTTGAGTCAGGCGCAGATATTCGCCGCGCGCGCCGAGGTGCTCGACCTGCACCTTGCGCCCGCGCTCGAAGAATACATCGTGCAGTTCGTGCTCGCGACGCGCACGCCGAAGGCGTACGGCGACGATCTAACGCGCTGGATTTCCTACGGTGCGAGCCCGCGCGGCACGATCGCGCTCGATCGCTGCGCGCGCGCACACGCCTGGCTGTCGGGACGCGACTTCGTCACTCCCGAGGACGTGCATGCGGTCGCGACCGACGTGTTGCGCCATCGCGTGCTGCTGTCCTACGAGGCAGAGGCCGAAGGCGTGACGTCCGACCGGGTCGTCTCGGCGCTGCTCGATCGCGTGCCGTTGCCATAGCGCTAGCCGCGACCGCACGCAGAACCTCCATCGCGCGAAGCGATCGACAAAGGCGTCCACGATTCAGCGCAACGAAGCAATGCCCATCGACACCAAAGCACAGCAGCGCGGCATCAGCGTCAGTCTCGACGAACTGATATCGATGCGCCTGCGCGCGCATCGACTCGAACGCTTCGCGCGGCGCGTCAGCGGCAGCCACGCGGCCGTGCACGTGTCTCGCTTTCGCGGTCGCGGCGTCGACTACGCGGAGTCGCGTGGCTACCAGCCGGGCGACGACATTCGCCAGATGGACTGGCGCGTCACCGCGCGCACCGGCCGTCCGCACACGAAGATGTTCGAGGAGGAACGCGAGCGCAGCGTGCTGCTCGTCGTCAACTGCAATCCGTCGATGCGCTTCGGCACGCGCGTGCGCTTCAAGTCGGTGCAGGCCGCGCGCACCGCGGCGCTGATCGCCTGGGCGACCGCGATGGCAGGCGATCGCATCGGCGCGATCGGGTACGGCCCCGGCCTCAACGCGGAGGTGAGACCCGTCGGCGGAATGCGCGGTGCGCTGCGCTGCCTGAGGGCTTTCGTCGAGTGGGACGCGATCACGCGCGTCGCGACGTCGGCCGTGCCCTTGTCCCAGGCGCTTCAGCGCGCGCAGAGGCTCGCGCGGCCCGGCACGCAGATCATCGTGCTCGGCGACGGGTTCGACTGCGATGACGCCGCGGCTCCCGCGCTGGCGCTGCTCGCAGAGCACTGCGACGTCGCCGGCGTCGTCCTGAGCGATCCACTCGAACACCGGGCGCCCGCGCCCGCGCGCTACGCGGTGCATAGCGACAGCGGCAGGGTTCTGCTCGACCTGTCCGCGAAGGACACGCGCGCACGCTGGCCGCGCGCATTCGACGAGCGTCGCGAGGCGTTCACCGGCATGTTCAAGCGTCGTGGCCTGAGTTGCACGGTGCTCGACACCGCGGACGAACCCGAGGCCGTGCTGCGCATCGTGCTCGGCTTCGACGTGCGGCGCAGGAAGGCCGGTTGATGGACGCGGAAGCTGCGGCCGGTCCCGTGCTGCGCGACATCCACGCGGCAGCTCCTCCCTCGTGGTGGCCGCCGGCGCCCGGATGGTGGTTGCTCGCTGCGATCGTGCTGGCGCTGTTCTTTTTCGCAGCGCGAGCCGCTTGGCGGCAGCTTTGCGAGCGAAGGGCGCGGCGGCGCCTGCTGGCCGAATTCGATCGCGCGGTCGAGGCTGCACGCGCAGACCCGCCGCGACTTGCCACGACACTGTCGACGTTCCTGCGCCGCGGCCAGCTGCGCCACGCGCCGCAGGCGGCGACGCTGACCGGTGCCGCGTGGCTGGAGCATCTGGATCGCCAGACCGGGGGCGAGGACTTCGCGCAAGGCGTGGGCCGCGCGCTTGTCGACGCGCCGTATCGCCGCCAGGCCGACTACGACAGCGCAGCACTCGTCGCGCTCGTGCGCCGGGCGCTGCTTGCCGCATTCAATGCGCAGGTACGCGGCCATGTTTGAGTGCGCGTGGCCATGGATCTTCGAGCTGCTGCCGCTGCCGTGGCTCGTCGCGCGTATGCTCGAGCCTGCGCAGGCGCAGGATGCCGCCGCGCTGCGACTGCCGATCGCCCTCGACGGACTCGGCCTCGCGAGTGGCGCGAGCCCCGTATCACGCTGGACCCGCGCGCTCGCATGGTCGACCTGGATGCTTCTGCTGCTCGCCGCCGCTCGGCCTCAATGGATAGGCGAAGCGATCGACGTGCCGCGCAGCGGGCGTGACTTGCTGCTCGCGGTCGATGCGTCGGGCAGCATGGACACGCCCGACATGCAGATCGGCGGTCAGTCGGTCAGCCGCTACGGTGCGGTCAAGGCGATCGCGGGCGACTTCATCCGGCGTCGGGCCGGCGACCGCGTCGGCCTCGTCGTGTTCGGCAGCCAGGCCTACCTGTTGACACCGTTGACCTTCGACCGCGACACGGTGCTCACGCAGCTCTCCGAATCGGTCGTCGGCCTGCCAGGGCGCGAGACCGCGATCGGCGACGCGGTAGGACTCGCGGTCAAGCGTCTGCGCGAGCGGCCGCAGAATCAGCGCGTCCTGATCCTCTTGACCGATGGCGTCAACGATGCGGGCGAGCTCGATCCGCAGAAGGCGACCCAGCTCGCGGTCGCCGAGAAGGTCAAGATCTACGCGATCGGCATCGGCGCCGAGGCGATGCGCGTCAACGATGGATTCTTCGGCAGCCGCGTGGTCAATCCGTCGGCCGACCTCGACGCTCGCCTGCTCACCGAGATGGCGCAGAAGACCGGCGGGCGGTTCTTCCGCGCGCGCGACACCGGCGAGCTCGCGCAGATCTACCGCGATATCGACGCGCTCGAACCGGGGGCCGACAAGGATCAGCGCTTCCGTCCGATCGACGAACTGTTCTACTGGCCGCTGGCCCTCGCGTCGCTCGTTGCGCTACTCGCGCTTCTGTTGCCCTGGCTACGCTCGCGCCTGACGGCATCGACGACGCGCATCGCAAGTGAGGCCAGTCGATGAGCCTCGCCGCCGTCACGGATTTCCATTTTCTGCGGCCGCTATGGCTGCTCGGCCTGCTCGCGCTGCCGCTGCTCGTCCTCTCCCTGCGCGCGCGCGGGGCGGGCGCGCAGGCATGGCGTGCGGAGGTCGATGCGCATCTGCTCGAGCACCTGCTCGTGTCCGCGGCCGCGCAGAAGTCTGCGCGCAGTCCGTTGTGGCTCGCGGCCGCCGCGCTCTGCCTCGGCTGCCTCGCGCTCGCAGGGCCGGCGTGGGAACGCATGCCGCAGCCGCTCTACCAGAACAAGGCGGCGCGCGTGATCGCGCTCGAGCTTGGCGAGAGCATGCTTGCGCAGGACGTCAAGCCGAGCCGCTTCGAGCGTGCGCGCTTCCGCATTGCCGACATCTTGAAGCGCAGCGGCGACGCGCAGACCGCGCTGATCGCCTATGCGGGCGACGCGTTCGTCGTCGCGCCGTTGACCGACGACGCGAACACGGTCGCAAATCTCGTCGATTCGCTCGATCCCTCCGTGATGCCCGCGCGTGGCAATGACACGGGGCGCGCGATCGATCTCGGCGTGCAGCTGATGCGCCAGGCGGGCGTGCGCGAGGGTGAGATCGTCGTGCTCGCCGACGCGGTTAGCTCCGATGCCCAGGCCGCCGCCGCGCGCGCGCACGCGGGCGGCATCCGCGTGTCGGTGCTCGGCATCGGCAGCGGCGAGGGCGCGCCCGTGCCGCTCGGGCAGGGCGGCTTCCTCAAGGATGACGCCGGCAACATCGTGCTGCCGAAGCTCGACACGGCGGCGCTGAGCGCGCTCGCGCGCGCGGGCGGCGGTCACTACGCAAACGCGAGCAGCGATACGAGCAGCCTCGACGGCGTGCTCGGCGACTTGAAGGCGAGCGATGCAGCGACGTCTCCGGCGTCGCTAGCGCAGACCGAACGCTTCCTCGACCGCGGGCCGTGGCTCGTGCTGTGCCTGCTGCCGCTTGCCGCGCTCGGTTTTCGTCGCGGCTGGCTCATGCTGCTGCCACTCGCGCTCGCGTTGCCATCGGCGCCGGCCGAGGCCGGCGTGTGGCGCGACCTCTGGCAACGTCCAGACCAGCAGGCGCAGGCCGAGCTCGCGGCGGGCAATGCGAAGCAGGCGCAGGCGCTCGCGCGTGATCCGGACCTGCGTGGCACGGCGGCCTACCGTGCAGGCGACTTCGCGGGTGCGAGCGAAGACTTCACGCGCGCCGACGCGGACACGAACGCGGACGCGGAATACAACCGCGGCAACGCGCTCGCGCGCCAGCGCAAGTACGCCGAAGCGCTCAAGGCCTACGATGCGGCACTCAAGCGTGCGCCACAGATGGAGGACGCGCAGGCTAACCGCGCGGCAGTGGAGGAGTCGCTGAAGAAGCAGAAGAAGGACTCCAAACAGCAACAGCAAAAGGATCCTCAGGATCACCAGGGTCACCCACAACAGCAGCCGGGCAACGACCAGGCCCAGGATTCGAACCAGAGCAAGGATGGCAAAGGCGACCAGCAAGGCAACGACAAGGGCGAGAAGAAATCGTCCGACCAGAACGGCGAGGATCAGAAGGGCGACGGCAAGCAGGAAGGTAAGCCGCAGGATTCGCAACGAAAGGACAGCCAGTCGGCCGGTGCCGACACGAGCGGCGACGACAAGAGCCCCGCGCAAGTCGCGCAGCAGGGTGCGGAAGCGGATCAGAAGTCGCAGCAACAGTACGAGCAGAGCATCGACAAGGCGCTGCAGTCGGACACCGACAAGCCGCAACCGCCCGTGCGTCTCGGCGCGCGCGAAGGCGCCGAGCACACAGAACAGAGCCAGGCCGTCGAGCAATGGCTGCAGCGCGTGCCCGACGATCCGGGCGGCCTGTTACGGCGCAAGTTCCAGCTCGAATACGAACGCCGCCGCCAGGGCGGCAACCAGGAGAATCCACGCCAATGATTCCGCGCGTCTGCCCCCTCTGGCTCATCGCTCTGTTCGCGATCGCCGCGATGTCCTTAAGCGCGAGCGCGAGCGCCGCGCAAGTGCGCGCGTGGCTCGATCGCAGCAGCATGCAGCTCGGCGAGACGGTGACGCTCAACATCGAGGTCAGCGACGACAGCAGCGCGCCGCAGCCGGACTTCAGCGTGCTGCAGCAGGACTTCAACCTGCTCGGTACGCAAAGCTCTACGGCAATGTCGATCATCAATGGCCAGGCCTCGTCGAAACTGATCTGGGCCGTCGGCCTCGAACCCAAGCGCGTCGGCACATTCACGATTCCCGCACTGACCGTTGCGGGCGCGCAGACGCAGGCGCTGACGTTGACCGTGCAGCCTGGCAGTTCGACGAGCGGCAAGGCGGGCGACGACGTGTTCCTCGAGGTGACCGCCGATCCGAAGGCGCCCTACGTGCAACAGCAGGTGCGCCTGACGCTGAAGCTGTTCTACGCGCTCAATCTCACCGACGGCGTCGTCGAGGACCCGCATGGCGACGGATTGATCGCGCGCAAGCTCGGGCAAGACGCGTCGTACGCGGCCGACGTCGACGGGCGGCGCTATCGCGTGCTCGAGCGCCACTACGCACTTAGCGCGGAGAAGAGCGGTTCGCTGACGCTCGCGCCGGTGACTTTTCGGGGCCATGCGGTCAATCCCGCCGACATCAACAGCTTCTTCAATCGCGGCCGAGCGATCGCCGCACAGGCGCCGGCGCTGACCTTCGACGTGCGCGCGCGGCCCGCGGGTTCCGGCAGCGAAGCTTGGCTGCCTGCGCAGTCGCTGACGCTCGCCGCGGACGGCATCGAGGCAACGACCCAGGCGCGCGTCGGCGAGCCGCTGACGCTGACGCTGCATCTCAAGGGGCAGGGGCTCGGTTTCGAACAGCTGCCCGAATTGAAACTGCCGCAGATCGACGGCGCGGACATCTATCCCGACAAGGAAACCACGCAGAACAAGGATGACGGCAGCTGGGTGTCCGGCGAACGCGAACGCAAGTTCGCGATCGTGCCGAATCGCGCGGGCCCGCTGCACATTCCGCAGCTTGGCATCAGCTGGTGGGACACCGAGCACGATCGTGCGGCGAGCAGTGAAGTCGCCGGAATAACGCTGACAGTCACCCCGCTGGCCGCGTCGCCCGGCAGCGCGGCCGACGCAGCCAATGCGGACAACGCCGGCGCCGCGAAGTCGGCCGCCGGTGCGCCCGCGGTAGTCGTCGCGCACAGCGCGCCTGCAGCGATCGGCGAGCTGCGTCTGTGGCGCGCGCTCGCGGCGACGGGTTTCGCGCTGTGGGTGCTGACGCTGCTCGCGGGTTGGCTCTGGCGGCGTCGCCGCGTGCGTCCTCGCGCGGACGCGGGCGACGATGGCTACGTCATGGGCGATGGCGCCGCGGCGGCGCGCAAGGCATTCAACGGCGCGTGCGCGCGCAACGATCTACGCGGCGCCTCGCGCGCGTTGCTCGCCTGGGCGCGTGCGCAGGGAATCGCGGTGCGCTCGCTCGGCGAGCTCTCCTCGCGACTCGCCGACGCGGGCCAGCGCGAAGCAATCGGCTTGCTCGACAGGGGCATGTACGCCGCCTCGGCGGGCGACGAGATCGGCGAACGCCTCGTCGCCGCATTCCGTCGCGGCCTGGCGCCTGCGGAAGTCGCCGCGCCGAAGGCCTCCGCATCGGTCCTTCCACCGCTGTATCCCGCGGCCTGAGAGAAGCGCAGCTTGCGCGACGCGCAGTCGCGTGGCGTGCCGCGGACGACTCTCGCTCGGCTCACCCTGTCGTTGGTCATGACAACCAATCGATTGCGCCGCGCATCCTAGATACAGCATCGCGAGAAACCATCGCAACGGTACCCATGAAGGGTGCTGACGGACCTGGCTTGTCGCGATCAAACGTTACCTTCGAGGAGAGAAACCATGCGCACGCCGATCATTGCTCTTTTGCTCGCCGCCTCCGCGCCGTCCGCGCTCGCCGGCACCGTCTATCAAGTCGATCTCGCCAACAAGACAGACAGCGGCGTCGTATCGATCGAAACTGCACGCGGCGGAAGCGATCGATTCCATCGCACCTCGTTCGCGACGCGATCGCTGCGCCACGGCAACGAGGCAGTGTCGTTCCAGTTGCGCCGTGGCGACGATGGCTGCGTGCGCGATCTGCGCATCGGGTTCGCCGATGGCCGCGTGCTGACCCATCGCGGCTTCGATCTGTGTAACGCGCACGGCGGCGAAATTCTGCGCGATTCACACCGAGTCGCCGATACGCAAGGCTAGGGAGGAAGTTCGCCGGCGCGCGCGAGACGAGCGATTCGCGCATGCCGATCCAGAGGGTTGCGAGGTGACAGGCGCGGCGCAAGAGCACAGCGCGATCACCATGCAGCAGCAGGTTGCGAGACTATGCCTGGCTGGCCTCTCCGGCCCGCTGCAGCGCGGCCTCGACGGCTGGAGTCCGCCAGCCGCTGCGCGCGCCCCAGAAATAGAACACGATGCCGATCAGCGCGGCGGCGGCGAGATCCCAGCCGAAAGGAATCAATCCCGTGCCGCCGAATTTTGTGCTGCCGAGGTAGGACAGCGCCGCGATGCTCGGCAGGTAGAAAACCATCCACATCGCGCCCGAAAGGTGGCGACCGAAGTCGCGCCAGCCGTCGCGTGCCTGGTAGTAGAAGTAGACCGGCAGCGCGACGAGCATCAGCACGATGATCTCGCCGGTCAGCGGCCACTTCGCCCAGAACAGTAGCTCGGTCGAGAAGATGAATGCGAGGCAGGCGATGATCGGCAGCCCCGGCAGGCGCAACGGCCGATGCATGTCGGGCGCCGTGCGGCGCAGCGTCACTGCGCTGATCGGGCCGGTCAGGTAGGAGATGATCGTTGCGACCGAGATCACCGCGGCGAGCGTATCCCAGCCACGAAAGAAGAACAGGAACAGGAACGACACGACGAGGTTGAACCACATCGCGGGACGCGGAACACCATAGACCGGATTGAGCCGGCCGAAGACCGCCGGCATCGTGCCGTTGCGCTGCATGCCGACGAGCATGCGCGACGTCGTCGCCGTGTAGGTGATGCCCGTGCCGCTCGGGCTGATGAACGCGTCGGCGTAAAGCAGCATCGCGAGCCAATTGAGATTGAGCAGCAGCGCGAGCTCCGCGAATGGCGAGCGGAAGTCGAGACCCCTCCAGCCGGCCTTTGCGAGCAGTTCGGGCGGAGTCGCACCGAGGTAGGCAACCTGCAGCAGCACGTACACGATCGTGGCGAGCCCGATCGCGCCGAAGATCGCGAATGGTATGTTGCGTCCCGGATTGCGCGCTTCGCCCGCCAGGTTCACAGGACTTTGGAATCCGTTGAAGCTGAAAACGATGCCCGCGGTCGCTACAGCCGTGAGGACCGCGGCGAGATCGGTGTGATGCGCACCACCGTCGATGCCGACCGAGAAGTTTTCGCTGTGGAAGCCACTCGCGATCAGCGCGATTCCGGTCAACGCGGGCACGACGAGCTTGAATACCGTGATAGCGCTGTTCGAATGCGCGAACAGCTTGAGGCTCCAGAAATTGAGCAGGAAATATACGATGACCAGGGCGGCAGCGATCGCGAGTCCGGGCGGCGTCAGCTCGTGGCCGACGTACAGCGCCTGCGCCCATGCCCACGGCCACGACGCCATGTACTGCACCGATGCCTCGGCCTCGACCGGGATCACCGAGACGATCGCGATCCAGTTCGCCCACGCGCCGATGAAGCCGACGAGCGAGCCATGCGAGTAGTGGCTGTAGCGCACCATGCCGCCCGATTCGGGAAACATCGCGCCGAGTTCAGCATAGGTGAGCGCAATCGTCGTGATCACCGCGGCGCCGATGACCCAAGCCCAGATCGCATCCGGTCCGGCGAGGTGGGCCGCGCGCCACGCGCCAAACAGCCAGCCCGAGCCGATGATGGATCCAAGGCCGGTCAGCATGAGCGCGATCGGCCCGACGCGATGCGAATTCCTGGTATCGGACATGCTCGATTTTCCGCGGGGAGATGACTCAAATCTAGCAGATTGCGTGGCGCGCCTGTTTCTGTGGGCGTGTGGCGACGCGCGCAGCGGTCCCCGAATCGCTTTTCGCCGGCCTATCCGCGACAATACGCGGCCCGGCGGCCGCTGCGGTGCGCCGACAACCGAACTGCACGAGTCCCCTATCATGCCGAGTCGTAGAGAGCTGGCCAACGCGATCCGCGCGCTGTCGATGGACGCCGTCGAGGCCGCCAAGTCCGGGCATCCGGGCATGCCGATGGGCATGGCGGACATCGCCGAGGTGCTGTGGAACGATTTCCTCGTCCACAACCCAGCCAATCCGCGCTGGATGGGGCGCGACCGCTTCATGCTCTCGAACGGCCATGGCTCGATGCTGCAGTATTCGCTGCTGCATCTCTCGGGCTACGACTTTCCGATGGAGCAGCTCAAGAAGTTCCGCCAGCTGCACTCGAAGACCGCGGGCCACCCCGAGGCCTGCGAGTTTCCCGCTATCGAGACGACGACCGGACCGCTGGGTCAAGGTCTCGCGAATGCGGTCGGCTTCGCGCTCGCCGAGAAGATCATGGCCGCGCGTTTCAACCAGCCAGAATTCGCGATCGTCGACAACCATACCTACGTCTTCGTCGGCGACGGCTGCCTCATGGAAGGCATCTCGCATGAGGCCTGCTCGCTCGCGGGCACGCTCAAGCTCGAGAAGCTCATCGCGATCTATGACGACAACGGCATCTCGATCGACGGCGAGGTGCACGATTGGTTCACCGACGACACGCCGAAGCGTTTCGAGGCCTACGGCTGGAACGCGATCGGTCCGGTAGACGGCCACGACCCGGCAGCGATGAAGGCGGCGATCGAGCAGGCGCACAAGAGCACGGACAAGCCGACGCTGATTCTCGCCAAGACGATCATCGGCTTCGGCGCGCCGCACAAGCAGGGCACCGAGGCCGCGCACGGCGCGGCGCTCGGCAAGGACGAGGTCGCCGCGGCGCGCGACAATCTCGGCTGGAAATATCCACCGTTCGTGATCCCCGACGATATTTACGCGGGCTGGGATGCGAAGCAGAAGGGTGCCGAACGCGAGGCGGCCTGGAACGAAAAATATGCAAAGTATAAAAACGCGCATCCCGAACTGGCGGCCGAATTCGAGCGCCGCACCACACGTACGCTGCCGGACGATTTCCACAAACAGGCCGACGCCTACGCGCGCAAGCTGCAGGCCGAAGGGCCGAACGTGGCCTCGCGCAAGGCTTCGCAGATGGCGCTCGATGCGTTCGGGCCACTGTTGCCCGAGCTGATCGGTGGTTCGGCGGACCTCGCGCCGTCCAATCTCACGATCTGGAAGGGCTCGAAGACGCTCAATGGCGGCGCGGGCAATGCCAACTACGTGCACTACGGCGTGCGCGAGTTCGGCATGACCGCGATCAGCAACGGCCTGTCGCTGTATGGCGGATTCATTCCGTACGATGCGACGTTCCTGACGTTCTCGGACTACGCGCGCAACGCGGTGCGCATGTCGGCGTTGATCCCCGCGCACGCGATCCACGTCTACACGCACGACTCGATCGGCCTCGGCGAGGACG
>JBDTYX010000250.1:0-4298 GCA_040005435.1 Rudaea sp. | reverse complement strand
TCGCGCCAGGAAATCAGCCGCATCGTCGGCTGCTCGCGCGAAATGGTCGGCCGCGTGCTCAAGCAGCTCGAGGCACAGGGCATGATCTCGGTGGCGGGCAAGAACATGGTGGTGTTCGACTCGCGCTGAAATCGGCTGGGCGGTGGACACACGTTCACCGTTCCTCTGCGCCGGCGCCACGCCGGCGTCGCTTCTGCCGCCCCGCAACGAGGCCTCAGGCCTTGCGCCGCCGCGTGACGGTTCGGGTGGCGCGCGCCGTGCCGCCCGGTGGCTTCGCGTAGATCATGTAGACGTCCGAGCGCTGATAGTGTGAGCCTGGCCGCAGCGTCGGCTGCCGCACGAAGCCGACGCTCTCGTAAAGCTTGAGCGCGGGCGCGAGCTGCGAGTTCGATTCGAGGAACAGCACCTTGCCGCGGCGTCGGTGGAACTCGGCGATCATCGCCTCGATCAGCGCGCGCCCCGCGCCGAGGCCGCGGAAGCCGGTCTCGACACCCATCTTCGTGAGTTCGTAGACGCCCGGCGACTCGCACAGCATCGCGACTGTGCCGATCACCTCCCCATCGAGCAGCGCGAACAAGATCGCGCCGCCGGGCGCGATCACGATCTTCTCGGGTTGCGTCAGCACTCGACGGTCGATCTCCTCGAGCGACCAGTAGCGCTCGAGCCACTCGCCGTTGATGCGCCGGAAGTGGTCGCGCCAGCGCGGCTCGAATGCCCGTATGTCGACCTTCGCAGCGGCGATGCGCGCGTGCTGGGCGAGGATGTCTCGCTGCACCTCGCCGCTGTAGACCTTCGACTCGAACGCCGCGAGGGACTCGAGCAGCCCGCCATCGCTCGCGAGCGCGGCGGTTCTCGCGCCGCGGCTGATCGCTCGCCATACCGGGCCGAGGTGCGCGAGCCGCTGCTCGCCCTGCGGCGCGAGGTCGAGCACGCTGCGTCGCCCGTCCGAGCGATCGCCACGGCGCGCGATCCAGCCGCCGCGCTGCAGTCGCGTCGCCATCTGGCTCACGGCCGAGTGGGTCTGGCCGATCGCGGTCGCGATCTCGGTGACCGTGCCCGGGCCCTTGACCTGCAGGTAGCGCAGCAGCGGAAACGCGTGCGCGTCGAGGTCGACGCCGGTCGCCGCATAAACCGCGTTCGCGACGCCGTACATCGCCTCGCTCAATGCCCTGAGGCGGCTGCCGAGCGCGAGTTCGCCCTGGGTCTCGAGGAACATGATTATCCGTCAGCAGTTACGTAAGTGCTAACGTAAATCATGTCGGTAAGCAATGCAAGCGATCGAGCGCGCAAGTCTGGAGTCGCCCGTGCAGACGTAAACGCGGACGCGGACGAGCACGAGCACGCGCTAGGCTTACGGGGTTCGCCGCGCCGGTGCCGCGCGCGGCGGCGCTCAATCGTAGGCGAACAGCTGACGCAGCGCGGCGCCCGGATCCTCGGCGCGCATGAACGCCTCGCCGACGAGGAACGCGTGCACGCCGGCCGCGCGCATGCGCTCGACGTCCGCGCGCGTCGCGATGCCGCTCTCGGTCACGAGCACGCGATCGACGGGCACGCGCGCGCGCAGGTCGAGCGTCGTCGCGAGCGAGGTCGCGAACGTGCGCAGGTTGCGGTTGTTGATGCCGATCAGCCGCGCGGGGGTCGCTAGCGCGCGATCGAGTTCCTCGCCGTCGTGGGCCTCGACGAGCACGTCCATGCCGAGTTCGTGCGCGAGCGCGCTGAGTTCGAGCAGCGCCGCGTCGCCGAGCGCCGCGACGATCAGCAGGACGCAGTCGGCGCCGAGCGCGCGCGCCTCGTAGATCTGGTACGCATCGATCGTGAAATCCTTGCGCAGCACCGGCAGGTCGCAGGCCGCGCGCGCCTGCTGCAGGTAGGCATCGGCGCCCTGGAAGAAATCCACGTCGGTCAGCACCGACAGGCAAGCGGCGCCACCCACGGCGTAGCTGCGCGCGATATCGGCCGGATGGAAGTCCGCGCGCATCACGCCCTTGCTCGGACTCGCCTTCTTGATCTCGGCGATCACGCCCGCGTCGCCGCCGGCGATCCGCGCCTCGAGCGCGTCGACGAACCCGCGCACCGCCGGCGCCTGGTCCGCGCGCGCCGAGAGCTCGCGCAGCGGGACGCGCGCGCTACGCTCGCGGATTTCTCCGACCTTGCGCGCGAGGATGGTCTTGAGGATGTCGGACATGACCTGTGACCCTGGATGTTCTGACCTGGCGCCGGCTGACCGATAGAAATTTGCAGCGGCGAGCGTGAGTGTGTTTGTTGCGCGTATCGCCGGCTCCGTGCCATCGCGCAATGTGCGCGGCATTTCGTATCGCCGAGGACCGCGGCACACCCGCCTCGTGGAATGGACAATAATCTTTGCGCTTGTGTTTGCGTTTCGTCTCTATCTCTTGCGTGTTGTGCGAGTTGTGCTGTCGCTATTGCGGACTCTCGAACCGCGTTCTCGGCGTGTACGCACGCTCGACGCGCGCGATGCGCAGCTCGACGTGTTCATACCATTCGCTCTTGCCACGCTCGCGCGCAGCCGCGTGTTCGGCGTGCTGGCGCCAGCGTGCGATGTTCTCCTCGCTGTCGAAATAAGCGACCGTGATGCCGAAGCCGTCGGCGCCGCGCGTCGATTCGGCGCCGAGGAACCCAGGCTGCGACTGCACGAGCGCGAACATGTGTTCGGCCATGGCGTCGTATTCGTCGGCGCCGTCGCTCGTGCGGCGCGAGGAGAAGATCACCGCGTAGTACGGCGGCGCCGGCAGCTGCGCGAATCCCGCGGCGCTCATGCCGCGCCTCTCTTCAGACGCTGGGTCGTCGCGACGAACTGGTCGAGCTTGGCGCGCGCCGCGCCGCTCGCGAGTGCGACTCGCGCGCGGTCGACGCCATCCGCGATCGACTCGGCCACGCTCGCGGCATACAGCGCGGCACCCGCGTTGAGCGCGACGATGTCGCGCGCGGCGCCCGCGCGGTCGTCGAGTGCCTCGAGCACGCGTTCGCGCGATTGCAGCGGATCGTCGACGCGCAGCCCCGCACTGTCGGCCTGCGCGAGACCGAACTTGCCCGGCACGACCTCGTACTCCGTCACCGCGCCGTCGCGCAGCTCGCCGACCAGCGTGGGGCCCGCGAGCGAGATCTCGTCGATGCCGTCGCGGCCCCAGACGACGAGCGCGTTGCGCGCGCCGAGTCGCTGCAGCACGCGCACCTGGATGCCGACGAGGTCGGGATGGAACACGCCCATGAGGATGTTCGGCGCGCCGGCCGGGTTGGTCAGCGGACCCAGGATGTTGAACAGCGTGCGCACGCCCATCTCGCGGCGGATCGGCGCGACCTGCTTCATCGCGGGATGGTGCACAGGCGCGTACATGAAGCCGATGCCGGTCTCCTCGAGGCAGCGCGCGACCTGCGTCGGCGCGAGGTCGATCGCGGCGCCGAACGTCTCGAGCACGTCGGCGCTGCCCGACTTCGACGAGGCGCTGCGGTTGCCGTGCTTCGCGACACGCGCGCCCGCCGCGGCGACGACGAACATCGACGCGGTCGAGATGTTGAACGTATTGGAGCCGTCGCCGCCGGTGCCGACGATGTCGACCAGATGGCGGTTCGCATCGGCCGCGGGCGTTTCGTGCCACGGCAGCGGCACCTTCGCGGCCATCTCACGCATCACCTGCGCCGCGGCCGTGATCTCGCCGACCGTCTCCTTCTTCACGCGCAGGCCGACGAGAATCGCCGCGACCATCGTCGCGGAGACTTCGCCGCGCATGATCTGGCGCATGAGGTCGACCATCTCATCGTGGAAGATCTCGCGATGCTCGATCGTGCGCTGCAACGCCTCTTGCGGTGTCATGCCCTAGCCCGTGTCGTCGGCCGAAAAATGAAATCGTCGCGGATCAAGCGCGCCGGAAAGCGACCGCGCGCAGGCAGCGGAGTGTACACGCTGCGTCACGCACTGCCGAGCGCGCGACGCGCGGCGCGGCGCGATCGCTCAGGCGGCGAGCGCGGCGGTCTGCAGGAAGTTGCGCAGCTGGTCGTGGCCGTGCTCGGTCAGGATCGACTCGGGGTGGAATTGCACGCCTTCGATCGGCAGCGTGCGATGGCGCAGGCCCATGATCTCGTCGACGCTGCCGTCGGCATGCTGCGTCCACGCGGTCACTTCGAGACAGTCCGGCAGCGACGCCTTCTCGACGATCAGCGAGTGGTAGCGCGTCGCGATGAATGGATTCGGCAATCCCGCGAACACGCCCTTGCCGGTGTGATGGATCGGCGACGTCTTGCCGTGCATGATCGCGCCGGCGCGCACGACCTTGCCGCCA
>JBDTYX010000075.1:0-14636 GCA_040005435.1 Rudaea sp. | reverse complement strand
CTGCTTCTGCCGCGCGAAGCCGTCGAGCACGCTGCCGCCCAGCGTGTTGTAGTCGAAGCTGTCGATCGTGATGTTCTCGTTGAAGTAGTAGGCGCCGACGATCCAGTCGAGCGGGCTGGTGTCCTTCGACGCGACGTGGATTTCCTGCGAGAGCTGACGGTGGAACGGCAGGCCGTCGGCGGTCTCCGACGGAAACGGGATGAAGCCCGGGCCGTAAGGCGGCGCGAATGATGCGCCGTAGCCGCCGTCGATGTCGCCATGGCTCAGCGTCTTGACCTTCTCGATCGCGGTGATCGAGACGAGCTCCATGTCGCTGAAGTCCCAGGTGAGGCGCGCACTCGCGCCGTGTTCGGTCACGTGCTGGAAGTTCTCGCCGTCGAGCGAGATCTTGTCGCGCTCGAACCCGGCTGCGAAACCGTTGCTGCCCGGATCGATGATGTTCGCGCGGAACAGGATCGCCGAGCCGTCGAGGTTGAGTGCGTGTACGTTGAACAGCGCGTTAAACGAGTCGGACGGGTGGTAGTCGAACTGCAGCCGCGCGGCGCGCTCGTTGTAGCCGCCGAAGCTGTCGTTGCGTCCGGGAGCCGTGTTGTCGACCCAGTTGTCGCGATGCTGGCCGAGAATCGACAGGCGCGCCGACCAGTCGTGGCCGAGCGAACCGCCGATCGCGCCTTCGAGATTCGCGTTGCCGTAGTTGCCGTAGCTCACGTCTACGTAGCCTTCGGTCTCTTCGCTCGGCTTCTTCGAATCGAGCTTGACGACGCCGGCCGGCGTGTTGCGTCCGAACAGCGTGCCCTGCGGTCCGCGGAGCACCTCTACCTGGTCGATGTCGAAGATCGGAAAGCCCTTGAGGATCGGGTTTTCGAGCACGACGTCGTCGTAGACGAGCGACACCGGCTGCGACGCGTTGAGGTCGAAGTCCGTGTTGCCGAGCCCGCGGATGTAAAAGCGCGGGAATGTGCGTCCGAACGACGATTCGATCAGCAGGCTCGGCACGCGCGCAGACAGAAACTGCACGTCGTCGCCCCCCGACTTGATGATGTCGAGCTTCTCGGTGTCGATCGTCGTGATCGATTCGGGCACCTTCTGCACGTTCTCGGCGCGTTTCTCGGCGGTGACCGTGATCTCCCCGAGGGTCTTGGTCGCACTCGACTCATCGGTGCCGACGGGTTCGGCGGCGGCGCAGACCGATGTCGCGGCCGTGAGGAGCGCGGTGCAGAGGGCGAGATGAACGGCAGGGCGTGGGCGACGAACGTATCGATGGCGAATCGCGGACATGGTCGATCTCTCCTCGAAGTGGCGGCCGGATCGGATCTTCCCCTGGCTGGCGTGCGGGTACGTGCCCGTGCACATTCAGCCTCTTGCGTCCGGCGCGAGGCGCCGAATACAACTCCTGCCTCTTTTCTACTCGAGATGTAATTTTTTTGCAAAACAAAATTTGACGCCGCGATGCAGACGAGCGCCGCGTGCGACGGACGGCCGTCGGATCAGAAGTGCTTCTGGACCCACAGGCTCTCGTCGTGGAGCTGCTCGTGCTGCAGCTTGCCCTTGAGCTTGGGCAGTCTGAGCGGCTTCACCGCGAGCTTGCGATCGGGCAGGCGATCGAGGAGGTCGCGCATCAGGTCGAGCCTGCCGCTGCGCTGGTCGTTGAAGTCGACGACGCGCCAGGGGGCGTAGTCGGTATCCGTGTGCGCGAACATGGCGTCGCGCGCATCGCCGTATGCCCGGTATTTCTCGCGCGCTGCGATGTCGATCGGCGAGATCTTGTAGCGCTTGAGCGGATCGGTGGCGCGGTCGGCGAACCGCGCCTCCTGCTCCTCCTGATCGACCGCGAGCCAGTACTTGTGCAACAGGATGCCGTCGTCGGTCAGCCCCTTCTCGAATACCGGGCATTCGGCGAGGAAGCGCTCGTACTCGACGTCGCTGCAGAATCCCATCACCTTCTCGACACCCGCGCGGTTGTACCAGCTGCGGTCGAACAGCACGATCTCGCCCGCCGAGGGCAGGTGTTCGATGTAGCGCTGGTAGTACCACTGCGTGCTTTCGCGTTCATCGGGTTTCGACAACGCCACGATGCGGTAATGACGCGTGTCGAGATATTCGCTGATCGCCTTGATCGTTCCGCTCTTGCCGGCGGTGTCGCGCCCCTCGAGCACGACGACGACGCGCTTGCCGCTGTGGATGAGCCAGCGTTGCAGCTCGACGAGTTCGATCGCGATCGACTTGAGATGCTCTTCGTATTTGTGTTTCTTCATCACGTAGCTTCCTTGAGGCGCGGGATCAGCCCGGCGAGGTTGCATGGTTTGGTCGTCGCGTCGAGCTGGGTGCGGATCAGTTTCTCCCAGGCGGTGCGGCAGGCCGACGTCGACCCCGGCAGGCAGAAGATGAACTTGTCATTCGCGAGCCCGGCGAATGCGCGCGATTGCAGCGTGGACGTTCCGATCTCGTCGAATGACAGAACCCGAAACATCTCGCCGAAGCCCGGCATCTCCTTGTCGAGCAGCGGACGGATCGCCTCGGGCGTCGAATCGCGGCCGGTGAACCCGGTGCCGCCGGTGACGAGGATGCCGTGCACCTCTGGCGTCGCGATCCACGCCGAAATGATCGCGCGCATGCGGTAGCGGTCGTCCCTCTCGATAGCGCGAGCATGCAGGCAATGGCCGGCGTCTGCGAGCGCGCTACACAGGTAATCGCCCGACGTGTCGTTATCCGCCCCGCGCGAGTCCGAGACGGTCAGCACGCACATCGACAGCGGGATGAATTCCTTGGCGGCAGGCATCTCGGGCCCTCATGGCAGAGGCGGAAGACAATACATCAAAGAGTGAGGTCCTGCGGCGCCTCGCCGCGACGATGGCGCGCCGCCATGCGTGAAAGCAGCGCGGCGAAGTCTTCTGCGTAGGCATGCATGTCGAACAGGCGCGCTCGCTGTTCGGGATCGGCGATCCGCTCGCGCAGTTCGCGCAGACGATCCGGTTGCTGCGCGAGTTCGATCGCCAGCCTCACGTATTCATCGTCGTCGCGCGCGATGAGCTCGTCCAGTCCGAGCTGTCGATTGATGCTCGCCGCGACGCGCGAGGCGAACGTTTCCCCGGGCCGCGTGAGCACCGGGCAACCCGCGTAGACGGCGTCGGAGGCGGTCGTGTGTGCGTTGTACGGATTCGTATCGAGGAACAGGTCGGCGCGGCGCAGCCGGGCGAGGTACTCGGCATGTTCGGCCTTCGGGCTGATGACGAGCCGGCCTGCATCGATGCCGGCGCGTTGCGCTGCAGCCCGCAGGCGTCCCGCGATGCCGTTGCCGGGTGCACCGTCGAGCAGCCAGAGCACGCTGCCAGGCAGCGCGTGCAGGATGCGCATCCACAACGCGAAGCTCTCGGGCGTGATCTTCCAGGTCGCGTTGAAGCAGCAGAACACGAAGCCGCTCGCGGGCAGTCCCCATTGCTCGCGGCTCGCGGCGGTGACGGGCAGCGCGCGCGTCGTGTCGCTCGGCTGGTAGCAGCGCGGCAGGTACGCGATGCGTTCGTCGTAGTGAGCACGCTGCGCGGCCGGGATCAGCATCTCGTCGGCGATCAGATAGTCGTACCAGGGTGCTCCGAGCGTTCCGGGATAGGCGAGGAAGTTGACCTGGAGCGGCGCGGGTCGCAACGCGAACAACTGCGGGATCGAGCCCATGCAGTAGCCGTCGACGTCGATCACGATCTCGACGCGCGCTGCGCGGATGCGCGCGGCGATCTCGCCGGGCGCCACGCGCGCGACGTCGTGGAACTCGTTGAACGCGGATTCGAGCCTGCGGCGCAGCGCGGTACCGTCGCCCGCGGTCGTCGCGAACGCGATCGTATGCAACGGCGTCGAACGCAGGCGCTCGATCAGTTCCACGATCAGCAGTCCGGTCGCGTGCTGGTTGAATCCCGACGAGACGAACACGACGCGCAGCGGCGCATCGGCGGCGATCGGGGCAATGGGCTCACGTGCAAGCACGGGAACGATGAGGCTGCGTGCGAACGTACGCGAGCAGGCGAGCTGCTGCTGCGGCGTCGCGTTCTCGGCGAGGAACGAGAATGGCGTCGTGCCGGGTACGCCAGCCTCGACCGCGGCGACGAGCCGCGCCGAGATCGCGGCGAGTCCGCTCCAGTCGCAGAGCCGGCGCTTCGCGAACGTCAGATGGCCGAGCGGGTCGACGAGCGTCGGCTCGATCAGCAAAGCCTGCTCGAACAGTCGCGCCGCGTCCTGCCAGTTGTCGAGTTGGTCGTGGACGAGGCCGAGGTTGTGCGCGACCTGCGCGCTCGGGCGCAGGTTTAGCGCCGTCTGGTACGCGGTCGCCGCCTGGCTCAGGCGCCCCGAACGCTCGAACAGGTAGCCCGCGAGATACCAGCCGTCTGGCGATTGCGTGTCGAGTCCGAGTGCGCGCTTGATGCACTCTTCGGCCTCGTCCCAGCGAAACTGCGCGACGCGCGTGTTGGCGAGATCGAGCCACGCTTCGGGTGCATTCGGCTGCAACTGGATGCGACGATCGAAGCACACGGCCGAGCCGGCATAGTCGCCGACGCGGTGGCGTAGGCGGCCGAGATTGGCGAGCACGCCGGCATGATCGGGAGCGAGCGCAAAAGCGCGTTCGAGCGTCTGCAGCGCGGAGGCCACGGCGCCGCCCTGTATCTCGATCGCGGCAAGGTTGCACAGCACCTCAACCGATTGCGGCGCGAGGGCATGCGCGCGCTGCAGCGCCTTGAGCGCCGCATCCGTCTTGCCACTCTTGAGCTGCGCGATCGCGAGCAGGCGCCAGGTCTCGGCCTCCTGCGGAAACCATTGCAGCGCCGCCTGCGCGCGCTGCTCCGCGGCGCGGAAGTCGCCGCTTTCGATCAGCGTCGCGATCGCATCGAGAGTCTGGCCCAGCGCGGCCGCGTTCATCCGCGGCCCTCGGTCAGCGACTTCATCTGGTCGGCCTGGAATTCCTGGGTGAGCGGGCCGATCAGCGAATCAAGGTCGCCGTCCATGATCTCGGGTAGCCGGTACAGGTCGAGCCCGATGCGATGATCGGTGACGAGGTTATCCTTGTAGCGATAGGTGCGGATGCGTTCGCTGCGGTTGCCGGTGCCGACCTGCAGGCGCCGCGCGTCTGCCTGCTGGCTCGCCTGGCGCGAGCGTTCGCCGTCGAGCAGACGCGCCTTGAGAAGCGACAGCGCGCGCGCGCGATTCTTGTGCTGGCTGCGCTCGTCCTGGCATTCGACGACGATGCCGGTCGGCAGGTGGGTGATGCGGATCGCCGAGTCGGTCTTGTTGACGTGCTGGCCACCCGCGCCCGACGCGCGGAACGTGTCGGTCTTCAAGTCGGCGGGATTGATCTGGATGTCTTCGATCTCGTCCATCTCGGGCAGCACGGCGACTGTCGCGGTGGACGTGTGCACGCGCCCCTGCGCCTCGGTGACCGGCACGCGCTTCACGCAGTGCGCACCCGACTCGAACTTGAGCCTGGAGAAAACGCCCTTGCCCTCGACGCGCGCGATGACCTCGCGGAAGCCGCCATGTTCGCCGTGATTCGCAGACAGCACCTCGACGTTCCAGCCCTGGCGCTCGGCGTAGCGCGAGTACATGCGAAACAGGTCACCCGCGAAGATCGCAGCCTCGTCGCCACCGGTGCCCGCGCGCACCTCGAGGAAGATGTTTGCCTCGTCGCGTGCGTCCTTCGGCAGCAGCAGCAGGTTGAGTTCGCGATCGAGCGCATCGCGCTGGGCCTGCAAGTCGGCGATCTCGCCCTCGGCGAGTTCGCGCATACCCTTGTCGGCGGAGATCTGCGGATCCTGCAGCATGGCTCGCGCGGCCGCGAGGCCGTTGCTCGCCACGTCGTGGGCGCGCAGCGAAACCGTCAGCGGGTCGAGCTGTGCGAACTCGCGCGACAAATCACGGAAGCGCGCATTGTCGTGGAGAACTTCGGGTTGGGCGAGCAGCAGGGCGACTTCCTGGTGACGCTCGGCAAGCTCGTCGAGCTTGCGCCGGATCGATGGATTCATTCGTTCTTGCTGTCCGCTTTGCCGGTGCCTGGCGCGCCATGCTGCGCATCGACGAACAGCCGCTCGGCGGCGCGCAGCAGTTCGGTGTCGCCGCGCAGCGCGGCGGCGCGCAGGTTGGCGCTGGGCGCGTGCAGCAGCTTGTTGGTCAGCGTGTGTGCGAGGAACTCCAGCGCCTGCTCCGGCGCGCGGCCGCCGGCGAGCAACGCGCGCGCCTTGGCCAGTGTCGCGTCGCGCGCGGCCTCCGCTTCACTGCGCAACGCCGCCAGCGGATTGCGCAGGTCGAGCGCGCCGCGCCATGCTCGATAATGTTCGACCTGAAGTTCGATTATCGCCTCGGCCTCGCGTGCGGCTGCCTGACGCGAACGCAGGTTGTCGTCGATGACCTGGCGCAGGTCGTCGATCGTGTAGAGGAACACGTCTTCGAGCTCCGCCACGTCCGCCGCGATGTCGCGCGGCACTGCGATGTCGACGAGGAACATCGGCTTGCGCCGCCGCGCGCGCAGTGCCTCTTCGATCTGGCGACGGTCGAGCACGGGTTCGCGGCTGGCGGTCGACGAAATGACGATGTCGGCCTCGGCCAGATGTTGCGGCAGGTCGGCGAGTGCGACGGCGTACGCGCCGAATCGTCCCGCGAGCGCCTGCGCGTTCTCGAGCGTGCGATTGGCGACGATCAGGCGACGCACTTTGGCCTCGCACAGATGGCGCGCGGCGAGTTCGATCGTCTCGCCCGCGCCGATCAACAGGACGCAGGCCTCGCTCAGATCCGCGAACAGGCGCTCGGCCATGCGCACGGCCGTATAGGCGACCGATACCGGACTGCTGCCGATGCGCGTGTCGGTGCGCACGCGCTTGGCGACCGCAAACGTCTGCTGCAGCAAGCGCTCCATCGGCGCGCGCAGAGTGCCCTTGGAGCGCGCGACCTGGTACGCGTCCTTGACCTGGCCGAGGATCTGCGGCTCGCCGAGCACCATCGAGTCGAGCCCCGTAGCGACGCGGAACAGATGCCGAATCGCCGCGTGATCCGCGTGCAGGTAGAGGAACTCTTCGAGGCGTCGCCCGGTCGATTGATCCGGACTCAAATGGTGATGCTCGAGCAGCCAGCGCTGCGGCACGCTCTCCGCGCCGAAGTCGACGTCGACGTAGAGTTCGGTGCGGTTGCAGGTCGACAGGATCAGCGCTTCGTTGATGCCGGGTTGCGCTGCGAGGTCGTGCAGTGCCTGCGGCGTCGATTCCGGAGTGAACGCGACCTTCTCGCGCAGCTCGAGCGGCGCGGTCAGATGGTTGAGTCCCAGAGCAAGCAAGGCCATGACTTACGACAACATTCCCGGACAATCGGATAAGCTACGACGAAGGCGCGCAGCGAGCGGTGGAATTGTGCGGCCGGCCCCCGGCAAGATCAAGCCGATCAGGGGTTTGCGAGCGATGTGACGCGGCGTTTCGCCGCAGGCTTGGATGAAGAGAAAGGGTAAGTTGATGCGAAGGTTCGTACTCTCGTTTGCGCTTGTCGTGCTGGTGTCGATGCTCGGCGCCTGCGCGAGCGTGCAGGATAGCGCGCGGCCCAGGCCCGTGCCTGGAAACGAACCGCTGCGGCGAATCTCCGTGGTGCCCGACGCGAGCGGCCGCGAGCTGCTCGCACAGCTCCTGGCCGCGGAGATCGCACTCGACCGTGCCGACGAGAGGGGCGCCGATCACTACGTCGAGGCCGCGCGGCTCAGCGACGACCCCGCGATCGCCGAGCAGGCCACGCGAGTCGCGCTTGCCACGCGCCAGTGGGAACTCGCGCGCGGCACGCTCGCGCGCTGGGAGGCGTTGCGTGGCGGCGAAGGCGGCATCCGCCAGGCGCGCGCGATGATCGCGTTGCACGACGGCAAGCAAGACGTCGCCTATCCCGATCTGCTCTGGCTCGCGCAGCGCCCCGACGGATCGGGTTGGCTCGCGATCTCTCAGGTGTTCAGCGGCGCGGAGGACAAGCCCGCCGCCGGTGCGATGCTGCAGCGTCTGCTCGCGGGAGGCGGCGAATCGTCGAAGCACGCCCATGCCGAGTTGCTCGGCGACAAACCGCAAAGCTGGATCCTCGCAAGCCAGCTTGCCGCGCGGCTTGAGCGCAAGGACCTCGCGCAGACGCTCGCTTCCGAGGCCGTGGTGCGATTCCATACGGCCGAGGCCTACGCCTGGGCCGCGCAGATCCGGCTGACCTCGGGCGACCGCGTGGGCGCCAAGCAGGTCTTCGCGGAGGCCATGCAGCATGATCCGACGACGTCCGCGCGCGGCGCGGGCAAGGAAGGCCAGACCCTGTTGCGCATCGCCTATGCAAAGCTGCTCGCCGAACTCGGCGACAATCTCGGCGCAGCGCGCGCGCTCGCGCAGGGCAGGCAGAACGAACTCACCTACGGGGCCCGCGCGGCGTACCTCGCCCGCATCGACGACAAGTCGGGAGTCCCTGCGATCTCGGCGCTGTATTCCGAAGTGATCGCATTGCCGACTCCGCGTCCTTCGTCTCGCGTGCAGCTACTGGGCCAGCTCGCCGAACTGCTCGAACGCAAGGGCGAGGCGCTGAAGTGGTATGCGCTGGTGCCGAGCGGTGACGAGCACTGGTTCGCCGCGCAGTTGCGCACCGCGGTGCTGCTCAACGACGGCGGCAAAGCCAGCGATGCGATCGGCCTGCTGCACGAACTGCAGGCGCGTTCGGGCGACAACGCGAGGGAAGTCGGCGAGGCCTACATGCTCGAAGCCGAACTGCTCAATCGGCAGAAGCGCGGCGACGAGGCGATTGCGGCCTACGATCGCGGCCTGCAGGTGCTGCCCGACGACACGCGCCTGATCTACGCGCGCGCGCTGCTCAATGACGATCTCGACCATATCGATGCGGCCGTTCGTGACCTGCGCCGCGTGCTCGAACTCAAGCCGGAAGACGCCGACGCAATGAATGCGCTCGGCTACACGCTCGCCGACCGTACCGGCGAGAAGTCCGAGGCGCTCGTATTGATCCAGAAAGCGCTCGTGCTGAAGCCCGGCGAGCCCGCGATCATGGACAGCCTCGGCTGGGTGCAGTACCGGCTCGGCGATATCGACGCCGCGCTCACCCAATTGCGCGTGGCCTATCAGAAACAGCCCGATGCGGAAATCGCCGCGCACCTGGGCGAAGTGCTCTGGGTCAGCGGGCGCAAGGACGAGGCGCGCAAGGTCTGGGATCAGGGGCGCAAGAAGGATGGTGCCAACAAGGTGCTGATCGAGACGATCCGGCGTCTGGCATCGTGATCTTCGTGCGTGGCGCTGCCGCCCCGCGGCTGGCCGCAGCGGTCCTCACGCTTGCGCTCGCCGCGTGCGTGCCCGTGCGCACGCGGCCCCACGCGGCCGACGCCGTGGCCGAAGCCGCACAGCGGTCGCGCGAGGCAGCGCTCGCGTCGCGCGATCACTGGACGCTGCAGGCGCACATCGGCGTGACGACCGAGCGCGACTCGGGCAGTGGAGACCTCGAGTGGCGCCAGGACGGCGAGGCCTACTCGTTCGTCGTTCGCGCACCGATCACCGGCAAGACCTGGAAGCTCGCCGGAGATGCGCGCGGCGCGACGCTCGAGGGGGTCGGCCCGCAGGCGCGGTTCGATGCCGACGTGCAGAACCTTTTGCGCGACCAGGTCGGCTGGGATGTCCCACTCGCGTCGCTGCGCGCATGGGTATTCGGATTGCGCGCGGCGGCGCCTGCGGCCCGCGCGCAGTACGACGACCGCGAACTTCCGGCATTGATCGAACAGGGCGGCTGGAGGGTCGAGTATCGCGACTGGTTCGGCACGAATGAAGTCGCGGGCAGCACGCTGGCCTTGCCGCGGCGCGTGTTCGCAACGCACGGGGCGACCCGGATCAAGCTCGCGATCTACGACTGGTCGTTCGGCCGATGAAACGCGCCGCGTGGATCGACTGGCCCGCGCCGGCCAAGCTCAACCTGTTCCTGCACATCGTCGGCCGCCGCGCCGACGGCTATCACCTTCTGCAGACTCTGTTCCAGCTGCTCGACTGGGGCGACACGTTGCACCTGCGGCTGCGCGAAGACGGAGAGATCCGCCGCGCGAGCGCGCTGCCCGGTGTCGACCCCGAAGAAGATCTCTGCATGCGTGCCGCGCGCCTGCTGCGCGCGGCGAGCGGTCGCGCGCTCGGCGTCGATATCCGCGTCGACAAGCACGTGCCGATCGGCGGCGGGCTCGGCGGCGGCAGCTCGGATGCCGCGAGCGTGCTCGTCGCGCTCAACGAGATGTGGAAAGTGCGACTGGAAGCCGATGAGCTGGCGCGCCTCGGCCTGCAGCTCGGCGCGGACGTGCCGGTGTTCGTGCGCGGACACAGCGCCTGGGCCGAGGGCATCGGCGAGTTACTGACGCCCGTGACGCTGCCCGAACGCCATTTCGTGATCGTCGACCCCCAAGTCCGTGTGCCGACCGCGGCGCTCTTTCAGGCGCCGCAATTGACACGAAACTCGCCGCCCGCGACAATATCTGGCTATCTTGCGGGTATCCGGGCAGGCAATGTTTTCACGCCTGTGGTGCGCGCGCGCTATCCCGAGGTTGCAGCGGCGCTGGATTGGCTAGACCAGTTTGGCGAGGCGCGACTCACTGGCAGCGGCGGCTGCGCGTTCGTCGCAGCGGATTCTCGCGAGGCGGCGGAGTCGATCGTGCATTCGTGCCCGGTTGCATTCGTCGCATTCGCGGCCCGCGGCGTGAGCGCGTCACCCCTGCAGGAAGCCGCGGCGGCGTACCGGCGCTTGTGCGCATAGCGCCGGACCACGCGCGCCGCAGAGAGGTTTTTCGACGCAGGATGCGGCGAAGCGAAAAGCGAGACGCAGCCGATGGCGCGATCGTTACGAGACGACGCGACGCGTCGTATGGATGCGCCGGTTGGATGACCGGATAAACGAACGTTGGGACGTCGCCAAGTTGGTAAGGCACGGGGTTTTGATCCCCGCATTCGTAGGTTCGAGTCCTACCGTCCCAGCCAGAACTGGAATTTGTGCATGCGTTGCCCGGCAGAGAGGAGCAAAGCGTGAATACGGCTACGACAGCGGCTTTTCGCAGCGGATACAACGCGGACCGGAGCGAACGCGGCGGCTTGCAGATATTCACGGGCAATGCCAATCGCAAGCTCGCGCAGGATGTCTGCGCGGAGGTGAACGTCCCGCTCGGAAAGGCGCAGGTCACGACGTTCTCCGACGGCGAAGTCCGCGTCGAGATCGACGAGAACGTGCGTCGCCAGGAGGTCTTCGTGATCCAGCCGACCTCGGCGCCGACCGCGGAGCATTTCATGGAGCTGCTCGTGCTGGTCGACGCGCTGAAGCGGGCGTCGGCCGCATCGGTGACCGCCGTGATTCCGTACTTCGGTTACGCGCGGCAGGATCGCAGGACGCGTTCGTCGCGCGTGCCGATCACGGCGAAGGTCGCGGCGAAGATGATTTCCGCGGTGGGCACCGACCACGTGCTTACGATCGACCTGCATGCGGACCAGATTCAGGGTTTTTTCGACATCCCGCTGGACAACGTCTACTCGTCGCCAGTGCTGCTGGCGGATATCTGGCGCTACAACGCGCCCGAGGATTTGATCGTGGTAAGCCCCGACGTGGGCGGTGTGGCGCGCGCTCGCGCGATCGCGAAACGGCTCGACGATGCCGATCTCGCGATCATCGACAAGCGTCGCCCGCGACCCAACGAGGTCGCGGTGATGAACATCATCGGTGACGTCGAGGGCAAGACCTGCGTCCTGGTCGACGACATCGTCGATACCGCCGGCACGCTGTGCGCCGGCGCGGAAGTATTGAAGAGAAACGGCGCGAAACGCGTCGTCGCGTACTGCACGCACCCGGTGCTGTCGGGGCCGGCGATCCAGAACCTCAATGGGTCGCAGCTCGACGAGCTGGTCGTCACCGACACGATCCCGCTGTCGGACGCGGCACGAAACTGCAGCAAGATCCGTCAGCTAAGCGTGGCGGAACTGCTCGGCGAGACGATCCGGCGCATCGCCTTCGGCGAGTCGGTAAGTTCGCTGTATGTGGATTAGAAAGAAGCAGGACGCGGGCGCGGATCCGGATTCGGTGAGGCGCTCGTGAAACTAAAGCTCTCCTGGTCGCGGGGGAGTTTCATCATCGCCGCGAGGCGGTCAATCGGTTAGTCAAAGGCAACAAAAACCATGGCAATTACACATGAAATCAAGGTCGAAAGCCGCACTACGGACGGGAGGGGTGCGAGCCGCCGCCTGCGTAAAGCGGAAAAGGTTCCGGCCATCGTCTACGGCGGCGAGCTCGCCCCCGTCAGCATCCAGATCGCGCACAACGACGTGTGGCTGGCCTCGCAGAACGAATGGTTCTATTCGGCGATCCTCGACCTGTCGTTGAATGGCGACGTGCAGAGAGTGCTTCTGCGCGACATGCAGCGTCATCCGTTCAAGCAGCAACTGCTGCACATCGACTTCCAGCGCGTCGACGAGAACAAGGCGATCCGCATTCGCGTGCCGCTGCACTTCCTCAACCAGGAAACGTCGCCCGCAGGCAAGAAGGCCGGCATCCTCATTTCGCACGCCCTCACGGACGTCGAGATCTCATGTCTGCCGAAGGACCTGCCGGAGTTCATCGAAATCGACCTCGGCGAACTCGACGTGGGCGGAATCGTCCATCTGTCCGAGCTCACGCTGCCGGCCGGCGTTGAGATTCCTGAGCTGCGCATGGGCAAGGAGCACGATGTCGCGATCGTGACCGCGCAGGAAATGCGCGAAGAAGTCGAAGCGGCACCTGCAGTCGAAGCGGTCGGTGCGACCGGTGCGACCGCAGCCGCCGGAGCGGCTGCTGCGCCTGCTGCCGCGAAGAAAGACGAAAAGAAGTAGTCCCCGCGTTTCAATGCAATATCGCGGTTGCGCGCAGCGCAACGATCGATCCCCCTCTCCCGCTCGCCGGGAGAGGGCAAGGGGTGAGGGTGTCTGTTGGGCCACCCGCTGGATGCGAGTCGAAGCGAACTGACGCTTTCGAAGCCTTGTCGTGGATTGACGAGGCGTCCGGTCCGCTTAGACATCGCGCTTCGGCCGACGGCACGGATGACGCGGATACTGCATGCGGCGGTTGGAGTGAATACAGGTTCAGCATGGCGGCATTGCGTCTCATCGTCGGCCTCGGCAACCCCGGCGCCGAACACTTGCGGACCCGGCACAACGCGGGGTTCTGGCTGGCTGACGCGCTTGCGCAGCGCGAAGGCGTGCGTTTCGGCATCGACAGCAAGCTGCACGCGGAAACGGCGAAGATCGTCATCGACGGACAGCCTCTATGGCTGCTCAAGCCGACCACATTCATGAACAAGAGCGGCATCGCGGTCGCGGCGGCGCTGCGTTACTGGAAGATCGAACCCGAACAGATGCTCGTCGCGCACGACGATCTGGACCTGTCGCCGGGCGCGGCCCGGCTCAAGTTCGACGGCGGCCACGGCGGCCAGAACGGCCTGCGTGACATCTTCGCGCATCTCGACCATGGGGCGTTTCACCGGATTCGGCTGGGCATCGGCCATCCGGGCCACAAGGACAGGGTGACTTCCTGGGTGCTCGGTCGTGCGGGAGCCGCAGACGAGGAAGCCATCTTGACGGCAGTGGACGGCGCTCTCGACGTGTTGCCGCTCGCGGTCGCCGGAGAGTTCAACGAGGCGATGAAGAGACTGCACACGGGCAAGATCGAGCCGTGAGCGCTGGGCAGCGAGCCGCGAGGTTCGCCCGCTGCCCAGCGCTGACGACTTGCGCCTGGTCGATTTAGACCGGCATCAAAGGAATTTGCATGGGCATCAAATGTGGCATCGTCGGTCTGCCGAACGTCGGCAAATCCACGCTTTTCAACGCGCTTACCAAGGCCGGCATCCCCGCGGCGAACTTCCCGTTCTGCACGATCGATCCGAACATCGGCGTGGTACCCGTGCCCGATCCGCGGCTCGAGGCGCTGTCCGCGATCGCGAAGCCGCTCAAGATCATCCCGACTTCGATCGAGTTCGTCGATATCGCGGGCCTCGTCGCGGGCGCGTCGAAGGGCGAGGGACTCGGCAACAAGTTCCTCGCACACATCCGCGAGGTCGATGCGATCGCGCACGTCGTACGCTGCTTCGAGAACACCGACATCGTGCACGTCGCAGGCAAGATCGACCCGATCTCGGACATCGAGACGATCGACATCGAGCTCGCACTCGCCGACCTCGAATCGGTCGACAAGGCACTCAACAAGGCCGAGCGATCGGCCAAGGCGAACGACAAGGAGGCACTCGCAAAGCGTCCGGTTCTGCAGAAGGTCGCCGCGGTCCTCAACGAGGGCAAGCCGGCGCGCGCCGCGGGCCTCGACGAGGACGAGAAGGCGCTGATCCGCGACCTGTTCCTGCTCACGCTGAAGCCGCTGATGTACATCGCCAACGTCAAGGAGGACGGCTTCAGCGGCAATCCGTTCCTCGACAAGGTGCGCGAACGCGCCACGCTCGAGGGCGCCGAAGTGGTGCCCGTGTGCGCCGCGATCGAGGAGGAGCTGTCGCAGCTCGAGGACGCCGACAAGCTCGCGTTCCTCGTGGACATGGGCCTCGACGAGCCGGGCCTGAACCGCGTGATCCGCGCGGGCTACAAGCTGCTCGGCCTGCAGACCTATTT
>JBDTYX010000074.1:0-14665 GCA_040005435.1 Rudaea sp. | reverse complement strand
CGAGCCGGTCGACAGGATCGTCTTCAGCGTCAGCAGCTTGTGCGTCTCGCGCGGCCTGATGCCGGCCTTCTCGACCGAGGCGATCCACTTCGCGCTCGTGCCGAGCACGCTGATGCCAACCTCGTCGACGAGGTCGAAGAGTATGTTGCCGTCGGGATGGAACGGCGAGCCGTCGTAGAGCACGACCGTCGCGCCGACCGCGAGGCTCGACACGAGCCAGTTCCACATCATCCAGCCACACGTGGTGTAGTAGAAGATGCGGTCCTCGCGTTTCAAGTCGGTGTGCAGCACGAGCTCTTTCAGGTGCTGGATCAGCGTGCCGCCCGCGCCATGCACGATGCACTTCGGCACGCCGGTCGTACCGGACGAATACATGATGTAGAGCGGATGGTCGAACGCGGTCTGCGTGAATTCGAGCTCGCGTGGCTCGTCGCCGAGGAAGTCGGGCCACGACACGGCGTTCGCGATGCCGTCGAGGTCGCGCGGCTCGCCGCCATAGGGAATTACGACGAGTTTCTCGACGCTTGGGATCTGCGCGAGCACGTCGCGAATCTTCGCTAGGCAGTCGAAGCGCTTGCCGCCATAGCCGTAGGTGTCGGCCGTGAACAGCACCTTCGGCGCGATCTGACCGAAACGGTCGACCACGCCGTTGATGCCGAAGTCGGGCGAGCACGACGACCAGACCGCGCCGAGCGACGCCGTCGCGAGCATCGCGATGACGGCCTCGGGGATGTTCGGCAGGAATCCCGCGACGCGGTCGCCGGCCTTCACGCCGACCTCGCGCAGCGCATGCGCGAGCTTGGCGACGATCTCGTGCAACTGCAGGTAACTGATCTCGCGCTTGTCGCCCCACTCGTTGCGCGCGATCAGCGCGACGCGATCATCCTTGTGGCGCAACAGGTTCTGCGCGAAGTTGAGGCGCACGTCCGGAAACCAGCGCGCGCCGGGCATCTTGTCGCCATCGACGAGCACCGTGTCGAAATCGCCGCCCGCGCGGATGCCGCAGAATTCCCAGACGGCGCGCCAGAATTGCTCGGGATGACGGACCGAAAATTCGTACAGGCTCTGATAGTCGCTGACCTGGGAGCGGGCGTCCTGACCTACGAAACGGATGAAACGGGACAGATTGGCGCGTTCGACGCGTTCCTTGCTCGGTTCCCAGATCGGCTGGACGTGGTTCACGCTGTAATCCCTCACGACGATACGTTGCCCCGGGCGAGATTATAGCCGCTCCTCCCGGGCATGCAGGCTTCGCGGCCGGTCACGCACGCGGCGGCGCGGCCACGCCGGCAGACGGCAGACGGCGCTCGGCGCGGCGCGTGAGGTGCATTGCGGGATCCGCGTTGCGAACGCGCGGGCGCGCCTGTTCAGCCCAGCGCCTGTTCGAGCTCCGGGATGATCTTGAACAGGTCGCCGACGAGTCCGATGTCGGCGATCTCGAAGATCGGCGCTTCGGCGTCCTTGTTGATCGCGACGATCGTGCCGGCATCCTTGATGCCGGTCAGATGCTGGATCGCACCGGAGATGCCGATCGCCACATACAGGTCGGGCGAGATGATCTTGCCGGTCTGGCCCACCTGCAGGTCGCTCGGCACATAGCCCGCATCGACCGCGGCGCGCGAGGCGCCGACGCCTGCACCGAGCTTGTCCGCGAGCTTGAAGATCACCGCGAAGTTCTCCGCCGAGCCCACGCCGCGTCCGCCGGAGACGACGCGCGCGGCGCTCTGCAGGTCCGGGCGATCGCTCTTGCCCTCGGCCAGTTCGACGAAGCGCGTGTGCGTCGGCAGCTCCGCGGCGAGACTCAGCGCCTCGATCGGCGCAGCTGCGCCGCCGTCCGCCGCCGCCGCGTATGAGGCGGTGCGCACGGTCGCGACGAGCGTCTGGCCGACGGGCGCCTGCACGGTGATGATCGCGTTGCCCGCATAGATCGGTCGCTGGAACGTGTGCGCGTCGTCGACGTGCATGATGTCGCTGACCTGCGCCGTGCCGAGCAGCGCGGCGATGCGCGGCGCGAGGTCCTTGCCGAACGTCGTCGACGGCGCGAGCACATGCGTGTAGCCATTCTTCGCCGCGGCGACGACCTGCGGCGCATAGACCGCGGCGAGCGGATGCGCGTTCGCGGGGTTGCTCACGGCCAGCACTTTGCTGACGCCGTCGATCTTCGCTGCCTGCGCGGCGATCGCGTCGGGCGCGTCGGCGAGCACGAGGATCTCGATGCTCTCTGCGTTGAGGTCGCGCGCGCAGGTCACGCAGCGTGCGGTGCTGGAGTTGAGCTTGCCGTGCAGGTGCTCGGCGATGATCAGTACCTTGCTCATCAGAGTAGCCCCTTCGTTTTCAGCGCGGCGACGAGTTCCGCGGCGTCCTTGACCATCACGCCCTTGCTGCGTTTCGGCGGCGGCGCGTAGAGCGTGGTCTTGAGGTGATCGCCCGACTCGACGCCGAGATCCGCGAGTTGCAGCGTCTCGAGCGGCTTCGACTTGGCCTTCATGATGTCGGGCAGCTTGATGAAGCGCGGCTCGTTGAGGCGAAGGTCGGTCGTGATCACCGCGGGCAGGTCGACCTCGATCGTCTCGAGGCCCGCATCGACCTCGCGCGTCACGCGCGCTACCGCACCCGTGATCTCGACCTTCGAGGCGAACGTCGCCTGCGGCCGGTTCCACAGCGCGGCGAGCATCTGGCCGGTCTGGCTGCAGTCGTCGTCGATCGCCTGCTTGCCCAGAATCACGAGCTGCGGCTGTTCCTTCTCGATCAGCTTGAGCAGCGCGCGCGCCGCGGTCAGCGGCTGCACCGCATCGGCGGTGACGACGTGGATCGCGCGGTTCGCGCCCATCGCGAGGCCGTTGCGCAGGTGCGCCTGCGCATCGGCGGGCGCGATCGTGACGACGATGACCTCGGTCGCGACGCCCTTGTCGCGCAGGCGCAGTGCCTCCTCGAGCGCGATGTCGTCGAACGGATTGGCGGAGAGCTTGACGCCCTCGGTGACGACGCCGGAACCGTCGGGCTTGACCTGGATACGCACGTTGTAATCCACGACGCGCTTGTAGCCGACGAGAATCTTCATGGCAGGATCTTCATGGATCACGGTCCCTGAGAAAAAGCCCGCGCGATGCGCGCGCGGTCCGGACCGCAATTCTAACCGAAGCGGGCGGCGGGACAACGAAACACGAGGTGGGCGCCCGCGCGAAGCGATCACTGCCCGCCGCTGCGTGCGCCGCCGGCCGGTGACTGCGATCGTCCGCAGCTGTCGGCGACGCGGCTAGTTGAGGCACTCCGCCGCAGATGGCTTGCGTTCCTGGCTCACGCAGTGGCGGAAACCGGACGGCAGGCCGTCGAGTTCGCGCGATTCTCCGCGCGCGAGTGTGAACTCGTCGAGCACGCGCGTCGTGCAGGTCGTCGTGTCCGCGCGGCTGCCTGCCGAGCGACAGTCGCGCGTGAACACGCTGAAGTTGCAGCGACCGCTCGCGCTTTCCGCACATTCGAATTTCGCGTTGCCGGGCTCGGGTTCGGTGACGACCGAGTGCAGCACGTCGGTGCCGTTGACCGTGGTCGTCGTGATCGAGGTGCTCGGCGCGTAGTTGCAGCCGGCGAGCAGCAGCAGCGACGCGAAGGCGAGGGGAGTACGCATGATGGATTTCCTTTTCAAATGGGCTTTACATCGAGCGGAACAGCGACATGAACGCCGGGCTCACGGTCAGCGTCTCGGGGCGCGTGCGCAGCTTGACCGTGCCGCGGCCACTGTCGTCGCGGACGATCGCCGCGATCGCCTTGACGTTGACGATCGTCGAGCGGTGGATCTGCTTGAACGTCGCCGGGTCGAGCAGTTGCAGCAGCTCGCGGATCGGCTTGCGCAACAGCGCCTCTCCCTGCGCGGTCATAACGACCGTGTACTTGTTGTCGGCGCGGAAGTAGGCGACGTCGTCGACGAGGATCAGGCGCGTCTCCTTGCCGCTGCTCGCGGTGATCCACGCGAGCGGGTCGGCGGTGACGCGCGCGAGCCCGCCGCCGAACTGGCGGATCAACGCGGCCAGCGTGCTTGCGTCGCGCTGGCCGCTCGCCAAGCGCGCCTGAAGGCGGCGAACCGTGGCGGAGAGTCGGTCGAGTGCGATGGGTTTCAGCAGGTAGTCGACCGCGCCCTTCTCGAACGCGTCGATCGCATACTGGTTGTAGGCGGTGACGAAGACGATCTGCGTCGCCGGGCTGACCTCCGCCGCGGCGCTCGCAACCTCGAGGCCGCTGAGGCCGGGCATGCGGATGTCGAGGAACGCGACGTCGGGCAGGTGTTCTTCGATCGCCTCTAGCGCGCAACCGCCATCCTCGCATTCGGCGACGATCTCGAGCTGCGGCCAGGCCTCGCGCAGCAGCGCGACGAGCGATTCGCGCAGCAGGGTCTCGTCTTCGGCGACGATGCACTTAGCCACGGGTGCCGCCCTCGCTCGCGGGCGGCGCTGTCGCGGGCGACGACGCCTGCGCGGGCATCGGGATCGTGACCGTGGCGGCGACGCCATTCGGGAAATTGGCGACGATCGCGAACGATGCGGTCGCGCCGTAGGCGAGGCGCAGACGCTCGCGCACGTTCTTCAGGCCGATGCCGGTGCCGCTCGACATCACGTTGAAACCGAGGCCGTCGTCGGCGACCGTGATCTTGAGCTCCGCGCCTTCGACGCGCGCGAGGATCCAGATCGTGCCGCCGCCATATTTTGGCTCGAGCCCGTGCTTGATGGCGTTCTCGACGAGCGTCTGCAGCATCATCGCGGGGAATGCGATCGACTTGAGCCCGTCCGCGACTTCGATCTGCAGCTGGAGCCGATCGCCCATGCGCACGCGCAGGATTTCGAGGTAGGCGCGCGAGCGCTCGAGTTCATCGCCGAGCGTGGACAACGAGTTCTCGGCGCGCGGCAGCGAGTGGCGCAGGTACGAAATCAGATTGCCGAGCATTTCGTCTGCACGCGCCGGATCGGTGCGGGTCAGGATCTGCGCGCTCGCGAGCGTGTTGTAGAGGAAATGCGGTTCGACTTGCGCATGCAGAAGGCTCAGCTTGGCGACCGCGAGTTCCTTCTCGGTGCTGGTCTGCTGCGCGCTCGCCTGTTCGCTGCGCCGGCGCTCGGCGACACGGCGCGTGATCGCGCGGGTCAGCGCCTCGGCATTCTCGAGGTTGCTGCCGTCGTCGAACTGGAACCAGTCGCTCCACACGCCGCCGTCGGGTTCGCAGATCAGCGTCACGCTGCTCGTGCCGTTGCCGGGCGCGATCGTCGCGAGCACCTGATGACTGCGCACTATGAGCCAGGCGAAATTGACGCCGAAGTAGACATAGGCCTTCGGGGCGAGGCTGCGCACCGTCTTCGCACGGATGCGCAGGCTGTCCTGCGCATTTTCGACCACGCTGACGTTGGGCAGCTCGCGCACCGCCGCCGCGACGATCGCGAACGCCTCGGCCGTCTCGCAAGGCACTTCGATCTGGCGGCGCTGGCGATGGCTCAGCGAATCGGCATCGATGTGGCCGGTGATCAGCTCGACGCGACGCAGGTGCGCGATCGCGTGCACGATCTTGGCCGCGGCGAAAGCGAACACGGACACCGCGAACAACCAGTTGAGCGGCGGGATGTGCGGAAAGCCGATCGCGTGCCAGATCGCGGTCGCCGCGAGCGCCGCCAGCGTCCAGGCGACGACCGTGCGCGCAATAAACATGAAGCTGACCATCGTTGTGTCCTGCTCGATCTCGAATGAGGCGCAGGATAGCGGGGCGCAGGAACGATGTGTTCGGCGTTGCGACGAAAGCGCGAATCGGCCGACGAACCGGTCAAACCGTGGAACGAACGCGCCGCGGGCGGCGCGCTGCGCGCAAAAAAAAGGGGGCTGCGACAGGAGGAGGCAGCCCCCAAGCGGGGTCAACACATGAAGCAGGATGTCTTAGCTGGTCGGCTGCGCGCCCTTGCCGTGGCCGCCGCGATGTCCGCCGCCGTCGCCTGCGTCGAGGTAGCCGTCGCCGCCGCGGTCGAGGCGACTGAAGCGCGCCTTGGCGCCCGCGAGGTACTCGTCGAGCGAGACGCTGCCGTCGCCATTCGTGTCGAGCTTCTTGACGATGTGGTCGGCGAACTTCAGGTCGCGCTGCTGCGCCGTTGGCGACTTCGCGATCTGCGCGGCCGTCAGTTGGCCCGTGTGACTCGCATCGAGCGCGCTGAACCTGGCCTTGGCCGCGGCGACGAACTCGTCGCGGGTCACGACCCCGTCGCCGTTTGCGTCGAGCTGCGCGAACGCCGCCTGCGCAAACTTCTCGTGGAACCCGGTATGCGTGCCGGCCGCGCCGGCCCCTCCGTCCGTGCGCTGCACCGCAAAGGCGAGGTGTTCGAGTCGGCCCGGGCGCGCGGCGCTGAACTGCTCGAAGGTCAGCTTGCCGGTGCCTTGCGTGTCGATGCTCGCGAAGCGTTTCTGCGCGGCGACCGCGAAGTCCTCTGCCGTGACGTAGCCCTTTGCGGCGGCGTCGAGGCGGCGCACGAGCATGTTCGCGACGCGCTCGTCGTGCTTTTGCGCCCGCGGGGAGGCGGCGAGTTGCGCGGCGGTCAGGCTGCCGGCGTTCTTGACGTCGGCGGCCTTGAAGCGGGCGGTCGCGCCGGCGAGATACTCGTCGAGCGAGATGCGACCGTCGCGGTCCGTGTCGAGCCTCTTGAGCGCATGGGCGAAATGGCCGCGCTGGCCGCCGTTGGCATCGGCGGGCGTAGTCGCGGTCTGAGCGAGGGCGACGATCGACAGCAGCGCGCTCGGCAGGGCGGTGGCGATCGCGAGCTTGGTGAAGCGGGTCATGTCTTTCTCCAGTGGGGGGTGGTGTTGCCACTCCACTAGAACGTCATGATCCCCACGGCGTTTACCTTCGCCGGTAAAAGAATGTAAAGAAGCGGCGCATTTTTGGCGGAGGCGCGGCGCAAGCTCAGGCCGACGCACGCGCCGCGATCGCCGCGACGAAGCGTTGCACCGAACCTGCGCCGTGGACGAAGAACAGCGACGGCTCGGTGAGTTCGAGTTCGAGCACGCAGGGCGCGTCGGCGCCGTCGCGGATCAGGTCCACGCGCGCGTACAGCAGCGGCGTCGTGTACGGGATCGCGGCCAGCGCCGATTCGGCGACGCGCAGCTCGTCGGCCAGCGGCGCGCGCGCGGTGATGTGCTCCTGCGCGAACAGCGCGCGCGTCGGGCCCTCGCCGCGTCGCAGCAGCGGCCCCTTGCGGATCGCGTGGCTGAAGATGCCGTCGAAGTAGACGAGCGCGGTCTCGCCGTGCTCGTCTACGCGCGCGAGGTAGGGCTGCAGCAGCACACTTTTGCCGGCATCGAGCAGGCGCTGCGCGTGCGTGCGCGCAGCGTCCAATTCGTTGCGACCATGGCGCTGCGCATCGCGCGAACCCGCGCCGACGCTGGGCTTGATGACGAACTCGGTGGAGGCGTGGGCCACGAGAAAATGTTCGAGTGCATGGCCCGCATCCTCGCCGGGCTCGATGAAGTGGCTCGGCACGCTCGCGACGCCCGCGCGCGCGAGGTCGCCGAGGTAGTGCTTGTCGGTATTCCAGCGGATGACGTCGACCGGATTGAGCAGCCGCGTCGCGCTGCTCACGCGGTCGATCCAGGCGAGGAATTCGGGCAGCCGCGAGGTGTAATCCCAGGTCGAGCGCAGGACGACGAGGCCGAAGCGCGACCAGTCGGCCGCCGCGTCGTCCCACTCCACGACCGAGAAGTCATGCCCCGCCGCGGCCATTGCCTCGGCCAGCGGCGGCAGGTCTTCGTCGAGTTCGCGGGCGGCGCGCGCGGTGGCGAGGGCGATCGTTGGCATGTTCGCGGAAATCGTGATGGCGGAATGCCGAGGATAGCCGAACGACGATGCTCGCCCCACGCCCGGCGCATGAACGCGCGCTGACGAGCTCCGGGCGAGTTGGCGGGCCATTCACACAGGCAGCCGTAAGGTGTCCCAAGCGCAAACGATGACGGAACGTCGTGCCTTTGCGCCCCCCTGTTGGATGGATAAGGAGAGAACCATGTCGATCAGAACTGCCCTGCTTTGCGCCGCGCTCGCTGCGAGTTCGGCCTTCGTGCCGACCGTGAGTGAGGCGCGCGTCAACGTGGATATCGATATCGCGCCGCCGGCAGCGCGCGTCGAAGTCGTCCCTGCGGCGCGAGCCGGTTATCTCTGGGCGCCCGGTTACTGGAATTACTCCGGGCACCGTCACGTCTGGGTCGGCGGGCGCTGGATGCGCGAGCGCCACGGACACCATTGGGTGAACGATAACTGGGTTCAACACGACAACCATTGGCGTCGCGAGCCCGGCCATTGGGATTGATCGACCTGAAGCGATCGAGGCTGACGACCGCCTCGAGATCGTGCGAACAAGAGCCGGGCGCATTTTGCGCCCGGTTTTTTTTAGCCCGCAGGCGCACGCTACTGAAAGGTTTTACCCTGTGGATGCGTCGAATGGTTAGACGCGCATTCTAGGCCAGGAAATATGCATCGCTTCTCCAAGACGACACTCTCGATCCTCTTCGTCGCTATCGCATCCGCCTCGCATGCAGCGTGCACGGCGGTCTCGACCTCGACCCGCCCGCATCTGGTCGAGCTGTATTCGAGCGAGGGCTGCAGCAGCTGTCCGCCGGCCGAGAACTGGCTGCGCACGTTGCAGACCGGCGCCGACGTCGTGCCGCTCGAATTCCACGTGGACTACTGGAACGATCTCGGCTGGCCCGATCGCTTTTCCGATGCGCGCTACACCGCGCGCCAGCAACAGCAGTCCCGGCATGACGGCGGCACTTCGGTGTTCACGCCGCAGGTTGTGCTGGACGGACGCAACTGGAGTGGCTGGTATCGCGTCGGACACCTGGCGCCGCCCGAGCCCGGGGCGCTGGTGCTGCGCATCGCGGCGGGCGACATCCAGTCATCGGGCGTGCGCGTGAATATCGATGCCGGCGAGCCGACGCCCGGCGAATTCGGCAAATACCGGACCTATGTCGCGCTCGTCGAGGACGGCCTCAGCACACAGGTGCGTGCGGGCGAGAATCGCGGCGCGCTGCTGCACCACGACCACGTCGTTCGAGCGTTCGCCGGTCCGTTGCCGCTCGCCCGCGCCGAGGCCGAACTCAAGTGGCCGGCGAATGTCTTGCGTGACCATGCGACGATCGTCGCGTTCGCCCAGGAGCCCGACTCGGGCAAGGTCGCCCAGGTCGTCACGCTGCCGCTCTCGCAGTGCGCGCAATAGCAAGGTTCGCCGGACCCGCGCCTCGCGCTTGCATTGCTTACGCGCTCGCTATAGAAAGACCGCAACTGCTCGTGCAAGGGAGCCGGCATGGTCAACCGTGGCGAATGTCCGAAATGCGGCAAACGCGTGTTGCACGTCAACGTCAACGTCGTGGTTGGCGTAATCTCAGGCGAGAGCAAGGCGCGCTGCCTGAGCTACAGCTGCATCCACTGCAACGCGGTGCTCGGCGTGCAGATCGATCCGCGCGCCACGGCGCGCTCGCGACGCAACCCGAAACCAAGGACGGCTTCTGCGAAGTAGTCAGAGACGAGACGCCTGCACAACGTACGGCAGTTTGTCCCGTTGTTCTGACCAGTTCGTAGTGCCTAGCCTGTAGCAAGCATGGGACGCTGGCGCGCCGCAGGGTCCCGCGTGCGCTTCACGGCGACGACGAGAGCCTGTTTGCCCAGGAACCGCCAGGCGAGAGGAACACGCAGATACATCCGCACCAACCAAGTTGCCTTGGGCAATCGGCTTTTTGTCGTATAAGGCAGGAAACGCGGGTGGACCGTATCCATTTCGAAGCCGGCAAGCTGCAGGCCTTCTACGAGGCTGCGGTCGCTCAGCGGGACGTGATGGTCGAAGAAATCCCAGTACTCACCGGGAAGAAATCGGATGTTTGGCTGCAGGACTATGATTTTACCGTCAACTCTTAGGATTCGATGGGCCTCGCGGAGAGTGTCGAGCACGAGTTGTTTGCTCGGCAGATGCTCCAGGAAGTTGCTCATGAAAACCACGTCGACGCTCGCGGGGGCGAGTTCGCTGATCTGTGTGCACGAGGCGTTCATCACTTGCACGCCAGCTGCGGCGAAGCGGGCGACGTCCGGATTCAGGTCCACAGCGATTTTGCGCGCAGCGCGGATGTTGTTGATGAACTCACAGTAGCCCGCGCCGATGTCGACAACCGTCGACGAGGGGTCGACGTAGCGCTGGAAGAAATGCTCGCACAGAACCTTCCAGATCGCTTGCTTCTGCGCCAGTTCCGCTGTGGGAAAGCGCTGGTCGTAGAGTTGTTCCAGCTCTGTTCCGTAGTCGGTCATGGTTCCTCTTTGTAAGTTCCGGCGTCGCTCGAAACCAGCGTACGCGCCCCAGCGTACCGCGCGACGCTCTCTTCCGTATACATTCTCGATCGGGAACCGAATCGAAAGTTCACGCAAGTTGCTCCGCTGGGTGCGCCGTCGCTCGGTCGCTCCGATCTAATTATTCGAGATCTACAGATTCTGGTAGTTCGGCCCCGAACCGCCCTCGGGCGTGACCCAGTTGATGATCTGATATGGGTCCTTGATGTCACAGGTCTTGCAGTGCACGCAGTTCGCGGCGTTGATCTGCAGCCGCTTGCCGGTCGTCGCGGCCGCATCGGCGACGATTTCGTAGACGCCGGCTGGGCAGAAACGCGTGCACGGGTTGTCGTATTCGGCCGCGCATTTCGTCACGCACACGTTGGTGTCGGCGACGTGCAGGTGCACGGGCTGGTCCTCGTCGTGGTCGGTGGCTGCAAAGTATACTTCTGCGAGACGGTCGCGGGGCGGCAGCGATCGTTCCACATAGTCGCGCTTGGGTGACTCGTACTCGCCAACTTTGCGCAGCGCCGAATAGTCCGCATGGTTGTGCAGCGTCCACGGCGAGAGCCCCGCGGTGACCGTCTCCCAGCCCGCGTTGATGAGGCCCGGCCACAGGCCCTTGGCGAAGCCCGGGCGGATGTTGCGCACCTTCTTGAGTTCGCTCATCACGACCGAGCCGCGCAGTCTCGCGTCCCAACCCAAGCTCGTGCCCGCCGCGACGATGTGCTCCGCGGCGAGCATGCCCGAGCGGATCGCCTGGTGCGTGCCCTTGATCTTCGGCACGTTGACGAGGCCCGCGCTGTCGCCGATCAGCATCGCGCCCGGCATCTCTACCTTCGGCAGCGACTGATAGCCGCCCTCGACGATCGCGCGCGCGCCCGCCGAGACGATGTTGCCGCCCTCGAGCAGCGGCTTGATCTGCGGATGGTGCTTGAGCTGCTGGAACGCCTCGAACGGCGACAGCATCGGGTCGGCGTAGTCGAGGCCGGCGACGAATCCGATCGCGACGCGGTCCTTGTCGAGGTGATACAGAAAGCTGCCGCCGTAGGTCGCGTTGTCCATCGGCCAGCCAATCGTGTGTACGACCTTGCCCGGCGTGACGCGCCCGGCGGGCAGCTGCCACAGCTCCTTGATGCCGATCCCGTATGTCTGCGGGTCACTGTCCGCGTCGAGCCGGTACTTCGCGATCAGCTGCTTCGACAGGTGCCCGCGACAGCCCTCCGCGAGCACGGTGATCGGCGCGACGATGTCGATGCCCTGCGTGTAGGCGGGCTTGTGCGTGCCGTCCTTCGCGACGCCCATGTCGCCGATGCGCACGCCGCGAACGCTGCCGGCGTCGTCGTACAACGGCTCTGCCGCGGCGAAGCCCGGATAGATTTCGACGCCGACGCTTTCCGCCTGCGGCGCGAGCCAAGCGCACAGCGCGCCGAGTGAGACGATGAAGTTGCCATGGTTGTGCATCTGCGGCGGCGTCAGCGGCAGCTTCGTCGCGCGCGCATGGTCGTGCAGCCACCAGAATTCGTCCGCGACGACGGGCACGCAGACCGGCGGCGGATTCTTGCCCCACTCGGGCAGAAGTTCGTTGAGTGCCTGAGGCTCGATTACCGCGCCGGACAGGATCTGCGCGCCGATCGTCGATGCCTTCTCGATCACGCAGACGCGGATCCCGGCCTGGAGCTGCTTGAGTCGGATCGAGAGCGCGAGCCCCGCGGGGCCGGCGCCGACGATGACGACGTCGTATTCCATCACGTCGCGGGGCGTGGCTTCAGCACTCATGGGCGTGCGATCCTGTCGTCAGTGAAAAGAAGTCGAAGCGAATTGTGCGGCTTTGCTCCCCCTGCAGCAATTGTGCGTTCGCACTTGGCGCGCGCGGCGGCTGCGGGATAATCGGTCCGTCATCCCAAGGAATGTCGATGAGCAGCGACGCCAACACCCCCGGAACCGAAGAAGAGGCCCTTCCCGCGCTCACGCCTGCAATGCTGCGCGGCGCGACGCTATGCCAGAGCCTGCACTGGCTCGCTGCAGGGCGCATCAGCGCGGTCGAGCTCGCCCAGACCTTTCTCGATGCGATCGCCACCGAGAATGCGCGCTTCAATGCGTATGTGCGCATTGACCCGGACGCGCTGGTCGCGGCCAGGGCATCGGACCTGCGCCGCATGGCGGGCAAGATCGGCCGTCTCGACGGCATTCCGGTCGCGATCAAGGACAACATCGACGTCGCGGGGATGCCGACCTCGGCGGGGCTGCCGGGCCCGCGCGAGCCTGCCGCGCGTGATGCGCACGTCGTCGAGCGCCTGCGTGGCGCCGGCGCGGTGATCCTCGGAAAGGCGCAGACCTCAGAAGGAAGTCTCGGCGCGTCGAGCGTCAATCCGCATTTCGGCGACACGCACAACCCGTCGCGCAAGGGCTACCAGGCGGGCGGCTCGTCGGGAGGCTGCGCGGCCGCGGTCGCGGCGGGGCTGTGCACGGTCGCGATCGGCTCGGACAGCCTCGGCTCGATCCGCATCCCGGCAAGCTACTGCGGCATCTTCGCGCTGAAGCCGACATATGGTGAGATCTCCCCGCGGGGCATGCTGCCCGCCGCGCGCAGGCTCGACGCGATCGGGCTCGCCGCGCGCAACGTCGACGACCTCGGCGTGATGCTGCACGTGCTCGGCGGCCACGATCCGCTCGATGCGCGCTCGCGCCGGCGCCGCGTCGATCTCGCGCTGCCGGACTGGGAGCCCGGCAAGCTGCGCGTCGGGTTGCTTGGCGATCTTTCCGCATGGGGCACCGAGCCGGGCGTCGCGCGCGCTTTCGAGCGGGCGCTGATGACCCTCGAACACGAGATCGGCAATCGCCGCACCGTCGATTTCGACGACTTCCCGCTGCAGCGTGCGCGGCGCGCTGCGTTCTTCGTGATCGAGACCGAGATGCTGGGCACGCATGCACAGGCGCTCGCCGATTCGGCCCATCCCGTCTCCAAGTCGTTCGCCGCGTTGCTAGACTATGCGCGCGGCAAGTCTGCGGCCGACTACGTCGAGGCCGACCGTCTGCTCGATGCCGCAGTGATCAAGGCGCGCGCGTTGTTCAGCGAGATCGACGTGCTGATCACGCCGACGACGCCGCAGACCGCCTATCCGCTCGAGGCGCCCGAGCCGGCCACCGCGGGCGATTTCACCTGCTTCGCGAATTTCTCCGGCTGCCCCGCGGTGACGATCCCGATGGGCAACACGAGCGACGGCCTGCCGACCGGAATGCAGTTCATGGGGCCGCCTGGATCGGACCTGCGTCTGCTCGAACTCGCCGAGGTCTGCGCGGCGGCGCTCGATGCGGCGCCGGGCTACCCGATCGCGCAGTGACCGGCGCTCTGCGCTGGCAACGCTTCGATCTGGCCGACGCGGACGTACGCCTGACGACGTTCTGCGACGAGCGCGCCGCGCAGCGATGGTTCGCGCGCCTGTACGACGAGATCGCGTGGGAGCGTCAGCGCCTGCGCATCTTCGGACGCGAGGTGGAATCGCCGCGCCTGTCCTGCTGGATCGGCGACGCGGACGCGAGCTATCGCTACTCGGGCGTACGCTTCGCGCCGCACGCGTGGACGCCGGCACTCAGCGAACTGCGCGCGGCTCTCGCGCGGGAAGGAGAGCGTTGCAACAGCGTGCTGTGCAACCTGTACCGCGACGGGCGAGACTCGATGGGCTGGCATAGCGATGACGAACCCGAACTCGGCGCGGAGCCTGCGATCCTGTCCTTGAGCTTCGGCGGCCCACGGCGTTTCCGTTTGCGCCACCGCCGCGCCGAGGCGCGGCTCGAACTCGCGTTGCAATCGGGCAGCCTGCTGCGCATGGCAGGCGCGACCCAGCACAACTATCGGCACGACCTGCCGAAGACCGCGCGCGCCGTAGCGCCGCGCATCAATCTCACGTTCCGGTGGATTTGCGCAACGGACTGACCCATCGGCGATAATCGCGCGAACCCGCAGGCCACCGACGAACGCATGCCGCAAGATCCCGCACACACCGAGACTGCCACCGCAGGGGGCGTCGCCGCGTTGCATGCCGAAGCCCAGCACAGCGCGGCGAACGAGCTCTATCGACGCATCGCTTTCGTCGTCGAGACCGCGCGTCGCCTGCATCAGTACGGCACCGCGGCGCCGCGGCTCGAGAGCGCGATCGACCAGCTCAGCGCGCGCGTCGGCTTGCGCGCGCAGGTGTGGTCGAGCCCGACCGCGTTGATCGTGTCGTTCGCCGACGGCAGCGGCGACAACGCGTCGCTCGCCGAGATCACCCAGGTCATGCGCCTGTCGCCGGGCGACCTCGACCTGCGCCACCTCGTCGAGGTCAACGAGATCGCCGA
>JBDTYX010000073.1:0-14706 GCA_040005435.1 Rudaea sp. | reverse complement strand
GCGCTCAAGCGCGCGCTCAAGCCGAACACGCGCATGATCTGGGCCGAGACGCCGACCAATCCGATGCTCACGCTCGTCGATCTTGCGAAAGTCGGCGCGTTCGCGCGCAGGCACGGTCTGCTGTTCGTCGTCGACAACACTTTCTGCTCGCCGATCCTGCAGCGACCGCTCGAGTTCGGCGCGGACATGGTGCTGCATTCGGCGACCAAGTATCTCAACGGCCACTCGGACATGGTCGGCGGCGTCGTCGTCGTCGGCGACAACGCCGAACTCGCCGAGCAGATGGCGTTCCTGCACAACTCGGTGGGTGCGGTCGGCGGACCGTTCGATTCGTTCCTCGCGCTGCGCGGCCTCAAGACGCTGCACCTGCGCATGCGCGCGCATTGCGACGGCGCGCAGGAGATCGCGGGCTGGCTCGACAAGCACCCCGCGGTCGCTCGCGTGATCTATCCGGGCCTCAAGTCGCACCCGCAGTACGCGCTCGCGAAGAAGCAGATGGACGGTCCCGGGGGCATCATCTCGGTCGAGGTCAGGGGCGGGTTGCGCAAGGCGCGCCGCGTGCTCGAACGCTGCCACCTGTTCGCGCTCGCCGAGTCGCTCGGCGGCGTCGAGAGCCTGATCGAGCATCCGGGCATCATGACGCACGCGTCCATTCCCGCCGCCAATCGCAAGAAGCTCGGCATCAGCGACGGGCTGATCCGGCTCTCGGTCGGCGTCGAGGACGTGCGCGACCTGCGCGACGAACTCGCGGCGGCGCTGACTTCCTGAGCGGTGGCGCAAAGTGATCGAGTTTCGCGTCGTCCATGTCACGCTTGAGAAATGCGGCAGCCAGTGGGTTCGCGATGCGCTGACGGCACCCGAAGTCGTGGCGTACTCGAACGCGGCGTATTCCGGGATCAGTTTCAATCTCGGCACGCGCGCGCGGCTCGAATTGCCGGCCAACGCGGTCAGCGGTCCGATCTACAACATGAACCAGTGGGAATGGGCGCACTGGCGGCGCGCGGGAGACCGGGCGATCGTCGTGTTGCGCGATCCGCGCGACGTCGTCATCTCGTTGCTGTTCTCTTTGCTCTACAGCCACGGCCCCGACCCGGCGACCGAATTCGGCCGCAGCCAGCTCGCCGCGCGTGTGCACGACGAGGAACTGACCGATCGGATGATCGAGGCGTTCGGCGCGGCGCCGCGCATGTTCCTCACCTGGACCGACGTCGACGATGCATCGGCACTCGTGGTCCGTTTCGAGGAGCTGGTCGCCGATCAGTTCTCCGCGTTTCGCAGAATCTACGACTGGCTCGGCTGGCCGGTGCCGGCTGACGTTCTCGAGCTCGTCGTGACGCGCCTGGACTTTCGCAACAGGAGCGGCCGCGATCCCGGAACGCTGGATCCGTTCAGTCACTATCGCAAGGGCATCGTCGGGGACTGGCGCGGCTACTTCACGCGTCGTCACGGGGAACATTGGGAAGGCGCGTATCCGGGCCTGTTGCGCAATACCGGCTACGAATCCAGCGACGACTGGTGGCGAACGCTGCCGGAGCGCACTGCCGCAAGCGCGTCGCCCGTCGCACAGGCGGCAGAATCGGACTCGACCAACCTCGAGGAGCGCGCAGTCGCTGCGCTCAAGAAGCGCAACGCATTTCTCGAACGCGAGGTGGAAGAAAAACAGGGCGTCATCGTCGAGCTGCACACGCACTACGCGCAGCGCGCCGACGCGCTGCTTGCGCTGGACGCCGAGCGCGAACGCCTGCTTGCCGTCTGCGCGGAGCGCCTGCAAGCGATCGATGCGCTGACCGAGGCGCTCGTGGCCTTTCGCGCCAGGGACGCAGGCTGATCGCCGTGCGCGCCCTTCCCGTGTTGCTGTCTTTCGGTCGCTCCGGCGGCACGCTGGTCAACCAGATGCTCGGCGTGCATCCGGACTGCCTCGTCCTGTCGGAGGTCAACCCGGCAGCATCTTTCAAGCCGATCGTCGAGCAGGCGCTCGAATGGTTGCGGCTGATCGACGCGGAGCACGCGGAGGCATTCGGTCTGCTGCCGTATGACCAGCAGATCCGCAAGCTCGCTCACCTCGCGGCCGCGCGCGACAAGACCCTCGTCCTGCGCGACTGGACGACCGTCAACTTCGTCGCTGGCACGAGTGTCTATGCGCGGCCGAGCCGCCGTCTCGAACAGTGCATCTACCTCAAGCTCGCCGGATTGAGTCCCGTGCCGCTCGCGGTCGTCCGCCGCAGCGAGGCGGTATATGTGTCGTGGCGGGAGAACTTTGCCCAGTTCGCGGAGTTGGATGCCGCTTACTTCATCGAAGCGTATCTGGACTATGCGGCAGCGGTGCGCGAGTATCCGATAGTCAGGCTCGAGCAACTGCGCGCGGATCCTCAAGCGGAATTGCGACGCATATTCGAAGCATTCGGTTTGTCCGCTGCGCCGCTGGACTTCGTCCTCGCCAATTTCCATCGCTTCACGAACTGCACGGGCAACAATACGCTGGGCGATGGGGCGAAGTCGGTCAGCGCAAGGGAAGTATTGCCGCCGCCGCCGAGAGCGAGCGCGGGTTTGAGCGAAGATGTCGTGACGCGATTCGCGCTTGCGGATAAATGGTTGGGGTATGACTGAGATAAACGAGGATCTGAAGGCGATCATCCTGGCGCGCGACGGCGCGATCGCATCGCTGCGTGAGCAGAACAAGGAGTTGGTGGGGGAATTGCTCGCCAAGGAAGCGAACATCCAGCTTCTGAAGTCCGCGACGGAAGCCGCGCGCATGGAGAGCGAGCGCATCGCCAGCGAATACGGGGCGATCCAGACGGCGCTGACGAAAGCGGCAGCCGATATCTCGGAAAAAGAATCGGTCATCGCGCAGCTCGGTTGCGCCCCCGAGGAAATACGGGCGGAGCACGCTCACGCCAGCGAACAGCAGAATGCACAAGCCTCGGAACCGAGGCGCGCGTATGAGGAGGTGCGCGAGGAATTCGTGCGCGTCAGCGAACGGCAGGGCTCGCTGCTGCAGGAGAAGGAGGCGACCATGGCTCGCCTCGGGGAGACGCACGCAGGCGTGCTCGGAAGTCACACGCTGCTGCTCGAGGCGATTCGTGAGCAGGTAGCTGCGCTCGAATCCCATGTTGCGGCGACCGATCCAAAGAGCGTGCAGTTGGAGCGCGAACTCTCGCAGCTTCGTCTCGACCGCCAGAGCCTGCTGCAGGATCTGGCGCTGAAAGAAGCCTGCATCCGCGAGTTGGCCGAGGCAGTCAACGCATATCGGATGGCGCATCCTTCAATGCACTATCTGACGAAGCCGCTGCGTGCCGCCGTCAATTTGCGTCGGGGCGCAGAAGGTCTCGTGCGATCGATGATTCGGCCACGGCTAGGCAATCTCAACCAGCATGCACCGACCGAACTCGCGTTGCCCGCTCCATTCGCCTCCCGCAGGCCGGTGGAGAAACTGCCCCGTATCTCGATCGTCACGCCGTCTTACATGCAGGCGGTTTTCATCGAGCGCACGATCGACAGCGTTCTCGATCAGCGCTATCCGAATCTCGAGTACTTCGTCCAGGACGGAGGCTCCACCGACGGCACACAGGAAATCCTCGAACGGCGCTCCGCCGAACTCAACGGCTGGGAGTCGCGGCGCGACGGCGGCCAGTCGCAGGCGATCAATCTCGCGTTCGCGCACACACGAGGCGACATCATGGCGTGGCTGAACTCGGACGATCTGCTGCTGCCCGGATCGCTCGACTATGTCGCCGACTATTTCATGCACCATCCCGACGTCGATGTCGTGTACGGCCATCGCCTGCTGATCGACGAACGCGACAAGCAGATCGGCCGCTGGATCATGCCGGCGCATAGCGACGAGGTGCTTTCCTGGGCGGATTTCGTGCCGCAGGAGACGTTGTTCTGGCGGCGCGGCATCTGGGACAGGAGCGGCGCAAGGATCGACGAGTCGTTTCGCTTCGCGATGGATTGGGACCTGCTGTTGCGCATGCGCGACGCCGGGGCGAGATTCGCCTGTCTGCCGCGAGCGCTGGGCGCGTTCCGGATCCACACGCAGCAGAAGACGTCCGCAGAGATTTCGGACGTCGGCTTCAAGGAGATGGCCCTGTTGCGCGAGCGCGCGCTCGGAATGCAGCCCTCGAGCGTACAGATCAATGCCGCGATCGCACCGTATCTCGCTCGCCACATGCTATCGGATATCGCGTGGCGTTTTCGCGGCGGGCGCTAGGCGCTTCGCGCGGCCGCCTAACATCGAAGGCTCGCGCCGAGCGGATGCGTTGGGACTTCGTCTGCCGCTTCGAAGTTTGCGCAGCAACGTGGCATCAATTCTACTCCAGGCGTCTTCAATGCAGGCTCTGATCGCAATCGTCCTTCTAGTCTCGTGGTCGTGCCTGGGCGGCGCGATCCTCTGCGGGATAAACGCGCTCGATCGCACGAGCAAGGTGCTGCTCGCACCGGTCACAGGCATCGCGCTCGCGACGGTGGTCATCGCCACGGCGAGCTTCGCTGGCCTGCCGATCGGCAACTCGGTCTGGCTCGTCGTCGCGGCCGTTCCGATCGCCGCCTTTGTGCTGGCAAGGCGCGGTTTTGGCGCGGTCGGCGAACTGGCTTCCGTCTTCGGCGTATTGCTGCTCGCGAATCTTGCGAGTGCGGGTCTCGGCGTATTGCTCTACGGCTCGACATGGCAGGGCTTCGTCAACGGCGACGCGGCCGTAAATGCGCTAGGGGCACAATATTTCATCGCGCATGCTTTCTACTCGACGCCCTCGCTAGCCGATGCGGTCCAAGGCACGGACTATACAAGCACCGCGATACTGCTCAACGTTGCGGGCGGACAGAGGTTCGGCGACGTCATGCTGCTCGGGCTTTCGGCGCGCGCTTTCGACCTCGCTCCCGATCAGGTCTACATGGCGCACGCATTCGCGTTGCGCTGCGCGTTGCTGGCCGCATCGGCGATGCTGGTGCATTCGGCGGGCAGGTCGCGGGGTCGCACCGTATTCGTGCTGCTCGTCCTGTCGCTCTGTCCGCTGCTGACCTATGCGTACACCAACGAACTTATCTCGCAGATCGGCGGCATGGCTATCGCCTTCGCGCTGATTGCGTTGTGCGACAAATTCTTGCGCGCACCAAACCATTCGCGACCGCTGCTGCTGCCGACCGCCCTGCTGGCCGCCGCACTGTGCGAGACGTATCCGGAATGCGTGCCGTACTTCGGCCTCTGTATGGGCATGCTGGTGGGGCACTATTGGCTGTTCGCGCGCCTGCCTGGCTGGCGCTCGCTTGCGGGCTTCGCATTGCCGCTTCTTCTGATGGTGCTAGTGATCGTCAATGTTTCGCTGCCGAGCATCATCTATTCGGTGACCAACATCCTCGCGTGGGGAGGCCTGGTGGAAGGAAGGGATGCCGTTGCGGTCAATCTCGACTTTGCGTATGCCTTCATTCCGGACTTCTTCCCGCTGCTGGTCGGCTTCGAGGGATTGCGCGAGGGCCTGCGCGAACCCGCGGTAACGTTGACGATCGTCGGCGGCGCGGTCGCGCTGATCGCCATCGTCTGGTTCAGCCTGCGCCGGCACAGGACCTATCCCCTCGTTGCCACGTGCCTGCTGGCGACGAGCGTCGTCTTCGGGCTGTTCTTCTACCGCGACAACGGATTCGGCTCATTCAAGGTGATGATCCTCGCGCAGCCGATACTGTTTTGCGCCGCCGCCGAGATGGTCGCGATCGCCTACGCGCGCCGCGCGATCGGCTATCTTGTCGCCGCCGCGGCAGCGACCTTGGCGGCGGCCCGCGGGGATTTTTCCTACATCTACCGATCGGTTTCCCATTTCAGCGAAATTGCGCACATGGCCGACGGCGACGTACTCGGTGAGATTCAGGCGCTACGTGCCGCGTCTCCGAACGGCATCGTGCTCGATCCGTCGAACTACCTGTTGCGCAGATTCGGCTTGCTGCGCCCAGGCGGCCGACCACTGAAGTCTTCCGAGAGCTTTTCCGCATACACCACGACGCAAAATTTCCTTGAGCAGGTAGCGCGCAATCCGTTTTCACGCTGGTTGCCGCAGAAGGTTGAGGCAACCGACCAGCTGCTCGCGTTCTACCAGCACGGCTATGTAAAGAATGCCTTCACCTGTGCGGCGCCAATGACGCCGGTTTCGTTCGAGATGCTCGTCGACGAGCCTGCCGGCGGCCACCGCGAGACGGTGATATCGGGACCCACGAGCGTCCCCCTCAACGCACTCGGCGGAAGCCCGCGCGCGGCAATGGTGAGCGTCGGTTCGTTTCCAGCGGGTGCGGCGCTCGTCTTCCGCGCGAGCAGCGCGGGATCTTTCTACGGTGCGAAGAGCGTGGGCTTCGTGGGGCCCGTGAGTCTCTACTCGACGGAGCACGATTTCGCTCTTCCTTCGATCGTCGCGGCGACGGGCCGCTACGCGATGTTCCAGCTGCTTGCGCCGCCGGAGGGACCCATCCGCCTATCGCTGAGCTACAGCCGCAGCCCGCTCGGCGGCGCGGATTCGAAACTGGATGGCGTGACGATCTACGGTAGCGACAAGGTGAGCGTCACGCCGACCGGTGGCGGCGCGTTCCACACGACGTCGCCGCCGTTCAGCCCCTGCGTCGTCGCCGGAAAATCCTACTTCATCGTCGATTTCGGCGCGGACCCCCACTACTTCACGAAGGTCCAGCCACTTTTGTACCGGCTCATGGGACTGCAGTACTTGCCCGATATCCGCAAGGTTTCGGGGTACCTGCGCGATCTGTCGGTCGTGCCCGCAAAAATGTCTGCTGATGTCCCGGCTGTGCGCGCGTCGTCGCCATCGCGCTGGACGTTCGCCGATTTCGATGCGCAGTTCGAATACAGCGGTATGTACGAGGACGGCTGGATGTCCGACACCCTCACGCTGAGACCGCTTGGCTTCTCGAGTGCCGCGAGGATGACTCTCGAGTTCGACGTTTCGATGGAGGGCGCCACCAGTGAGCCGACGCTCAGTGCCAGCATCGACGGCAAGGTCGTCAGCCGGCAGCGCCTGTCGGCAGGAGCCAACCGGATTTCCATCGATCTGCCCGCGGGCATCAAATCGACGGTGGTGCTTGCCGTGGACAAACCGTTGCGCTTGCCTGGCTTCGACGGGCGGTCGGTGCTCGGCTACCTCAAGGCGCTGTCCGTCGAGTGAGCAGCTGCGCGATCCGCAGACGCTCGCATCGGAAAAGCGCCGCGCGACGTCATCGACATTCCTTGGTACGATGCCCGTTGCACGCAGTCGCTGGATCGCAACGGTCGCGTCGCTAACATCTTGATGCATCGGCCTGCCCCACAATGCGAACGGGCCTAGGCAATCGCCGCGACCGTCGTTCGAGTAGGCGGTTCGGCCGGATATCCGCATCCCTATTGCCGCACGAGGAATCCGCTTTTGAGCAAGATAGCTTTGATCACCGGAGTCACCGGCCAGGATGGTGCGTATCTCGCCGAACTGCTGTTGAACAAGGGCTACGAAGTACATGGCATCAAGCGGCGGACTTCGTTGTTCAACACCGACCGCATCGATCACCTCTACCAGGATCCGCATGAGCCGAACCGGCGCTTCATCCTGCACCACGGAGACCTGACCGACTCGTCGAGTCTGATCCGCATCATCCAGCAGGTGCAGCCGGACGAGATCTACAACCTCGCCGCGCAGTCGCATGTCGCGGTCTCGTTCGAGGAGCCCGAGTACACTGCGAACGCCGACGGCATCGGCGCGCTGCGCCTGCTCGAGGCGATCCGCATGCTCGGTCTCGCGCAGAAGACGCGCTTCTACCAGGCCTCGACCTCCGAGCTGTACGGCCTCGTCCAGGAATCGCCGCAGAAGGAGACGACGCCGTTCTATCCGCGCAGTCCGTATGCGGTCGCCAAACTGTATGCATACTGGATCACCGTCAACTACCGCGAGGCGTACGGCATCTACGCCTGCAACGGCATCCTGTTCAACCACGAGTCGCCGGTGCGTGGCGAGACGTTCGTCACGCGCAAGATCACGCGTGCGATCGCGCGCATCGCGCTCGGGCTGCAGGATTGCGTGTACCTCGGCAACCTGTCCGCGTTGCGCGACTGGGGCCACGCTCGCGACTACGTCGAGATGCAATGGCTCATGCTGCAGCAGGAGCAACCCGAGGACTTCGTCATCGCGACGGGCATCCAGTACAGCGTGCGCCAGTTCGTCGAGTTCGCCGCCGCTGAGCTCGGCATCACGCTGCGCTTCGAAGGCAGCGCGGGCGACGAGATCGGCGTCGTCGAGTCGGTGGGTGGCGACCGCGCGAAGGTGAAGCCCGGCGACGTGATCGTGCGCGTCGATCCGCGTTACTTCCGACCGACCGAAGTCGAGACCCTGCTGGGCGATCCGACGAAAGCGCACGAACGACTCGGCTGGCGACCGAAGACGACGTTGCGCGAGCTGGTCAGCGAGATGGTCAAAAGCGACTACCTCTCCGCGCAGCGTGACGCGCTCGTGAAGGCACACGGTTACGCGGCGTATGACTACCACGAGTGAGCCGCGCATCCGCGGCGGCATCTACGTAGCAGGCCACCGCGGCATGGTCGGCTCCGCGATCGTGCGCGCGCTTCGCGCCGACGGTCATACCGATCTCGTGACCCGCACGCACGCGGAGCTCGACCTGACCGACCAGGCGCAGGTGCGCGCGTTCTTCGCGCAGGCGCGGCCGCGCCAGGTCTATCTTGCGGCCGCGCAAGTCGGTGGCATCCACGCCAACGATACCTACCCGGCCGAGTTCATCTATCGCAACCTCATGATCGAGGCCAACGTGATCCACGAGGCCTGGCGCAGCGGCGTCCCGCAGTTGCTGTTTCTCGGCTCGAGCTGCATCTATCCGCGCCTCGCAGCACAGCCGATGGCCGAAACCGCGCTGCTCACGGGGCCGCTCGAGCCGACCAACGAACCCTACGCGATCGCGAAGATCGCGGGCATCAAGCTCTGCGAGTCCTACAACCGTCAATACGGCGTCGACTATCGCAGCGTGATGCCGACGAACCTCTACGGGCCGGGCGACAACTACCATCCCGAAAACAGCCACGTGATTCCGGCGCTGATTCGGCGCTTCCACGAAGCGAAGGTCGCCCACGCGCCCGCGCTGACGATCTGGGGCACCGGCACGCCGAAGCGCGAGTTCCTGTTCGTCGATGACATGGCGCGAGCGTGCGTACACGTGCTGAATCTCGACAAATCGACCTATGCGGCGAACACGCAGCCCATGCTGTCGCATATCAACGTCGGCACCGGCGCAGACCTGAGCATCCGCGAACTCGCGACGCTGATCGGGCGCGTCGTCGGCTTCGAGGGCCGCATCGGCACCGACCCGGCCAAGCCAGACGGCGCGCCGCGCAAGCTCATGGACGTATCGCGGCTGAAGTCGCTCGGCTGGCAGGCGAGCGTGGCGCTCGAGGACGGCCTGCGCATCGCCTACGCGGAGTTCCAGCGGCAGCACCGCGAGTAGCGCATGAGCGCGCTCGTGACCATCGCGGTGCCGTCGTTCAACCAGGGCAGGTTCCTCGACCGCGCACTGTCGTCGATCTTCGGGCAGGACGTGCCGGTAGAGGTGTATGTCGCCGACGGCGGATCCACCGACGAGTCGGTCGCGATCATCGAGAAATGGGCGCCGCAACTGTCCGGCTGGCGCAGCCACGCCGACGCGGGCCAGGCGGCCGCGATCAACGAATGCATCGCCCGCGGCAGCGCGCCGTTCGTCTGCTGGCTCAACAGCGACGACTGGCTGCTACCCGGCGCACTCAGGCAACTGCTCGACGCGCTCACCGCGCAACCGCAGGCGCCCGCCGCCTATGCGCGTGCATGGAACTATTTCGAGCCCGACGGCCGCATGCAGCCTGTTTGGGTGTCGACGTTCAGCGAGAAGGCGCTGGCCTGGCGCTGCATCGTCTCGCAGCCGGCGACGCTGATTCGACGCGCCGCCTGGGAAGCGGTCGGCGGCCTCGACGCGAAGCTGCACATGGCTCTCGACTACGACCTGTGGTGGCGGCTGTTTCGTGCCGCGGGGCCGCTGCTTTTCGTCGATGCATTTACCGCGGTCAACCGCGAGCACGCGCTGACGAAAACGCGGACAAATCGCAAACTGCACTACCGCGAGGCGATCGCGGTCGTGCGCAGACATCATGGCAGCGTGCCGCTCAAATGGTGGCTCGCGCAGCCTTACAGCGTCTGGCTACGCACGCTGTTTCATCGGATGGGTCGATCCTGACGCCCGATCGTCTTATGGAGCCGGCACGGAAATGCTGCAGCACGGATCGCTGCGGAGTGCCGCGCCACCACAACCGCTCGGCGCTTGAGCGAACAACCGGTCGGCGTCGACAGCAGCAGACGATCCGCGGCCGAATTTTTTCGTCAGGCTTTCGGGTCGTGTCGCCTATTGTTCTATCGTCGGCTTTCCCGGCACCCGGCAGCAGCGGGCATAGGCGCTCACGCTGCCCAGTGTTTGTCCTGTTTCCGCGAGGAAGCCGCAAGAGAACGAAGTCGCGTCGCTCGGGTAGGCCTGATAGGCGTGGTCGTAGATGGAGCTGCTCTTGCAGCCGCCGCCGGTGAGTGTGAATCCGCTGCCGCAGCTCGCGCTCACGCTGCCGAGAAACGAGTTCGTGCCCGCGACGGTCGTGCACTCGAGCGCCGTTGGCAACGGTCCGGCGAACACGCCGAACGCATCGACGATGAGGTTCGCGCGTGCGCTCGCGAGCACCGTGAACTGTCCGTTGTTCTCGTTGAGCGGGATCACGCCTGCATTGGCGATGATCTGGTTCGGTCCGAAATTGAGGAAGCTGGTCCCCGCGCTGCCAGCCTGCGGATAGATCGCGATATAGGCGCCGGCCGGGAATCCGCTGATGCCGGTCTCGTCCATCGTGACGTTGACCGCTTCGGCCGCGGGCGGCGCCCCGAGCACGGACGCGTTGCACGTCGCGCCGCTGGCGTTCGCGTTGCCGTAGTTGAAGGTTCTCGTCGCACCCGCTGCAATCGGGCCGCCCGACACGCGGGTATCGACGATGCGGCACGGCGACGCGAACGGCACATAGACGAGATCGGTCGTCACCGCGCCGAGCGATTTCGCGCCTGTGGCCGTGTCGACCGGGACGCTGCGGATCGCGTACGCGCGGCGCATCGCGTCGGCGGCATCTTCGGCGTTCTCGAGATCGGCGAAACGCGTCTCGTCGCCGGCCATGACGCGGGCGACGAACGCGTGGGCCCAGTTCCGGTCGGCGAAGCCATCGGCCGAGCGCGGCGCAAATCGCGCGGCGATCGCGAGGGCATGGGTGAATTTCTCGTGTGCGCGCTGCAAGGCGCTCGCATCGACCGACACATCGGCTTGCAGTGCCTGCGCGGACGCCGAAGGCGTGAGGAAACACACCGCCCAAGCCGCGGCGGCAACGAACGCCGAACACGCGCCAAGTCTCGTCATCATGGTATCTCTCCTTTCCGCAAAAACTGGATTCCGCACCTCGCAGTGAGGACGCTTCATCTTCAACTACGCAGTGTCGTGAGCGAAGCCATCATCGGCAGCTGATTCGCGACGATGTGCGCCTCGAGTAGCAAGGCAGCCTGTTCGGCACGATCTTGAACGACGCTGCGAGCGCTTGTGCGCGAAGGCCGTCCTGTCAGCAAGTGCAAGGTGGATCCGTTTTCATTTCGAAATGCCGCGGAACATTCGCAGGTCGCGGCCCGGACGCTTGCGATCGCTCACACTCGTGCGAAGCTCGCGCCGCTGTTGAAGTTGATGTGGCCACCGAAGCCGGACGCAGGCAGAGGTTGCTCAGATGCCCGCTGGCGCGCGCTGACGATCAACTGGAAGCTGCGATGGTCTGGCTGTCGTGACGGCTTTCCCGCGACGCAGAGCGCTGGCAGGTCGCCGACAGTCCATCGCGAAACCGCGAGTGTGCTAGCCGAGAATGCGAATGAACGGGGCCGGGCACGATCGCGAGGCGACCGCGGTCCTGCGCAGGCGCCAAGATAGCGTTCTTCGGAAGTGCAGGGTCGCGCAGCCGCGTAGCGTGGCTTGTTGGCCAGTCGTGGGGATTGCTGACCGAGGCGACTAGCGGGCTGAGTATTTCCGCTCGAAGACTTACGAGCGTGGCGAAGTGGTTTTTCTACTCCCAGCGCAAGACTCTTGTGGAAAGGGCCGCTTTCGCGGCCCTTTCCGATTCTATGCGGCAAAGCCCCGACTGCAAGGGGGCTCTCGTACTCTATCGCTTAGCGGCCGGGAATATTGCAGCAAGTTGGCCCAACAGTGATGTTAAGCGCGCCGCTCGTAAGGTTCTTGAAACCGCAGAAGGCACTGCTCCCCGTCGTCCCCCCATACACGCCCGATCCGGTCATGTACAGGCCGGCCTGGTCCTGATCCCAGCAATAGACCGAGACCGCATGCGTGCCCGTCGGGCAAGCGGGCGCGAAAACGAAAGTGCCGGCGGTCGTCGGGGGGATCGAGGCAGCTGACGTCGTGAGCGTGCATTCCAACGCGGTTGCCTGCGGCGGTATGAACACACCGAACGCGTCCACGATGAGGTTGGCGGGCTGGCTGACCTTCACCGTGAATTGACCATTCGCCTGGTTGAGCGAGATGATGCCCGCATTGGCGATGATGTCGCTCGGGCCGAAGTTGAGGAAGCTCGTGCCGAGGGTTCCGCCCTGCGGATAGATCGCGACGTAAGCGCCCGCCGGGAAGCCCGTCAGGCTCGTTTCGTCGACGGTCACATTGACCGCTTCGGCCGCCGGGATACCGCCGCCGGGAATCTGCGGGGTGACATTACAACTTGCGCCGCTGCCGTTCGTGTTGCTGTAGCCGAACGTGCGTGGCGTCGCGGCCACGATCACGCCGCCGGTAACGCGCGTGTCGACGATACGACACGGTGTGGTGAACGGAATATACGTGAGGTCGATCGTCGCCGAACCGAGATCCTTCGCGGTGCCTGCCGCAGTGCTGGTCTGCGCGCCAGCGGCGTAGGAACGACCCATCGCGTCACTTGCATCGCCGGCCGCTTCGACGCTCGGGAACGCAGCTTCGCTCGAGGCCATCAGGTTCGTGATGAACTGGTGCTTCCAGTTGATGTCGGTAACGCCTTGTGCCGATTGAGGTGCGAACCGATTGGCGATTTGCATCGCGCGTGAAAACTTCGCCTGGGCGCGCTGCAAAGCGGCGGCATCGAGGCCTGCGTTACGAATGGGCTGCGCGACCTGCTGATCGGGCGTCGGCAGCTTGGGCGTCGCTTCGCCAGCGACGGCGGAGGCGGCGAAGAGAAGCGTCGATATGATTGCGCTGGTAAGAATCTGCTTTTTCACGTTCAATTCCTTGGTTGGCCAGAAAGATTGTCGGTAACTGAATTTCGATCACCGGGCGGGAAAGCCGAATTCACCAAACCCTGCGGGAGCCATCGGGCCTGCAGAGACGCGTTTCGAAAATTCCAGTCGTCAGAACAGACGAAAAATCTGTCGAAGACGGATCATATGGCTCGCAGCGGATGCTCGACGACGACGATCCCTCGTCTGTGAGGACAGAAAGCCGGCTCAATGGATAGCGGCTCGTCGGTTCGCGATGGCGGCCAGAGGAGCGCGACAGCAAATGCACCGATTTCAACGTTCACAGTTCCACTCACGAGTTGAATCCAAGATCGATAACTAGGCGGCGGCACGTTTCCGCACCGTCGCAGTTCTTTGCCGAGAAAAGAAGCTTATCGTCCGGGAACGCGGCAGCAATGGCTGTAGACGAACGGTTGAGTGGTAGTCGATCCAGCGTAATGGAAGAAGACAGAGTTAGCCAGGAACTGGGCCACCCATGCATTGTAGTAATCACCATTTCCGCCTGTGAGGAGGGAAGCGCGCGTGTACCCGGTAGCACAGGCAGGAGCTAAAACCAGACCGTCTCGTGTGCTTGTATTAAGTGTTATCGAGTTGCCCGAGGTATCGACGCAATCCAGCGCGGTGGCCTGCGGCGGAATGAACGCGCCAAACGCGTCCACGATGAGGTTGGCGGGCTGGCTGACCTTAACGGTGAACTGCCCATTGGCCTGGTTGAGCGAGATTATGCCCGCATTGGCGATGATGTCATTCGGGCCGAAGTTCAGGAAGCTGGTGCCGAGGGTTCCGCCCTGAGGATAGATCGCGACGTAAGCGCCCGCCGGAAAGCCCGTCAGGCTTGTTTCGTCGACGGTTACATTCACCGCTTCGGCCGCCGGGATACCACCACCAGGAATCTGCGGGGTGACATTGCACGAGGCGCCGCTACCGTTTACATTGCTGTACGTGAACGTGCGTGGCGTCGCGGCCACGATCACACCGCCTGAAACGCGCGTGTCGACGATTCGGCAGGGCGTCGTGAACGGAATATACGTAAGGTCGATCGTCGCCGAGCCGAGATCTTTGGCGGTGCCCGCCTCGGTGCTGATCTGCGATCTGACAGCGTAGGAACGACCCATCGCATCACTTGCGTCGCCGGCCGACTCGACGCTCGGGAACGCAGCTTCGCTCGACGCCATCAGGTTCGTGATGAACTGGTGCTTCCAGTTAATGTCGGCAACGCCTTCTGCCGATTGAGGTGCGAACCGATTGGCGATCTGCATCGCGCGTGAAAACTTTGACTGGGCGCGACCGAGCGCTTCAGAGTCGAATGCTCCTCGGGTATTCATCGAATTGATTTGGGTGCGGGCGGCCGCTTGCGCCGCGGGCGCTTGCATGCCTGCCGCTT
>JBDTYX010000249.1:0-4336 GCA_040005435.1 Rudaea sp. | reverse complement strand
TCGCGGATCCTCGAGACACGCGCGGGCCGGACGACGAGTGATCATCTGTTCGAAGGCGGCGGCGCACTGGGCGCACAGGTCCAGCTCGACCTCGACGTGCTCGGTCGCGGCGGGGTTCCGAGTACCGGCGTCAGCGCGGTGGTGATCAACGTCACCGAAACCAATCCGACCGCGACCGGCTTCATCACGGTGTGGCCGACCGGTTCCACACGGCCCACCGCGTCGAACCTCAACTTCACGCCGGGGACGACCGTCTCCAACCTCGTGATCGTCAAGATCGGCAGCGCGGGTCAGATCTCGCTGTACAACTCGGCCGGCTCGACCGACCTCGTCGCGGACGTCGTCGGCTACTTCACCGACGTGTCGGACCTGAACTCGTTCACGCCGACGCGCATGCTCGATACACGCGCAGGTCGCACCACCTTCGATCACCAGTTCGAAGGCGGCGGTGCGCTGGCCGCGCAGACCCAGGTCGATCTCGATCTGGCCGCTCGCGGTCCGCTCCCGGCGGCTGGCACGTTCGGCGCGGTGATCATGAACGTGACCGCGACCAACCCGACGGCCGAGGGCTTCGTCACCGTGTGGCCGACCGGCGAGATCCGTCCGACCGCGTCGACGCTGAACTTCGTCGCGGGCCAGACGATCCCCAACCTCATCGTCGGCAAGGTCAACGGCGCAGGCCAGGTGTCGTTGTACAACTCGGCGGGCAGCACCGATCTCATCGCCGACGTGACGGCCTACTTCCCTAGCACCTCGAGCGACCTGTCGCCACTGACGCCGGCGCGCCTGCTCGAGACCCGCGCAGGACGCACGACCGTCGACGGACAGTTCCAGGCGATCGGCGCGCTGCCCGCGAATGCGATCTTCAACCTGACCGTCACCGGCCGTGGTGGCGTGCCGGCCAATGCGACCGGTGCGGTCGTGCTCAACATCACCGTCACCCAGCCGGCCGCCGGCGGATTCCTCGTCGCATGGCCTTCGAGCGCCACGCGGCCGGCAACCTCCAACATCAACTTCGCGAGCGGCCAGACCATCGCCAACCTCGCGATCGTCAAGATCGGCACGGGCGGTGACATCAGCCTGTTCAACAACGCCAGCACCGATGTCGTCGTCGACGTCGTCGGCTATCTGCCCGGCGCGCCGTAAGTCAGGCATATCCATCGTGCCGCGCGCAATGCGCGGCATCGGTGGGTGGTAGAACCTTGAAGCGCGTCGGCGACCCCGACGCGCTTTTTCTTTTGCGCTGTGCCTTGCATCGACAGGCCCATCGCTGCTATCAAGCACAACCCGCAACGCGGTAGAGGTAGAAAGTCCAGCGTGAGCATCGTTGCCAGTTTCGAAATCGAGTACCTGCAATATCTCGACGCCGCGGGCAAGCTCGTGCGCGACGACGTGCCGGCTTTCGCACGCGACGTGCGCCAGCTCGTCGAGCTGTACAAGCTCATGACGTTCACGCGCGTGTTCGACGGCAAGGCGATCGCCCTGCAGCGCACCGGCAAGCTCGGCACCTATGCCTCGTGCCTCGGCATGGAGGCCGCGTACGTCGCGATCGGCTCGGCGATGACCGAAGACGACGTGTTCGCGCCGTTCTATCGCGACTACGGCGCGCAGTTCTATCGCGGAGTGAAGGCACGCGAGGTGTTGATGTATTGGGGCGGCGACGAGCGCGGCAACAATTTTTCGGGCCCCGCGCACGACTTCGCCTGGAGCGTGCCGATCGCGACGCAGACGCTGCACGCCGCGGGCGCCGCGCTCGCCTTCAAGATCCGCAAGGAGCCGCGCGTCGCCGTCTCGACTGTCGGCGACGGCGGCACGTCGAAGGCCGACTTCTACGCCGCGATCAACGCCGCGGGAGCGATGACACTGCCCGCGGTGTTCGTAATCATCAACAATCAGTACGCGATCTCCACGCCGCGCAGCATGCAGACCGGCGCGAAGACGCTCGCGCAGAAGGGTATCGCCGCGGGCATCGAGAGCGTGCAAGTGGACGGCAACGATCTCATCGCGATGCGCGTCGCACTCGAGCACGCGATCAAACGCGCGCGTCACGGTCACGGCGCGAGCCTGATCGAGGCGATCACCTACCGGCTGTCGGATCACACGACCGCCGACGACGCGCGGCGCTATCGTGACGAGAAAGAGGTCAAGGCGGCGTGGGAGAACGAACCGATAAGGCGCCTGCGCGCCTACCTCGCGGGCATGAACGCGTGGAGCGACGAGGACGAGCGCGCGCTGCAGGACGACTGCGCGACGCGCGTCGATGTCGAGGTGAATGCGTATCTCGAGACAAAGCCACAGGGCATCGCGGCGATGTTCGATCACACCTATGCCGAGCTGCCGCTCGATCTCGAACGCCAGCGTGCCGCCGCCATCTCAACGCGCGCAAGGCAGGGCGAATAACGATGCCGCAGATTTCCCTGATCGAAGGCGTCACGATGGCGCTCGCGTACGAGATGGCGCGTGACCCATCGGTCGTCGTGCTCGGCGAGGACGTCGGCCTCAACGGCGGCGTGTTCCGCGCGACGGTCGGCCTGCAACAGAAATTCGGCGCGGAGCGCGTCATCGACACGCCGCTCGACGAGGCGATGATCGCCGGCCTCACGGTCGGTCTCGCGGTGCAGGGCATGAAGCCGGTGGCGGAGGCGCAATTCGAAGGCTTCATGTACCCGATGATCGATCAGATCGCCTCGCACGCGGCGCGCATGCGCACGCGCACGCGTGGGCGCCTAACGTGTCCGGCGGTGTTCCGCGCGCCGTGGGGCGGCGGCATCCATGCGCCCGAACACCACTCCGAGGCGATCGAGGCGCTGTTCACGAACATCGCCGGCCTGCGCGTCGTGCTCGCGTCGTCGCCGGGCCGCGCATACGGCCTGCTGCTCGCCGCGATCCGCGATCCCGACCCCGTGATCTTCTTCGAGCCCAAGCGCATCTATCGCCAGTACAAGGAAGAAGTCGCCGACGACGGCGAAGCGCTGCCGCTCGACGTCTGCTTCGTGTTGCGCGAGGGCAGCGACGTCACGCTGGTTACCTGGGGCGCACAGGTCAAGGAGACGCTCGAGGCCGCCGACGCACTCGCCGCCGACGGCGTGCGCGCGGAAGTCATCGACGTCGCGACGCTGAAGCCGCTCGACTTCGACACGATCCATGAGTCGGTCAGAAAGACGCATCGTTGCGTGATCGTGCACGAGGCGCCCTATACCGGCGGCTTCGGTGGCGAGATCGCCGCGCGCCTCGTCGAGCATGCGCTTTACGACCTGCACGCCCCGGTCGAACGCGTCGCAGGCTACGACGTGCCGATGCCGCTGTACCAGCTCGAGATGAACTATCTGCCCGGCAGCGCACGCATCGTCGCCGCGGCGAAACGTGCGCTTGCCGCCGGTTGACCCAAGGGGAAGTTCGATGCATTTGACAGCGCAAATCCTGATCGGACTCGTCGTACTGCTGCACATCTATTTCCTCGCGCTGGAGATGTTCTTCTGGACTCAGCCGCTCGGCCGCCGGGTGTTCAACCTGACTCCCGAATTCGCACTGCAGTCGAAGGCGCTCGCCGCCAATCAGGGGCTTTACAACGGATTCCTCGCCGCGGGCCTCGTATGGGGACTAGTCGAAGGCGGCCACATGGGCTTCCACATCGAACTGTTCTTCCTCGGCTGCGTGATCGTCGCAGGTATCTATGGTGCCGCGACGGTCAACAAGCGCATATTCTTCTTCCAGGCGCTGCCCGCGCTGCTCGCGCTGATCGCGCTGCATCTGTGACGGCCATCTCTGATGACGATTGCGCATGAGTGAAACACGCACATTCCGGTTGCCCGACCTCGGCGAGGGCCTGCCCGACGCGACGATCGTCGAGTGGCTCGTCAACCCGGGCGATACGGTGCGGCTCGACCAGCCGATGATCTCGATGGAGACGGCAAAGGCCGTCGTCGAAGTGCCGTCTCCGTATTCGGGAAAGTTCGTCAAGGCATACGGAGGCAACGGCGACGTGATCGCGACCGGCGCGGCGCTCGCCGATTTCGAGATCGACGCCAGCGCGCCGCAACGCGCGGAAGGGCACTCGACCGGACAGCATGCGCAAGCACCGGCGGCACCCGCTGCGCAGGCGCCGGACTCACGCGCCGACACCGGCACGGTCGTCGGCGAAATGCAGGCCAGCGATCGCGTCGTCAGCGAAGCCGCGGTCGCGGTTGGCGGCGTCAGAGCCGTGCCCGCGGTGCGCGCGCTCGCACGCAAGCTCAGGCTCGATCTCGCGACGATCGCGCCGACCGGCGCCGACGGTGTCGTCACGATGAATGACGTGAAGCAGGCCGCGGCGCGCGGGGCGGGCAGCGCGGCGACG
>JBDTYX010000248.1:0-4378 GCA_040005435.1 Rudaea sp. | reverse complement strand
TCGGCGACGGCGCATCCTGGGTCAGGAATTCTGCGACGTCGAAGCCGATGCCGCCTGCGCCGACGATCGCGACGCGTTTGCCGACCGGTTTGCCGAGCAGCACGACGTCGAGATAACTCAGCACGTTCGGCCGGCCGGCACCCGGAATCGACAGCGCGCGCGGCGTCACGCCGGTCGCGAGCACGACGCAGTCGAAACCGCTTAGCGTCTCGGGCGTGGCGCGTGTGTCCAGGCGGAGTTCGACGCCGGTGTCCTCGATGCGGTGGCCGAAATAGCGCAGCGACTCGGAGAATTCCTCCTTGCCCGGGATGCGCTTGGCCATGTTGAACTGGCCGCCGATCTCGCTCGCCGCATCGAACAGCGTGACCGCGTGGCCGCGCTCGGCGAGCGTCGTCGCGCAGGCGAGGCCCGCGGGTCCAGCGCCGACGACCGCGATGTTCTTCGCCGCGCGCGTCGGCGTGATGACGATCTCGGTCTCGTGGCAGGCGCGCGGGTTGAGCAGGCACGACGCGCGCGCGTTCTCGAACACGTGGTCGAGGCAGGCCTGGTTGCACGCGATGCAGGTATTGATGCGCTCGCCACGCTGCGCGGCGGCCTTGCTGACCCAGTCCGCATCGGCGAGCAGCGGCCGCGCCATCGACACCATGTCGGCGTCGCCGTCGGCCAGCACCTTCTCGGCGACCTCGGGCATGTTGATGCGATTGGTCGTGATCAGCGGAATCGCGACCTCGGACTTGAGCTTCTTCGTCACCCACGCAAATGCGGCGCGCGGCACGCTCGTGACGATCGTCGGGATGCGCGCCTCGTGCCAGCCGATGCCCGTGTTGATGATCGTCGCGCCGGCCTTTTCGATCGCCTTCGCGAGCTGCACGATCTCGTCCCAGCTCTGCGCGTCGTCGACGAGGTCGAGCATCGACAGCCGGTAGACGATGATGAATTTCGCGCCGACCGCCGCGCGCGTGCGGCGCACGATCTCGATCGCGAAGCGCTGGCGCTTCTCGGCACTGCCGCCCCAGTCGTCGACGCGCCGGTTCGTGCGTGCGGCGATGAACTGGTTGATCAGGTAGCCCTCGCTGCCCATGACCTCGACGCCGTCGTAGCCGGCGTCCTGGGCGAGGCGCGCGCAATCGACGAACGCGCGGATCGTGCGTTCGACGCCGCGCGTCGAGAGCGCCCGCGGAGTGAATGGGGTTATCGGCGACTTGATTTTCGACGGCGCGACCGAGAGCGGCTGATAGCCGTAGCGTCCCGCGTGCAGGATCTGCATGCAGATGAGGCCGCCGTTGGCATGCACCGCGCGCGTGACCTTGCGATGCCGGCCGACGTGCCAGGGCATCGACAGGCGCCCGCCGAACGGCTTGAGCCAGCCCTCGATGTTCGGCGCGATGCCGCCCGTGACGATGAGTCCGACGCCGCCGCGCGCGCGTTCGGCGAAGTACGCGGCGAGCTTGTCATAGTCGCTCGCGCGGTCCTCGAGGCCCGTGTGCATCGAACCCATCAGCACGCGGTTGGGCAGCGTCACGAAGCCCAGGTCGAGCGGCGCGAGCAGGTGCGGGTAGAGCGGATGCGCTGAGGTCATGGCTCGAACGACTGTTTGAATCTGGGCAAGATGCCTTGGATCGCGCGTCGGCGCAAGCGCGTTGGGCCGCAACGCGCCTGCGCTCGCGTCGTCGCGTCAGCGCGCGCGCGCGTACGGCGCGAGGAAGTCGGGCGGGAGATCTGCCGCGTTCGTGCCCCAGGCGCGAGCCGGCGCGCGGCCGAGGCCGAAGCGCAGGTGGCCGCCGCGGCGCGCGAAGTCTGCCGGTAGCCAGGCGTGCGTCGAGGGAACGCCGTCGACGTCGAGCGACTGGACGTAGTAGACGTCGGTCGCGGCCTGCGCCGCGTCGATGACGATGTCTCCCGACGCGCGCCGGATCGAGACGTGCCGGAACAAAGGACTCGCCAGCACGAGTTCCGCGCGGCCCGGGTAGAGCGGATACATGCCGAGCGCCGACCACACGTACCACGACGACATCTCGCCCAGGTCGTCGTTGCCCGGGATGCCGTCGGGCGCCGCCTTCCACAACTGCCGCATCGTCTCGCGCACGGTCGCCTGGGTCCTGGATGGCTCGCGCACGAACGGATACAGCCACGGCGCGGCGACCGAGGGCTCGTTGTCCATCTCGGCGTGCAGGCCGCCCGAGCCGGTCAACGCCCACGCGCCGTCCTCGTCGTGGAAGAACCCATCGAGCCGCGCGCGCGCGAGTTCGGCGCCGCCGAGCGTCGCGACGAGCCCGTGCGCGTCGAACGGCAGCATCCACAGGTATTGCGCGGCGCTGCCTTCGACGAAACCGTCGTCGCTTTCGGGATCGAACTTCGGCCACGTGCCGTCTGCGTTGTGGTTTTGCAGGTAGCCCGCGGACGGCGTCGCGTGCGCGTTGAACAGGCTGCGCCACTCGCGCGAGCGCGCGAACAGCCGTCGCGCATTCGCGTCATCGCCGAGGCGCTGCGCGAAAGAGGCGAGCGCGAAATCCGCATTCACCTGCTCGAGCATCTCCGCGGCGCCACCCCAGGCATGCGCCTGCGCCGGGATGTAGCCGAGCCTCCGCCACTCGGCGAGCCCCGGTCTCTCGCTCACGCACTCGACCGCGCACCCGCGTCCGAGGTGGTCATCGGGCGCAGGCACCGTCGCGGCATGCACGAGCGAGGCGAGCGCACCCCGCGTGTCGAAGCCGGTGCCGCCGAAAGCGTGAATCGCGGCAACAACAATCGCGGCCGGATCGCCGTTCATCACATGCGTGTTGCCGCTGTTGTGCGTCCAGCGATCCCAGACGCCGCCGCTCTGCCGCGCCTGGTTGAACAGCGACTGCGCGATGTCGCCGCCGACCGCGGCGTCGAGCAGCGCGACGAGCTGCACCTGCGAGCGGTAGATGTCCCAGCCCGAGAAGTTCGCGTACTGCGCCTTCTGCGGCGCCGAGACGCGATGTGTCTTGGCGTCGAAGCCCGCGTAGTCGCCGTTCGAGTCGCTGAACAGGTTCGGATGCAGCAGCGAATGATAGAGGGCCGTGTAGAAGATGCGCCGCTCGTCGTCGCTGCCGCCCTCGACCGCGATGCGCCCGAGCCAGTCGTTCCACGCAGCGCGCGCGCTCGCACGCAGCGAATCGAAATCGCGCGCGGCGGGACTCTCCGCGTCGAGATTCGCCTGCGCGTTCGCGAGGCTCACGTACGAGATGCCGACGCGCACGCCGACCGTGCGCTCCCGCGTGGTGTCGAAGCGCAACCACGCGCCCGAGCCCTTGCCTGCCTCGGGCCAGCCCTTGGCGTCGTAGCCCGTGCCGCCGCTCGCGTGCGTCGAGTCGGGCGCGAGACGGTCGTTCTCCCAGGTGCCGTACGCGACGAATGCGTGGTCGAACCGCGCGACGAAGAACAGCGTGTAGTAGCTGCGCCGGTCTTCTGCGTCGAGGTAGCCGCAAAAGTTGCCGCTCGTGACCGAGCCGCGCACGCTCATCGTCGCGGCGTCGACGTCGACCGTCGCGGCGCTGCTGCCGACCTCCGAGTCGGACGCGCGGACCAGCATGCCGGCCGGCTGCCCGCCCGGATAGCGGAATCGCGCCGCGCCCGCGCGCGCCGCCGCGGTCAGTTCAACCTGCACGCGGTCGTCGAGTCGCACCGCGTAGTAGCCGGGTTCGGCGATCTCGTTCGGATGCGCAAATCGGTTCGCGAACGTCTCGTCCCTCGCGTCGAGCGACGGCGACGTCGACGGCACGCCGATGATCGGCATGAACGGTACGTCGCCACTCGCACCCGCGCAGCCGCTGCCCGACAGGTGGGTCAGGCTGAAGCCGCGGATCTTCGGCGTGTCGTAGGCATAGCCGCCCGGCGCGGTCGTGCGCAGGTGATTGCCGCGCGTCGTCTCGGGACTCCACTGCAGCATGCCGAACGGCACGACCGCGCCCGGAAACGTGTTGCCGCCGTGCGCGCTGCCGATGCGCGGCTCGACCCATGCGGCCGGGTCGGCCGCGTCGCCGCGCGTTGAAGTAGCGGCGGCCGCGGATGAGGGAGTGGGAGCCGAAGCTGAAGCGGCAGCCGCTCCGCCACTGAATGCAAAAACGAACAAGCCATAGCCTTCCATTCAGTCGCAGGGTGAGGTGGGCGGTTCTGGCGATTATTCTTTTTACAAGTCTTGCGCACGGAGCGGAACCGACCGTTTTTTTCCTTCAAAATGGCGACCGCATCAGTGGCGTGATCGTCCAGGAGTCCAATGATACCATCACCATTGATTCTCCCGTTGTGGGCAAAGTAACCCTCCCCTCAGCCAAAGTTCTACGGCGGGAAGTCCCCACCCCTCCTGCTGCGGCGGCACCTCCGGCCCCGAATCCTGTGCCCGAAAAGGAGAAGG
>JBDTYX010000001.1:0-43545 GCA_040005435.1 Rudaea sp. | reverse complement strand
GTCCGTCGGCCGAACGCTACGTGATTTCATCCCAAGAGTTCGATGCCCTCGCAGCCGAGGGCCACAACCGCATTCCGGTCGTGCGCGAGGTGTTGTCCGACCTCGACACGCCGCTGTCGGTCTATTCGAAGTTCGCCGACGCGCCATATACCTACCTGCTCGAATCGATCGCGGGCGGCGAGACCTGGGGACGCTACTCGATCATCGGCCTGCCGTGCCGGCGCGTGTACAAGTTGCGCGGGCACACGCTGAGCGTCGAGGACCATGGCGTCGAGATCGAGACGCGCGAGCTCGCCGACCCGCTCGGCGAGATCGAGAAGATCCGCAACGAGTACAACGTCCCGCAGTTGCCGCAGATGCCCGAATTCAGCGGCGGCCTCGTCGGCTATTTCGGCTTCGAGGCGATCGGCTACATCGAGCCCACTCTGTCGCAGTGGCAGCGTCGCGACGAACTCGGCGTGCCCGACGTCGTGCTGATGCTGAGCGAGGAGGTCGCGGTCTTCGACAACCTCAAGGGCCGCCTGTACCTCATCGTGCACGCAGACCCCGCGCAGCCGCAGGCGTATGCGCGCGCGCAGCGGCGTCTCGACGAGCTCGCGTTCCGCCTGCGCCGCTCGGGCTCGAGTTATCCCGACGTGCTCGATCCGAAAGCACTCGAGGAGACCGATTTCAAGTCGAGCTTCACGCGCGAGGAGTATTGCGAGCTTGTCGAGAAAGCCAAGGAATACATCCGCGCAGGCGATATCTTCCAGGTCGTGCCGTCGCAGCGCCTGTCGGTGCCGTTCCGCGCGCGCCCGGTCGATGTCTACCGCGCGTTGCGCGCGCTCAACCCATCGCCGTACATGTATTTCCTCGACCTAGGTGCGACCCAGGTCGTCGGCTCGTCACCCGAAATCCTCGTGCGCCTGAAGCAGGGCAAGGTCGTGCTGCGCCCGATCGCGGGCACGCGGCCGCGCGGCAAGACGCGTGAGGAGGACCTCGCGCTCGAGGCCGAGCTGCTCGCCGATCCGAAGGAACGCGCGGAGCATCTCATGCTGATCGATCTCGGTCGCAACGACGTCGGTCGCGTGAGCAAGACCGGGACGGTGCAGCTGACCGAGAGTTTCGTGATCGAACGCTACTCGCACGTGATGCACATCGTCTCCCAGGTCGAAGGCGACCTGCGCGACGGGCTCAACTACATGGACGTGCTCAAGGCGACGTTCCCGGCCGGCACAGTGTCCGGCGCGCCGAAGATCCGCGCGCTCGAGATCATCCAGGAGCTCGAGCCGCACAAGCGCAACATCTACGCGGGCGCGATCGGCTACGTCGGCTGGTGGGGCGATGCGGATACCGCGATCGCGATCCGCACCGCGGTGATCCAGGACGGCATCCTGCATGTGCAGGCCGGCGGCGGCATCGTCTACGACTCCGACCCGGATGCCGAGTGGGAAGAGACGATGAACAAGGGCCGCGCGCTGTTCCGCGCGGTAGCGCAGGCAGCCGGCGGGCTCTAGCGTTGCGCGCCTAGCGCTGCTTCGCGATGAGCCTCGGCGGAGGCAGCCTCGTGGCGGCGGCCTTCGACGGCGCCGGCGCGAGCGGCTCGACGTCGGCGCGCAGCGAGTAGAGCGACTCGAGCAGGCTCTCGTCGGCGCTCGAACAGACCGCGAGCACGACCGCTTCCTTGCAACCCTTGGCCGCGACGTAGGCATGGCCCATGTTGCTGTCGATGTAGATCGACTCGCCGGTGCCGAGGTCGACCGGGTCATAGAATTCGGTGTGCACCGTGATCGCGCCTTCGAGGATGTAGAGATATTCCTCGCCCGGATGGCGCACGAGCTCGCCGAACTCCTCGAGGCTCTTCGCGCGGACGCGCGTGTACACCGGAATCATGCGCTTGTGGCGCAGCTCCGCGCACAGGTAGTGGTAATCGTAGTTCTTCGTGTTGACGCGGATCGCGCCCTCGACGCTGCCGATGCTGCGCCGCGCAGTCACCGCGGGCTCGCCTTCGTGCGCCGCGTCGGCGAACAGCTCCGACATGCGGATGTTGAGCCGCTGGCTGAGTTGCAGCAACTTGTCGTAACTGAGGGTCAGGCGGTCGTGCTCGACCTTCGACAACGTCGACACGGGGATGTCGATGCGTTCGCTCATTTCCTTGAGCGTCCAGCCGTTGCGTGCGCGAAGCGAGCGCAGCAGGCTGCCGAGCGTGGGTTGGCGTACTTTCATTTCCATTGATTTTTCCTTAGCGCGCGTCGCAGTGACTAGGCTTTTTTCATGCCGACGACGGAGCCTTGCCTGATTCTCCGATCAGGACAGCCCACTGCGCAAAACACGGCTGCGCGTGACACAGGATACATCGGCGTCGTGTCAGTTAGAAACCCACCAGCACCTCGATTTCAGCGCGCCTGCATTAGTAAATACGCAGGGTGATTCCACGAAGATGCGGCGACGCTTTGGGTAACCTTGTCCTGATTGGATAATATCGTTGACATTTCTCTATTCAGGATCATACTCGCCCAATCGCGACAAATCGAGGGGAAGGAGAAATGACTGGCGATCGCGTCTTCCTAGTTGACCGTCGTCGCGCCTTGGGCGCCCTCGGAGCCGCAGGCGCGGCTCTCGCGCTCGCTCCGATGCGTCTGCGCGCCGCGGCCACGGCGCTCGTCGAGGCCAGACGCACGTATTCGGGAAAGGTCGTCGACATCGTGCAGCGTGCGCTCGTGATCGACATGCTCGCGCCGCTCAAGATCGACTTCAATCCGGACGCGTTCTCCCTGCCGCTCAGCGAGGCCGACGCGCAGATGTTTCGCAGCTCCGGCATCACGGCGTTCCACAATTCGGTCGGCGTCGGCGGCGCGACCGCGTATGCCGACGCGCTGCAGTTCATCGCGGCATGGAGCGGGTTCGCGGGGCGCAACAGCGAGGTGTTCTCGCTGGTCGGCCGGGCCGAGGACATCGACCACGCGAAGGCGCAGCGCAAGATCGCCGTCATCATGGGGCTGCAGAATGCCGACCAGTTCCGCACGCCCGCCGACGTCAAGGACTTCTACGACCTCGGCCTGCGTTGCGCGCAGCTCACCTACAACACGCAGAACCTCATCGGCTCGGGTTCGACCGAGCGCGTCGACGGCGGGGTCAGCGATTTCGGCGTGCAGATCATCAAGGCGATGAACGACGCCGGCATGCTGATCGACGTCTCGCACAGCGGCGACCGCACGACGCTCGACGCGATCGAGCTGTCGCCCAAACCCATCGCGATCACGCATTCGAACTGTCGCGCTCTCAACAACCATCCGCGCCTGAAGACCGACGAGGCGATCCGCAAGCTCGCCGCGAAGGGCGGCGTGATGGGCATCACCGGCGTGCGCATGTTCGTCAAGGACAAAGAGCCGACGACGATCGAAGACATCGTCGATCACGTCGACCACGTCGCCAAGCTCGTCGGCATCGAACACGTCGGCATCGGCTCGGACTCCGACCTCATGGGCTACGACCACATGCCCAAGGATCAGTACGAGAAGCTCAAGGCCGCCTACAAGGCGAGCTACGCGTTCCGCGACCGCATCGACACCGACGGCTTCGACCACCCGAGAAAGGTGTACGACCTCACCGCCGCGCTGCTAAAGCGCGGCTACGGCGAGGCGAACATCGCCGCCGTGCTCGGCGGAAATTTCCGCCGCCTGCTCGGCAGCACCTGGCTCGAGCCGAAGCACACACCACCAGCAGACAGCAAATCCCCCGACGACAAGAAGTCATGAGCATCTCAAGCCGCAAGCAATTGAGCTCCGCAATCCTGCTCGCCCTGTTCGCCAGCGCAGGCGCAAACGCCCAGCAGGCGCCCAATTCCGGCGACGATCCGTCGATCGCGCTCGGCACGGTCATCGTCACCGCCGAGCGGCGCAGCGAGGACATCCAGAAAGTGCCGATGTCGATCAGCGTGATCGACGAGGCCCAGCTCGAGAGTCTGCATGCGACGCAGATCACCGACTACGCGGCCTACATACCGGGCCTCACGATCGTGAACGGCGGCACACCGGGACAGGCGCAGATCGGCATCCGCGGCATCGCGCCGCTGAGCGCGGGTTCGACCGTGGCGACCTACGTCGACGAGACGCCGCTCGGCACGAGCAGCAACTACGGCGCGGGGTCGACGGAGGTGCTCGACCTGCTGCCCTACGATTTCCAGAGTGTCGAGGTGCTGCGTGGACCGCAGGGTACGCTGTACGGCGCGAGCTCGTTGGGCGGCGTCTTGCGCTACGTGACGAAGGCGCCCGACCTCGACAACACGAGCTGGCGCGTCGGCGCCGACACGTTCAGCCAGGAGGGCGGCAGCGATGCCGGCGTCGGTGGCCGAGTCGGTTTCAACCTGCCGCTCGTACCGGGTCAGCTCGCACTGAGCGCGAGCTTCGCGCGACAGAATTCACCGGGCTTCACCGACAACGTGCGCACCGGCGTCAAGGACCAGGACCAGTACTCGCAGCAGGCCGCGCACGCCACGCTGCTGTGGAAGGCCAACGACGACGTGTCGGTCAAGCTGTCGGCGATCCAGTCCAAGACCGATGCCGACAGCGCGTCGGTCACCGCGCTCGATCCGGCGACGCTGCGGCCGATCTACGGCAATCTCAAGAACGACAACTACCTGCCCGAGCCGTATCGCAAGAACGTCGACTATTACAACGCGACTGTGAACTGGAACCTCGGCTGGGCGGATTTCGTCTCTTCAACCAACTACGCGCAGAGTTCGTCGCACAATGCGGTCGATGCCACACTTGTCTACGGCGTCGCGTTTCCGCTGTTCGGGCTGCCCGCGCCGGGCATCTCGCTCGTCACCTACGACCTAAAGCTTTACAAAACGACGCAGGAATTCCGTCTCGCGTCGAAATCCGACGGCCCGGTCGAATGGCTGCTCGGTGCGTTCTACACGAACGAGAACAGCAAGCAGGGTCAGGCCGCGAGCGCGTTGACGCTCGACTACGTCTCGATCGCCGGCCTCGACCCGCTCGCGGTGATCGCGCTGCCGTCGACCTACAAGGAATACGCGGCGTTCGGCGACCTCACCTACAAGTTCACGAACGCATTCGACGTGACCGCGGGCGTGCGCTGGGCACACAACGAGCAGAGCTTCGCTGAGATCACGAGCGGCGCGCTGACGGGCCTCGGCAACATCACCGGCAGCTCGTCCGAGAGCGTGTTCACCTATTCGTTCAGCCCGCGCCTGCATTTCGGCGAGGACTCGATGCTGTATGGCCGTGTCGGCAGCGGCTACCAGCCGGGCGGTCCGAACATCGCGCTGCCGGGCGTGCCGCCATCGGTCAATGCCTCGACGCTGACCAACTACGAGGTCGGCGTGAAGAGCCTGCTCGACGACCACCGCCTGCAACTCGACGTCGCGCTGTTCGACATCGAATGGGACAAGATCCAGGTCTCGGCGAACAACGGCGTCGTCTCCTTTCTCGCCAACGGCGGCACCGCACGCAGCCGCGGCGTCGAATTCTCGACGCTGTACATGCCCGTGGCCGGCCTGCGTCTCGGCTTCAACGGCGCCTACACGAAGGCCGAGCTCACCGAGGACGTCGTGAGCATCGGCGGCCTCGACGGCGATCGCCTGCCGAATATCCCGAAGTGGGCGGCGTCGGCGACGGCCGACTACTCGTTCGCACTCGGTAGCGGCTGGAATGCGCGCGTCGGTGGCGGCATCCGCTACAGCGGTGACACCCTAAGCGCGCTCGCGCACAACCCGGTATCGCTGCCGCAGGATGGATACACCGCGATCGATCTGAACGCGGACGTGTCGAACGATCGCTGGACGGTGCGCCTGTTCATCAAGAACCTGACCGACAAACGCGTGTACACGAACCTCACCGCGCTCAGCAACGCCGCGACCGGCGAGATATCGCAGGTCAAGGGCGTGCCGCTGCAGCCGCGCGTGATCGGCGTCGGCTTCGACGCGAAGTTCTGAGCATACCCGCGGTGATCTCTTCGCTCGCGATGCGCGAAACGTCGTCGGCTGCGCTGCCGCAGCCGTACCTGTTGTTCCTCGGCAACACGACCGAGCCCGGCTACGCGAAGACCGCGTTCGGCCTGCGCGACTGGGCGCCCGAGCGCTGCATCGGCGAATGGTCGTGCGGCGCGACGGTCACGACTGGCCTGCCGCGCCTGACGCCCAAGGAGGCGCGTTCGAGCGGTGCGCGCGCGCTCGTCATCGGCGTCGCCAATTCGGGTGGCGTGATCCACGACAGCTGGATGCCCTCGCTGATCGAGGCGCTCGAGGCGGGGCTCGACATCGTCAGCGGCATGCACACGAAGCTCGCGGACTCGCCGCTCAAGCCCATCGCCGCGCGGCTCGGCCGGCGCCTCATCGACGTGCGCACGCCGCCTGAGAATATCCCGATCGCCACTGGGCGCAAGCGCACCGGCAAGCGCCTGCTCACGGTCGGCACCGACTGCGCGCTCGGCAAGAAATACACCGCGCTCGCGATCGCACGCGCGTTCTCGGCGCGCGGCATCGATGCGGACTTCCGCGCGACCGGACAGACCGGCATCCTGATCGCCGGCAGCGGCATGCCGATGGACGCGGTCGTCGCCGACTTCGAAGCCGGCGCCGCCGAGATGCTGAGCCCCGCGGCGGCACCCGCGCACTGGGACGTCATCGAAGGGCAGGGCTCGCTGTTCCATCCCGCCTATGCGGGCGTGTCGCTCGGGTTGCTGCACGGCAGCCAGCCCGACGTCTTCGTCGTCTGCCATGCGCCCGGGCGCGAACGCGTGCTCGGGCTCGACAGTTTCGCGTTGCCGAGTATCGAGGAAGTGATCGACATGACGGTGCGCCTCGGCCGACGCACGAACCCGGCGATCCGCTGTGTCGGGATGAGCCTCAACACGGCGGGGCTCGATGCGACCACCGCCGCCGTCGTGCTCGCGCACGAGGGCGCACGGCTCGGGCTGCCCGCCGCCGATCCGATGCGCGGCGGCCTGACGTTCGAGCGCCTCGTCGACGCGTGCCTCGCATGAGCCGCGGACCCGTGCCACCCAACTGATATTCGCCAACCCACCAGGCGGGGAAAATGCGCGACGATGATCGCCGCGAAACAGACCCGCCGCGAGGAGAGAACATGAAGTCCTTGAAATTGATCGCTGCGCTACTCCTGACCGCCGGCTGGGCCACCACTCCGGCACAGAGCAGCACGCCAGTGCAGGCGCCCTCGTTGGCGCCGCCGGCCGCTTCGGCGCTGCACGAGCCCACGGCCGCGCCGCCGCCCGCAGCGCCAGCCGCGGCGCTGACCTCGACGCCGCAAGGCGCACACGAATTGTCGGCCGCCGACGTCGACGCATGGCTCGACGGCTTCATGCCGTACGCGATGGCGACCGGCGACATCGCGGGTGCCGTCGTCGCGGTAGTGAAGGACGGCCGGATCGTCAGCGAACGTGGCTTCGGCTACTCCGACGTCGCGACCAAGAAGCCGGTCGATCCGAAGCTGACACTGTTCCGCCCCGGTTCGGTGTCGAAGCTCGTCACCTGGACCGCGGTGATGCAGCAAGTCGAAGCCGGCAAGATCGACCTCGACGCCGATATCAACAAGTATCTCGATTTCACGATCCCGCCGCGCGACGGCAAGCCGATCACGATGCGCAATCTCATGCAGCACACGGCCGGCTTCGAGGAGCAGATCAAGAACATCATCACCGAGGACCCAAACGCACCGGACTACGTCACGCTGCTCAAGCGCTGGACGCCGACGCGCGTGTTCGACGCGGGCACGACGCCCGCGTATTCGAACTACGGCGCATCGCTCGCGGGCTATATCGTGCAGCGCGTCTCCGGCGAATCATTCGACGACTACGTCGACAAGCATATCTTCGCGCCACTGGACATGACCCATTCGACGTTCCGCCAGCCGCTGCCTGCGGCGCTCGTGCCGCTGATGTCGACCGGCTATATCACCGCGTCCGCGCCTGCGAAGAAGTTCGAGATCGTCGGTCCCGCGCCGGCCGGCTCGATGTCGTCACCTGCCGAGGAAATGGCGCATTTCATGATCGCGCACCTGCAGAACGGCGAGTACAACGGCAATCGCATCCTCAAGGAGGAAACGGCAAGACAGATGCACGACACCGCGCTGACGCTGCTGCCGCAGCTCAACCGCATGGAGCTCGGCTTCTTCGAGACCAACATCAACGGCCGCGAGGTCATCGGACACCTCGGCGACACCGACTACTTCCATACGTCGCTGCATCTGTTCATGAAGGAAAATGTTGGGTTTTATGTCTCGTTCAACAGCCCCGGCAAGGCGGGCGCCGCGCACTTTCTGCGTCTGGCGCTGTTCGCCGACTTCGCCGATCGCTACTTCCCGGGCCCGCGCATCGCGACACGCGTCGACGACACGACCGCGAAACAGCATGCGCAGATGATGGCGGGCAACTGGGTAGGCTCGCGCGGCGCGTTCTCCAATTTCTTCGCGGCGATCGGGCTGATCGGGCAAACCAAGGCCGGTGTCGACGAAAAGGGCGGACTGCTGATCCCCGACGCGAAGGGACTCGATGGCAAGCCGGTCAAATGGGTCGAGGTCTCGCCGTTCGTCTGGCAGGACGCGAACGGCCACGACCTGCTCGCCGCGAAGGTTGAAGACGGCAAGGTCACGCGCTTCAGCTACGGGCTGCTCGGTCCGTTCGAGGTGTTCCTGCGCGCCGATGCCGCACGCGACGGCGCGTGGCTGATGCCCGCGCTCTACGCGAGCCTCGCCGTGCTGTTGCTGACGGTGCTGATATGGCCGATCGCGGCGATCGTGCGTCGCCGCTATCGCGCACGTCTCGATCTGCCTTCGCGCGCACTTGCTGCCTACCGTGCGGGCAAGCTCGGTGCGTTGCTCATGCTGCTCGCCTTCGGCGCATGGATCGGCTCGGTCCTGTCGATGCTGGGCGACCTCAACAACACGACGGCGGCGTTCGATCCGATCATCCGCTTCGACCAGATCTTCGGCTTCGTCGCATTCATCGGCGGCTTCGCGTTGATCCTGTGGAACCTGTGGACGGTGTGGAGCGGCGGCGGCCGTCGCTGGCCGGCGAAACTCTGGAGCGTCGTGCTGGCGCTTTCGGGACTGGTCGTGCTCTGGATCGCGTTCGCGTTCCATCTGATCGGCTGGGGAGTGAACTACTGATGTCCCGGCTGAGGCTCGGCGTCGCGACCGAGGAACTGCGGCTGCGCGTGCCGTTCCGCATCTCGGGCTACGTGTTCGAGGCGCAGCCCGCGGTCGTCGTCACGCTCGACGACGGCGGCCATCGCGGGCGCGGCGAGGCGTCGGGCGTCTACTATCTCAACGACAACCTGCCGGAGATGACCGCGGCGATCGAGGCGCATCGCGCGACGATCGAGGCGGGCATCGATCGCGAGTCGTTGCAGCGGATGCTGCCGCCGGGCGGCGCGCGCAACGCGCTCGATTGCGCGCTCTGGGACCTCGACGCGCACCGCAGCGGCAAGCCGGTTTGGCAACTCGCGGGGTTGCCGCCGCCGAAGCCGCTGCTCACGACTTTCACTCTTGGCGCCGAAGATCCGCAGCGCATGGCCGAGGGCGCGCGAACTTATGCGCAGGCGCGCGCGATCAAGATGAAGCTCACGGGCGAACTCGATCTCGACATCGCGCGCGTACGCGCGGTGCGTGACGCGCGGCCGGACGTGTGGCTCGGCGTCGATGCGAACCAGGGCTATACGATCGGCGCGCTGGATGCGCTCGTCGGCGCGCTCGTCGAGGCGAAGGTGGCGCTCGTCGAGCAGCCGCTGCGGCGCGGCCGAGAGGCCGATCTCGACGGATTCCATTCGCCGATTCCGCTCGCCGCCGATGAAAGCGCGTTGTGTCTCGCGGACGTGCCGGGACTCGTCGGGCGCTTCCACGTCGTCAACATCAAGCTCGACAAGTGCGGCGGCCTGACCGAGGCGCTCGCGATGGCGCACGCCGCGCGCGAGCTCGGCCTCAAGGTGATGGTCGGCAACATGGTCGGCACGAGCTGGGCGATGGCGCCCGCGTTCGTCGTCGGCCAGCTCTGCGACGTGGTCGACCTCGACGGTCCGATCTTCCTCGCGCGCGACCGCGATCCGGCGCTGCGCTACGACGACGGCCTCGTCTGGGCCGGCGACGAGGTATGGGGATCGGTCCACGCGGCGGTGCCGTGACCGAGCTGGAAAAAAACTGGTTCGGCCAGCCGCGCGGGCTGACGATCCTGTTTCTCACCGAGATGTGGGAGATATTCTCCTACTACGGCATGCGCACGCTGCTCGTCTACTACATGACGAAGCAGCTGCTGATCGGCCAGGAGAAGTCATCGCTGATCTATGGCACCTACACCGCGCTCGCGTACTTCACGCCGATCATCGGTGGCGTCGTCGCGGACCGCTGGCTAGGCAAGCGGCGTGCGGTGATCATCGGCGGCACGATCATGGCGGCGGGTCATTTCATGATGACGTTCGAGCCGCTGTTCTACTTCGCGCTCGCGACGATCGCGCTCGGCAACGGACTGTTTCTACCGAGCCTGCCGAGCCAGATCAACGACCTCTACCGCAGCGACGATCCGCGCCGCGGCTGGGCATACAATGTCTACTACGTCGGCATCAACATCGGCGGATTCCTCGCGCCGCTGATCTGCGGCACGCTCGGGGAGTTCTACGGCTGGCACTGGGGCTTCGGCGCCGCGGGCATCGGCATGCTCGCCGGTCTCGTGATCTACGTCTGGGGAGGCAAGTATCTGCCCGCTTCGCGTTCGATTGCCTCACAACCCGCGGCTTCCGTCGCGGTCGTCGCGCGCATGCAAGACGGCAGATCGACGTTCCTGCTGCTGCTCGGCATCGGCGTGGCGGTGACGGTTTTCCGCGGCGCCTACGAACAGGTCGGCAATACGGTTGCGCTGTGGGCCGACGTCGGCATCGATCGCGCGGCCGGCAGTTTCAGCGTGCCGATGACCTGGTTCCAGGCGCTCAATCCGCTGCTCGTGTTCATCATGACGCCGCTGCTGCTCGCGCGCTGGCGCGCGCGCGCTCAGGCGGGGAGCGAGTCGTCGGCGATGCAGAAGATGGCGACCGGCGCACTCGTGATCGCGGCGGCCTACCTGCTGCTCGCGCTCGTCGCCGCGCTCGCGGGCGATGCGCGCGCGAGCTGGCTGTGGCTCGTCGCATTCTTCATCGTGTTCACCCTGGGCGAGCTATTCATCCTGCCGACCGGGCTCGGGCTGTTCGCGCGGCTCGCGCCGGCCACTCTGGGAGCGACGACGGTCGCAGCATGGTTCCTCGCGATATTCACGGGCAGCCTGACCGCGGGGCTCGTCGGCGCGTTGTGGAGCCGCACGAGCCACGCGGCGTTCTTCGTGATCCTGGCCGCGATCGCGGCGCTCTCCGCGGCGATGCTGCTCGCCCTCGATTCTCGTGCCCGGCGCATCGAGGCCGCGCGCGCCCACGACATCGCCGCGGCGAGCCGCGACGCCGCGCTGGCGCCGGTTGCAGGATGAGTGCGGCCCCCGCCACGTCGACCGGCTGGTTCGCGCGCTACCTGCTGCCGGGCTTCGCGTTCAAGGCGGTCGTGATCGGTGGCGGCTATGCGACCGGAAGAGAACTCGCGGAATTCTTCCTGCCGAGCGGCCCGTGGGGCGGGCTCGCGGCGATGCTGCTCGCGATGCTGATCTGGAGCGGCGTCTGCGTTGCGACGTTCCTGTTCGCACGCGCGACCGGCGCGCGCGACTACCTGAGTTTCTTCCGCGCGCTGCTCGGCCGCGGCTGGATCGTGTTCGAGAGCGCCTACCTGATCTTCGTCGTCCTGATCCTCGCGGTGTTCGGCGCCGCGGCGGGCGCGATCGGCGCAGCGATGTTCAACCTGCCGAAGCTCGCGGGCACGCTCGCGCTGATGGCTGGCATCGCCTGCGTCGTCACGTTCGGCAACGAGTCGGTCGAGCGCCTGTTCAAATACGTTTCGTTCCTGCTCTACGGCGTCTACGCGTTGTTCATGCTGTTCGCGTTCACGCATTTCGGCGACCGCATCCTCGCCGGCTTCGCGACGGATGCGCCGTCTGCCGGCTGGGCACTCGGCGGCCTCACGTACGCGAGCTATAACATCATCGGCGCGGTCGTCATCCTGCCGGTCATGCGCCATCTCACGAGCGATCGCGATGCGGTCGTCGCGGGTCTCGTCGCCGGCCCGCTCGCGATGCTGCCCGCGATACTGTTCTTCACGTGCATGATCGCGTTCTATCCGGCGATCGCCAACGAGACGCTGCCTTCGGACTTCATGCTGCAGCGCCTGAACCTGCCCGCGTTCCACCTGCTGTTCCAGGCGATGATCTTCGCTGCGCTGCTCGAGAGCGGTACCGGCGCGGTGCACGCGATCAACGAGCGCGTCGCGAAAGCCTGGCGCGGCGCGCGCGGCACGCCGCTGTCTCGGCACGCACGCCTCGGCATCGCGCTCGTGCTGCTCGCCTGCTGCATGCTGCTCGCCGATCGATTCGGCCTCGTCGCGTTGATCGCGCGCGGCTATCGCGCGCTCGCCGCGATCTTCCTCGTCGTCTACGTGGTGCCGCTGCTCACGTTCGGCATCTTCAGGATTCGTCGTCACCGCCTCGCTGCGCAGGAGAACCCATGAAGCGCCTCATCTTCGCCGCCATCTCACTGGCCATTGCATCGACGCCGTTCGCGGCGCCGCCGGAAGGCTTCGAACAACGTGTGGAAACCCTGCGCAAGCAGGTCGGCGTGCCCGGCATGTCGGTCGCGATCGTCGAAAACGACCAAGTCACGTTCGCCAGGGGTTTCGGCGCGCGCAAGCTCGGCGCGCCCGAGCGCGTCGATGCCGACACGATTTTTCCCAATGGCTCCACCGGCAAGGCATTCACGGTCGCGGACCTCGCGATTCTCGTCGACGAAGGCAAGATCGGCTGGGACGACAAGGTGATCGATCGGCTGCTCGGGTTTCAGATGTACGATCCCTGGGTCACGCGCGAGATGACGATCCGCGACCTGCTCGTGCATCGCAGCGGTCTCGGTCTCGGCGCCGGCGACCTGCTGTTCGTGCCGCGCAGCAGCCTGAGCCGCGCCGAGTCGGTGAAACGACTCCGTTACATCAAGCCCGCGACGAGCTTCCGCAGCGGCTTCGCCTACGACAACATCCTCTACATGGTGGCCGGCCAGCTGATCGAGTCGGTGACCGGGCAGACCTGGGAACAATTTACGGCCGAGCATCTGTTCAAGCCGGCGGGGATGCTGCGCTCGACCAGCGACGAGGCGGTGCGCTTCGCCGAGGCCGACCGCGCCTATCCGCACGCGCGCATGAACGGCGGCCTGCGCGGCGCCGGCGACCAGCAAGTGCTCGACGAGCGCGACGAACTCGGCCGCAACGCTGCGCCGGCCGGTGGGCTCGCGATCAGCGCAAATGACTTCGCGCGCTGGCTGCGCATCCAGCTCGCCGCCGGCAAGCTGCCGGACAGCGACGCGCACCTGTTCAGCGCCGCGGCGCAGGGAGAGATGTGGAAGCCGATGGTGCTCGAACCCGTGTCCGCGCTGCCGCCGCCGCTCAACACGACGCAGCCGCTGTTCAACACCTACGCGCTCGGCTGGAACATCAGCGACTATCGCGGCGCAAAGCTCATCTCGCATGGCGGCGCGGTGTTCGGCTTCCAGACTGTCGTCGCGCTGCTGCCGGACAAGCACGTCGGCTTTTCGATCCAGATCAACAGCGAAGATGGCGAGATCATCGTGGGTCTCATGCACGAGCTGCTCGATCACTACCTCGGCGCGCCGGCGAGCGAGTGGCCCGAAAAATACATCGCGTTCAAGAAGGAAAGGATCGCGAAGGGCCTGCAGGCGTTCCGCGCGACCGCCGCGAAGCCGGTCAAGGTCGGCCCGTCGCTGCCCCTCGCGCGCTATATCGGCTCCTACAGCGACCCGTGGTACGGCAATATCGAGGTCGCCGTCGACAAGGCCGGCAAGCTCACGATCGACTTCAAGTCGACGCCGAACATGGGCGGCACGCTGGAGCATTGGCAGTACGACAGCTTCACGACGAGGTTCAACGACAAGAACATCGAACCCGCCTACGTGAACTTCGGCCTCGACGCCGACGGCAAGGTCGCGCGCATCACGATGAAGCCGGTGTCGCCGCTCGCCGATTTCAGCTACGACTACCAGGATCTGCTCTTCACGCCCGCGGCCGCGGCGATGGCGAAGTGAGCCTAGAAAACGTCGTCGCCCTCCCATTCGGCGGGCGTGGTGTAACTGAAGACCATGGCTGCGCGGCAGTCCGCATCGCGTGAAGCCCGTGCGCGCGCGACACGAGACGATGCTTGCGACGCTGGCGTTTTTGCTGCAGGGTTCCCATCCGGTCGACCACAACGAAGAGACGAGATGACGACGATCCGAACCAACCCGATGCCGCTCGCCATGCTCACCTGCATTCTCGCTACCGGCAGCCTGCCCACGGCGAATGCCGCGGAGTCGGACGCCGCGCTCAACGCCCGCGTCGACCGCGTGCTGACGAGGACGCCCGTGATCGACGGTCACAACGACCTGCCGTGGGAGCTACGCGAGCGCTTCGCTTGGGGTGCGGGCATCGATCTGCGCCAAGACACCGCAAAGCTGCCGCCGAACAAGGACGGCCCCGAGGAACAGACGCCGCTGATGACCGACATACCGCGCCTGCGCAAGGGCCATGTCGGCGGCCAGTTCTGGTCGGTCTGGATACCGGCATCCGTGACCGGGGCCGCGGCGGTCAAGATGACGGTCGAACAGATCGACATCGTGCACACGATGGCCGCACGCTATCCGCAGGATTTCGCGATGGCCTACAGTGCGGATGACATCGTGCGCGTGCAGAAGTCGGGACGCATCGCTTCGCTGATCGGCATCGAGGGCGGCTCCCAGATCGACAACTCGTTGCCGACGCTGCGTCAGATGTACGCACTCGGCGCGCGCTACATGACGCTGACCCACGCGCTAAACAACGACTGGGCCGATTCGGCGACCGATACGCCCAAGCACCACGGCCTCACCGCGTTCGGCCGCGCCGTCGTGCACGAGATGAACCGCATCGGCATGCTCGTTGACCTGAGCCACGTCTCGGCTGAGACGATGAAAGCGGCGCTCGCGACCTCGGTCGCGCCGGTGATGTTCTCGCACTCGAGCGCCCGCGCGCTCGACGATCATCCGCGCGACGTGGCCGACGACGTGCTCGAGATGGTCGCGAAGAATCGCGGCATCGTCATGGTCAATTTCGCGCCGGCCTACGTGTCGGAGGAAAGCGCGCGCTGGGAGTCCGATCGCGCCGCCGAGAAGACGCGCTACAACGCGCCGCCGTTCGCGGGCCTCTACATCGGCCAGCCCGAGCGTGCGAAGCAGGCGCTGGCGGAATGGGACAGCAAGCATCCGTCGCCGGTCGTGACGCTCGCGATGGTCGCCGACCACATCGAGCACATCCGCAAGGTGGCTGGGCTCGACTGCGTCGGCATCGGCTCGGATTTCGACGGCATCCCGACGACGCCGAAGGGTCTGGAAGGCGTCGACAAATACCCGGCGCTGATCGCCGAACTCGCGCGCCGCGGCTGGAGCGACGACGCGCTCGCCAAAGTGGCTGGCGGCAACATCCAGCGCGTGCTGCGCGAGGCCGAGGCCACCGCGAGGCGCCTGCAGGCGACAGAACTCGCCTCGAACGCGACGATCGAGGCTCTCGACGCGGCGGCGGCGAAGAAGTAGGCGCGGCACGCGCGTTCGAGGCGCGACGCTGGATGCGTCGCGAGTCACGCGCGCCGGATTTTAGTTTCTGCTTTGCCGCGCCGACGCGCCACCGCGACCACGCGGATCGACCGACCACGACGATCGCGCTGGTCGCTAGCGCGCGCTCAGCAGTGAATTGGCGAACGGCCACTCCGCGTCTATCCATTGCTGCTGGATCTCGAAGCCCGAGGCGGCCGCGAGCGCCGCGACGTCCTCGCGCGTGTACTTGTGGCTGCTCTCGGTCCAGATCGTCTCGCCCGCGCGAAAATCGATCGTGGACTCGCAGCTCGCGATCGCGACGGTCTGGTTGCGCTTCGAGCGAAGATGCATCTCGATGCTGCTGGTCGTTGCGTTGAAGATCGCCGCGTGCTCGAACTGACGCAGGTCGAAGCCGCCACCGAGTTCGCGATTGATGCGGCCGAGCAGGTTCATGTTGAACGCGGCCGTGACGCCGGTCGGATCGTCGTACGCGCCGATCAGCACTTCCTGCGCCTTGATCAGGTCGGTGCCGAGCAGCAGCGAGTCGCCGGGTTCGAGGATGTCGCGCACGCGAGCAAGGAAGCGCGCATCTGCGCCCGCGTCGAAATTGCCGATCGTGCTGCCGAGGAACAGGACCATCAGGTGCTCGCCGGGCTTGCGTCGCTTCGCGACTTCGGCGAGACCCGACAGGTATTCGCTCTCGACGCCGACGATGCTGACCGAATCGATGTCGCCGAGTTCGGCCTCGCACGAGGCGAGCGCGGCGCGCGAGATCTCTATCGGATAGTACGAGAAAGGTCCGTAGCGGCGCAGCGCGCTCAGGATCGCACGCGTCTTGCGGCCGCTGCCGCTGCCGAGTTCGGACACCATCGCCTGGTTCGGCGTGAGCCGCGCGATCTCCGCCGAATGGCGCTTCAGCAATCGCTCGTCGGCGCGCGTGAGCCCGTACTCGGGCAACAACGTGATCGCTTCGAACAGCATCGATCCGAGCGCGTCGTAGAGATACTTGGAAGGAAGCTCCTTCTGCCCGGACTTGCCGAGGCCGGCACGGACGTCCTTCGCGAACTGATGCAGCGTCTCGATGGCGGGGGTCGTCAGGATCGTCACGATGCACTCCTTTGCGATGAGGCGATGGGCGCGTCGACGCAGCGAAAGCCGGCGTAGACGAACGGATAGTGCGGCTGGAACCAGTTGCGAAAGCTCGGTCGCAGCATCGGCGAAGCGGTGCGCACGCTGCCGCCCTTGAGCACGTAATGGCGGCCGTCGAAGAACGGCTGCGAATAGCCTGGATAGAAATCGAACGGGTGGAAACCCGCGAACGGCGCGAACGGCGACGACGTCCACTCCCAGCCGTTGCCATGCAGGCCGACGAGCCCGAATTCGCAACCGGGGCCGGCATCGTCCGCGTCGACCGGCAGCGGGTCGAACGCATCGGCGCGAGTCACGGCGCGCAGCGCCCGCCCGCGCGGGTCTCGTTCGCCGACAAGCAGCGGGGTCGGCGCGTTGCCGGCGAACGCGGCGCGTTGCCACTGCGCCTCGGTCGGCAACCCACGGCCGGCCCAGCGCGCGTACGCGCTCGCTTCGGCGTGGCTTGCGTATACGGGCCAGTCGAGTGGCAGCGGGATCGCCGCGAACATCGATCGCCACCGCCATTCGTCGCCCGCGTTCGTCCAGAACGCGGGATGCTCGATGACATGCGTGCTGCGCCAGCGCCAATCCGCGTCGGTCCACCATCTCGGATCGGCATAGCCGCCCGCGGCGACGAAGCGCATAAACTGCGCGTTCGTGACCTTGAACCGGTCGATCGAGAACGCCGGGACCGCGACCGTATGCGCCTCGAATTCGTTGTCCCAGCCGAACGTGCCCGCGGCCGAAGCGATGCCGAGCAGCGCCGTTCCGGTGGGAATGTCGATCGTCGTGGCCGCGACTTCGCGGAGCGGCCGTTGCGCGACCGGGGTGTCGCACGCCTTGTACGCGAACGGCAGCCGGTGGAACAGGTAGGCGAGCGTCTCGGCATGCATCTGGCGGTGCTCGATCGCGACATTGAGGCGCTGCTCGAGCTCGCGTTCTTCCTCCTCGTCGGCGCGACCATGCGCGAGCGCCGCATCGAGCCGCGCACGCACGCGATCGCGGTACGCATGGATTTGATCGAGTCTCGGCCAGTCGCCCGGCTCGTCGCGCGGCAGGTCGCCCGCGACGGGGTCGATGCCAAGCGCGAACAGCGCGTCGAGATCGGGGCGCTCGCTAGCGAGACCGAGGCGTCCGGCGAGCAGGTTCCATTCGAACGCCTCGAGATGGCCGATGTAGAACGCGATGCGGTGGCGCTCGGCAATCGGGCGCTCGAACAGGAACTCGGGCCGCACGATGCCGAACAGCGCGTCGGTCTCGGCGCGCGCGTCGTGCCAGGGCGCGAGCAGGCGCGCGCGTTGTTGCGACGGCGCGCGCATCACGCAGGCTCCAGCGGCTGCAGGTCGCCGAGCAGGGTCGGGATCAACTCGGACACCGTCGGATGTATGTGCATCGCATGCTGGATCAGCGTGTAGGGTTGCCGCGCATACATCGCATCGAGCAGGCAGTGGATCGCCTCGTCGGCCTCGATGCCGAACAGGCAGGCGCCGAGGATCAGCTTCGTCTCGGCGTCGACGAACACCTTCATGAAGCCGCGCGTCTCGCCGCGCTCGAACGCGCGCCCGACACGCGCCATCTGGCGCGTGCCTACGAGCGCCTTGCGCTTCTCCTTCAATATCTGCGTCGCGTTCATGCCGATGCGCGCGAGCGGCGGATCGGTGTAGAGCGCGTAGGCGGTGATCCGGTCGCTGACGCGGCGCGAGCCGTTGTGGAGCAGGTTGGCGGCGACGATCTCGTAGTCGTTGTAAGAGGTATGCGTGAACGCGCCGCGGCGGTTGCAGTCGCCGAGCGCCCAGACGCCGGCGACATTCGTGTGCAGCGTGTCGTTGACCTCGATGAATCCCGCGTCGTCGCGCTTGATCGTTGTGTTCTCGAGGCCGAGATCGTCGGTGTTCGGACGCCGGCCGGTCGCGAGCAGCAGATGCGATGCGTCGATCGCGAGCGGCGCACCATTCGCGGTCATGTCGAGATGCACGCGATCGCCGTCCTTGCGTGCGCAGATGTCCGCCACGTCGAGCAAGACCGCAATGCCCTCGTCTTCGAGCAGCTGGCGCACCGCCTCGGCGACGTCGGCATCCTCGCGTGCGATCAGCCGCGGCCCGCGCTGCAGGATCGTCACCCGACTGCCGAAGCGGCGATACATCTGCGCGAATTCGAGCGCGATGTAGCTGCCGCCGACGATCACGAGGTGCTCGGGCAGAAAATCGATGTCCATCATCGTCGCGTTGGTCAGGTACGCAATCGCGTCGATGCCGGCGATCGGCGGAATCGCCGCGCGGCCGCCGACGTTGACGAAGATCCGCTCGGACGTGAGCACGCTGTCGCCGACCTGCACCTCGTGGTCGGACACGAAGCGCGCGTGGCCGGTCAGCACGCTGCAGTTTGGCGTCGTGCGCAGCCACTTCTCGATATTCTGCTTCGAGTTGCCGGACACGCTGTCCATGCGTGCCTTGACCTTCGTCATGTCGACGCGGAAGCCGCCGTCGATCTCGATGCCGAAATCGCCCGCGGTGCGCACCACATGCGCGGCACGCGCGTTCGCGATCAGCGTCTTGGTGGGAATGCAGCCGGTGTTGACGCAGGTGCCGCCGAAATACTCGCGCTCGATGATCGCGACGCGATGGCCCGCGTTCGCGAGATCGACGGCCAGCGGCGGGCCGGCCTGGCCGGTACCGATCACGATCGCGTCGTAGCTCACTCGACGATCCGTCATTGCCACGTCTCCAGAAAATCGTGCGCGACCTGCGCGGGCGAACGATGCTCGATGTCGACCTGCTCGTTCATCCTGCGCATCTGCGCATCTGTGATGCGACCGGACAACTCGCCGAGTGCTTTCTCGAGCCCCGGGAAGCGTTTCAAAGTCGCCTCACGCACCGCGATCGCGCATTGGTAGGGCGGGAAGTAGTGGCGGTCGTCTTCGAGCACCACGAATTCGGGGTGGCCGAGCATGCCGTCGGTCGCGTTCGCCGCGGCGAGGTCGACCTGCTTGAGCTTGAGCGCGGCATACAGCAGACCCAGGTCCATCACGACCGGATCGCCGTCGATCTTCAATCCATACGCCTGCACGAGGCCCGCGAGCCCGTCGGGCCGCTGGGTGAACTCGTAGCCAACCCCGATCTTCCACTGCAGCCGCGCGGCATCTGACAGGGTCTTCAGGTTTTCCTGTTGCGCCAAATCCATGCGCACCACCATCGCGAAGGTGTCGTTGAATCCGAGCGGAGCGAGCAGCGAGATGCCGAGTTTGCGATAGCCCGCCTGAACGGCTTCGAACACCGCGCGCGCGTCCTTCTGCACGGGCTGGCGCTGGATTTCGGTCAGCGCCGTGCCCGTGTACTCGGGGTAGAGATCGACCGATCCCGCGAGCAGCGCCTCATGCGCGAGCAGCGTGCCGCCGAGATTGAGCTTGCGGTCGACCGCGACGTGCAGGCGGCGCTCGATCTGCGCCGCGATGATCTCGCCGAGGATGACCTGCTCGGTGAAATTCTTCGAGGCGACGACGATCGTCGGCTGCGAAGAGCACGACGCCGCGATCAGCGCGGCGAACAACGTTGCCGCGAGCGTCGCGGCCAGCGACACCCGGTTCAACGGGCGTAGCGTCTTTCCATCCATTCGAGCACCTCGTCGGCGAGAATCGCCATGAGCGCGGCGGGGAAGGCGCCGGCGAGCACCGTCGAGATGTCCGCCGTCGCGATGCCGCGAAAGATGAACGTGCCGAGGCCGCCACCGCCAATCGCTGCAGCGATCGTCGCGGTGCCGATCGTCGCCACGATCGCGATGCGCAGGCCGGCGAGGACCGTCGGCAGCGCGAGTGGGATCTCGACGCCTAGCAGGATCTGGCGCTGGGTCATGCCCATCGCGAGCGCGGAATCGCGCACACCCGCATCGACGCCGAGGATGCCGACGACGATGTTGCGCATGATCGGCAGCAGCGCGTACAGCGCGAGCACGATGATCGCGGTGCGCTTGCCGATGCCGCCGATCAGCGGGATCGGCAGCAGCACGCCGAACAGCGCGAGGCTCGGAATCGTCTGGATGACGTTGACGGTCGCGAGCGTCCAGCGTCGCCAGGTCGGGCGCCGCGTCAGCGCGATGGCGAGCGGCGCGCCGAGCGCGAAAGCGATCGCGACGGCCGTCGCGACGAGCAGCGCGTGCTCGGCGGAGACCCTCGCGATTTCGGACCAGCCGACGTTCATGCCGGCACGCCGCTTTGCAGCGTGCGCAGGAATGTGCGCGCCTCGACGGTCGTCGCCGCGAGGAATTGCGTGGGGCTGCCGATCGTCTCGATCGCGCCGTCATGCAGCAGCGCGATGCGCGAGCCGAGCAGCAGCGCCTCGCGCAAGTCGTGGGTCACGAACAGCGCGGCCTTGCCGAACTGCTCGCGCAGGTTCTGGAAATGCAGCTGCATGTCGAAGCGCGTGACCGGATCGAGCGCCGCAAACGGCTCGTCGAGCAGCAGCAGCGGCGGGTCGGCCGCGAGCGCGCGCGCGATGCCGACGCGCTGCTTCTCTCCGCCCGACAGCTGGCGCGGATAGCGCGCTGCGTAGGTTTCAGTGGCGAGGCCGACCGCCGTGAGCAGTTCTTCGACGCGATCGCTGACCTTCTGCGGCGGCCAGCGCTCCAGCTCGGGCACGACGGCCACGTTCTGCGCGACGGTTCGGTGCGGAAACAGCCCGCCGTCCTGGATGACATAACCGATGCGGCGACGCAGTGCGATCGGATCCCACTGTGCGATGTCGCGCCCTTCGAAGCGGATCGTTCCCGACGTCGGCACTACGAGGCGGTTGGCCATGCGCAGCAGTGTCGTCTTGCCCGACCCGCTACGGCCGAGCAGCACCAGCGTCTCGTTTTCCGCGAGTTCGAAGCTGACATCGCGCAGGATCTGGCGACCCTCAACGCGATACGAGACGCGATCGAACTGGAGAAACGCCGTCATCGCGAATCGCCTGCCGCGTCGCGGTCGAGGAGTGCGGCGACCAACGCGTCGATATCCTCTCGCGTGTTGTAGAACGCGATCGACATGCGCAGCGCGGCGGCGACGCCGAGCCGCTCGAACAGCGGCTGCGCCGAGAACTGTCCAGCCTGCACCTCGACGCCCGCGCGCGCGAGACGCATCCGGATGTCCTCGGGCGCGTGTCCGTCGATCACGAACGCCTGAATCGCGACCTTGTCGGCGGCGGTGCCGATCAGGCGCAGGCTCGGCACGCGGCGCAGACGGTCTTGTGCGTAGGCGAGCAAGTCGCGCTCGTGAGAGCGGATCGCATCGAGGCCGACCGCGCGCATGTATTCGAGCGCGGCGGCCATGCCGAGTGCGTCCGCGACGTTCGGCGCGCCGGGCTCGAAGCGCTGCGGCGGCGCGGCATGGCGCGTGCCCGCGAGCGAAAAGGCTTCGACGACTTTCGGGCCACCGGACCATGGCGGCATCGTTTGCATGACCTCTTCGCGGACGTACAGCACGCCGATGCCGGTCGGTCCGAAAGCCTTGTGCGCCGAGAACGCGTAGAAATCGACGTCGAGCGCATGCATGTCGACCCGCAGATGCGCGACCGCCTGGGCGCCGTCGACGAGCACGCGCGCGCCGACGCGATGCGCGGCGAGCGCAATTTCGGCGATCGGAGACACCGTGCCGAGCACGTTCGATACGTGGGCGACCGCGACGAGCCGGGTGCGCGCGCAGAGCCGGCTTGCGACGGCCTCGACACGCAGGCTGCCATCCGCTTCGATCGGCGCGATGCGCAGCGTGGCCCCGGTCTCGTGCGCGATCTCGTGCCATGGGACGAGGTTGGCGTGGTGCTCGAGCCCGGTCACGACGATCTCGTCGCCGGGCTCGAGGTGCGTGTTGCCCCAGCTGTGTGCGACGAGGCTGATCGCGAACGTCGTCGAGGGCACGAAGATGAGCTCATTCGCGGCTGCGCCGATCGAGCGAGCGATCCGTCCGCGCGCCTGCGCATGCAACTGCGTCGCGCCCGCGGCGCTCGCGTTCTCGCTGGCGTAGAACTGCACGAGGCGATCGATCACGCAGCGCGGCTTCTGCGTCGTCGCGGCGTTGTCGAGGTAGACGAACGGGCTGCCGTCCGCGCGCGGCGCGAGCATCGGGAAGTCCCGCCGGCATCCGTCTGCCGCCACGACGCCGCTGGCAGCGGACGGCGGAACGGCGACCGCGTCTTTAGGATCGCGCGCGAGCGCCGTCACGGTCGTGCGGCCCCCATCAGGATTCCGAGATCGCGTCGACGCGATTCGCATAGAACGCGAGGTGTCCGCGGATCGCCTCAACCGCGGGATGGGGATCCTCATACGTCCAGGCCGCGTTTTCAGAACGCACCCCGCCCGCGGGAATGCTGTAGTACGCGCAGTCGCCCTTGTACGGGCAGTAGGTCGAGTGTGTCGTGCGCTGCAGCTGCGTCATGTCGACGTCCTTGCGCGGGATATACAGAACGACAGGGTAGCTGGCCTCGCGCAGCGACAGCGCGTCCTGCGTGTCGGCGATGACCTTGCCGGCGACGCTCACCGTGACGCGCGCGTTGCGGCGTTCGATCGCGATCGGATGGTCGGGGCCGGGGATCCTGATGGGTTTGCTCGACACGAGATGTCTCCTTGTCTGCGCGGAGTCTTCAAGACTTGAGGCCGATTGCCGATCTTGCAACCATCGTCCGGCCTCACCGCGTCGGCGTCAACCTTCCTGACAGACCGCGGCGATGCGCCTGACGCCAGACGGCGGGAATGCGCGACCAATGGCCGAGCTTCCTGTGTGCGCGCCAACCTGTGGGAGCCTTTTCGGGAGCGATCGCGAATGCGAGCGACGGGCTGCGTTAACACTGGTTTTGAGATCATCGCTGCGATAATCCGGCGCAAAACCCGCAGTGCGTCCCGATGTGAGGAAGATTTGATGATCGTCAGTTTTTTCAGCGACCTCAGCGCGTCGCCTACGCCGCTTCCCCATTTCTGGGAACACACGATAGGCAGCGGACACGCGACGCTCGCATTGCGCGCGGACTGGCAGGCGCAGCTGAAGCGCGCGCACGACGATCTCGGCATGCGCCACGTACGCTTCCACGGCATCCTCGACGATGACATGGGCACGCTCATCAACCAGAGCGACAGGTTGGTGTACTCGTTTTTCAACGCGGACCTGATCATCGACTTTCTCTTGTCGATCGGCATGAAGCCGTTCGTCGAGCTGAGTTTCATGCCGTCGGCGCTGTCATCCGGCGATCAGATCATCTTCCACTATCGTGCCAACGTGTCGCCGCCGCGCGATCCGGCGCAGTGGGCGGAACTGATGCGGCGGCTCGTGGCGCATTGGATCGATCGATATGGCGCGGACGAAGTGCGGCAATGGTTCTTCGAGGTCTGGAACGAGCCGAATCTGACGGCATTCGGCTCAGGCAAGCAAGCCAACTACTTCGAGCTGTATCGCTACACCGTCGAGGCGATCAAGACCGTGGACGCTAAACTGCAGGTCGGTGGCCCGGCGACCGCGGCGAACGCGTGGATCGACGACTTTCTCGCGTTCTGCAGCGAACAATCGCTGCCGGTGGACTTCGTCTCCACCCATCACTATCCGACCGATGCGTTCGGCAAGCCGGGCGACGACACCGAAGCGCAACTCGCCGCCAGCGAGCGCAGCGTGCTGCGCGACCAGGCGCGTGACGTGCGTGACAAGGTCGGCGGGCTGCCGCTGTTCTACACGGAATGGTGCACGTCCTCCAATCCGCGCGACGCGATGCACGATGATCCATACGCGGCCGCATTCATCGTCAAGACGGTCCTAGAGGCGAACGGCCTCGTGCAGGGCTACAGCTACTGGACATTCTCAGACATATTCGAGGAAAACTATTTTCCTTCCGAGCCGTTCCACGGAGGATTCGGGCTGCTCAATATTCACGGCATCGCGAAACCGGCATACCGCGCGTTCCAGCTGCTGCATTCTCTCGGAACCGAAATCATGCAGGTCGCCGGGCAGCACGCGACCGTCGATGCGTGGCTCGTGCGCGGCGAGAAATTCTCGACCATCGTGCTGACCAACTTCGCGCTGCCGCGTCATGCGATAGGTACCGAGTCGGTGTCGTTCGCGGTCAAATCTGCAACCCCCCTTCGTCGCGCGACGATTCAACGTATTGATCTCGAACACGCAAATGCAAAGCGTCGCTGGGAGCAGATGGGAAGACCCGGGTACCTGAGCGCGGCGATGGTGCAGGAGCTCGACGGCATGTCGCAACTGCACGCGGAGGAAGCCGAAGTCATCGCGACGGCGGATGGCTATCGACTCGACATCGAGATGCCGGCGCAGGCGGTCGCTTTCGTGCGCCTGGAGCACTGATGCGTATGAGCGACTGGGAAACATTGTCCGATGCAGCGCTGGTGGACCGACTCCAGCGCGGGGCGTTCTCGTATTTCATCGACTACGCGAACGGAGACAACGGTCTCGTCGCCGATACCTCCCGGCCCGAGTCGCCGTGCAGCATCGCCGTCGTAGGATTCGCGCTTTCGAGCTACCCCATTGCGGTCGAGAGCAACTGGATCGCGCGCGGCGAGGCCGTACAACGCACGCTCGCGACGCTGCGCTTCTTCATGCAAAGCGCGCAGGGCGAGCAGGAGGACGCCACCGGATACAAGGGCTTCTATTACCACTTCCTCGACATGCGCAGCGGGCGCCGCGTGTGGCAATGCGAGCTGTCGCTGGTCGACACGAGCCTTTTGATCGCGGGAGTTCTCACCGCTGCCGCTTTTTTCGACGGAGATGGCGACGAAATCGAGATCCGCGAACTGGCCGACGCCATGTATCGGCGCATCGACTGGCGCTGGGCGCAGGCAGGTCAAGTCACTCTCGCGCAAGGCTGGAAGCCGGGCTGCGGTTTTCTGCACTACGGCTGGGAAGGCTACAACGAAGCGACGCTCCTGTACGTGCTAGCGCTGGGCTCGCCTACGCATCCGCTGAGCGATGACGCGTTCGCCGGCTGGACGATGACCTATCAGTGGGAAAACATGCTCGGCCGGGATGTACTGTATTCCGGCCCGCTGTTCACCCACTATTTTTCGCACGCATGGATCGATTTTCGCGGCATCCGCGATCGCTTCATGCGCGAGAAGAATTGCGACTATTTCGAGAACAGCGTCCGAGCGATCGCCACCCATCGCGAATATGGCGCACGCAATCCACGCGGCTTCGTGGGCTACGACCGCAATTTCTGGGGCATCACGGCAGGCGACGGCCCGACCGGCGAGGAAAAGCCCATGGACTTTCGCGACCGCCGCTTCTTCGGCTACATGTCACGCGGCATCCCGTTCGGCCCGGACGACGGCACGATCTCGCCATGGGCGATGCTCGCGGCGCTGCCGTTCGATGCCGAGGCGGCACTCGTCGGTACGCGCCAGCTACTGCAACGCTACCCGCAGACCTGCAGCAGCGATCGCTTTTCCAGTGGATTCAACCCGTCGCTCACGAACGACGGAACCGCATGGCTTTCCGAGGGCTGCTATGGACTCGACCAGGGACTGCTCGTCATGATGATCGACAATGCGCAGCGCGGCCTCGCGTGGAAGGTGATGCGAGAGAATGCATATGTCCGCGCCGGCCTGGGCCGCGCGGGATTCTCCGGCGGATGGCTCGGCGCATGAATATGGTTTCGGATACAGCTCCGGTCGTCTACTCCAACGACGCCGACGTGCTGGAATACCTGAGGCCGCCGCAGTGGACCAACCCGCTTCCGCGCGCAGAGTACGATCTCGTCATCGTCGGCGCGGGGCCGGGTGGAATCGCGGCGGCCGAACGCGCGATCGAGCTGGGCGCCAGCGTGGCGCTCGTGGAACGGCATTGGCTCGGTGGCAATTCGCTCAACGTGGGCTCGGTGCCGTCGAAGGCGTTGATCTACACCGGCAGCCTGTGTTCGGACCTGCGCATGGCGGCATATTTCTTCCGGCCGGTCGACGTCGATGCGGTCGCGGACTTCTCCGCGGTCGTGTCGCGTCTTCAAGGTCTGCGAGCGCGCATCGCGGAATACCATTCCGCCGACCGACTGGCGCGCGCCGGCGTAGACGTGTATTTCGGCCACGCGCGATTTCTCGAGGGACAGAGGGTCGCCGTCGACGGAACGCGTCTCGCGTTCAGGAAGGCCCTCGTCGTCACGGGCGCGCGCCCGCGACAGCCCGACATCGAAGGCCTCGAAAGCACCGGCTATCGAACGAGCACCGACGTCTTCGATCTCGAAGCGGTGGCCGAGCGCATCGCCGTGATCGGCGGCGGGCCGCTCGGCTGCGAGCTCGCCCAGGCGTTCTGCCGCCTCGGGTCGAACGTGACGATCATCCAGAATGATCCGAAATTCCTGCCCCGCGAGGAACGCGACGCGGCCGAGATAATGTCGCGGTCGATGGCGCGTGACGGCGTGCAGATCCGCCTGAACACCACGGTCGTCGGCGCGCGCATGAACAACGGCGCCAAGACGCTCGACATGCTGAACAACGATCAGAAGAGCAGTCTCGACGCCGACGAGATATTGCTGAGCGTTGGCCGCGTCCCCAACGTGGACGACCTGGCGCTAGAGAAATGCGACGTCGCCTGGAGGAAAGACCATGGCATCGTCATCGACGAATTTCTGTGCTCGACGAATCCGCGCATCTACGCGGCGGGCGACGTCTGCATGTCGCACAAGTTCACGCATGTCGCCAAGTTCACGGCGATCATGGCTGTGGAAAATGCGCTGCTCGACGCGCGCCACGACCACCGCGAACTGATCGTGCCATGGTGTACGTTCTCCGATCCCGAGGTCGCGCATGTCGGCACGCAGGTTTGGGAAGCCAAGCAGCAGGGCATCCCGTTGACCACCTATACGGTACCTATGCAGGACGTCGATCGCGCGATCATCGACGCTCAGGACACCGGCTTCGTGAAGATCCACGTTCGCGATGGTACCGACCAGATTCTCGGCGCGACGATCGTCGCGTCGCGGGCGAGCGAGATGATCAACGAAGTCACGGTGGCGATGAAGGCCGGCATCGGCCTGCGCGAGCTCGCCGGCGTGCTGCACATCTACCCGTCGCAGGCGGAAGCGATGCATATGGCCGCGCTGGCGTACGTGCGGGCACAACCCGGTTGAACGCGTCAGGCGCTGCCCGCGAGGACGACGATGCGATGTCCATCGGGATCGACAAGGCACGCGTCGCGCGACTCGTTCGATCGGAAGACGACGCGCGTCGCCGCCACGTCGTTCGCTTCGACGACCGTGGGCGGCCCGCGATCTCGATAGCAGAGTAGTTCGAGGTGTGGGGTGTCGTCGGGTGCCCGCAGCGCGGTCACGTGTACTTGCGCGCCGCTGAGACCGTCGAGACGGTCCTGCTCGACACCTTCGTTGAAGGAACGCGCCGTCACGCAAAGCCCGAGTGATTCGTAGAACGCGATGCTACGCTCGGTGTCGGCCACGCTGAGCGCACTGTGATCGATGCCGAGCACGTTGCCCGGCGGTGATTTGGCGCGCCAGCGCGAACGCGGGCTCATCGCGGGAAACTGGAGCAGCTCGAGCGGATGGCCCTCGGGATCGCGAAATTTGAACGCGGTGACGCCGCCGGATTCGACGGGCAGTCGTTGTGGACCTGCATGCGAAATGGCCACGCACCCCGACGTGGCCTGAAGTTTTCGGTATGCGGCATCGATGTCGACGACGACAATCGCGAAATGCTGGAACGCGAGGCCCGACGCGTCGGCATCGGCCGGGTAGGGTCGTCCTGGGCGATCGAACGCCAGCAATTCGACGCGTTGCGCGCCGATCGCGAGCAGGGTGCTCGTCGAAGCGTCGCTGTCGCGCTGGCGCGACACGGTAAGTGCCCCAAACGCATCGGCATAAAAGGACGCAAGGCTTTCCGCGTCACGCGACACCAGGCAAAATCGGGCGATGCCGGCCACGCGAACATTGCGCGGCGTCACGGCCACGTCGCGCCGCGGCGATTGAGGAAAACGGCGTACAACGTGTGTGAGCCGCCGATGAAAAGACGGTTGTTGAACGGTCCGCCGAATGCAACGTTGGAAACGCGGTGTGGCACGAGGATCCTGCCGAGCAGTCGTCCGTCGGGGGCGATGCAGTGCACGCCATCGGCCGCGCTGGCCCAGACGTTGCCGTCCTCGTCCACGCGCATGCCGTCCGCGTAGCCGGGCGCGATCTTGTGGAACACCGCGCCGGCGCGCAGGGATCCGTCGGCGTCGACATCGAAACAACGGATGAACTGCTTCGGATGGTCCGTCGTCTGATCGCCCGTTTCGGATATGTACAAGCGCGATTCGTCTGGCGAGAACGCGAGTCCGTTCGGACCGTCGAAGTCGTCTGCGACGATCGCCAACACACGTGTCGCGGGGTCGAATCGAAACACCGCAGGCGACCGTTCCGAGGTCTGCCGTCCGCCCTCGTAGTCGGATTGAATGCCGTACAGCGGGTCGGTGAACCAGATCGTGCCGTCGGATTTCACGACAACGTCGTTCGGCGCGTTGAGTCGCTTGCCCTCGAACCGATCGACCAGGCGGGTGATGCGGCCATCGTGCTCGGTGCGCAACAGGCAGCGCTCGCGATGCGAGCACGCGATCAGGCGGCCATCGCGATCACGCGTCTGCCCGTTGGCGAAACCGGACGGCGAGCGGAAGATCGACACGCCGGCGTCTTCGATCCAGCGCATCGTGCGGTCGCGGGGCAGATCCTGAAACAGCAGATGATTCGCATCGGCGACCCATACGAGGCCCTCGATCCAGCGGAATCCGCTCGCCAGCGTCTCGAGCGCCGCATTCGGCAGTATCAGATGCGCGAAGTGCGGGTCGTGGATGACGACGCCATCCATCGCTCAACCCTCTTGCGTCGGCGCGGCAGGTGCCGGCGCACCGTCGAGCTGGATCACCATCAGCACGGCGGGCGCGTCGCCGACCGTACCCGAGCGATGGCCGCGTCGGCCGTCACGCTCGGCGCAGCGCTGGTCGCCGCCGAAAGAAAATTCGCCGGGGCCCATCTCGATTCGTTGGCCGTCCATCGACTCGACGAACCAGCGACCCGAGAGCGGAACGATCCATTGCGGTTTGGGATTCTCGTGCCAGGTACCGATCCAGCCCACGGGCTGCACCGTGATCAGCATGGTCATCGCGCCCGAGGTCTTCTTTCCCTGCCATTGCGGATCGGCGGGTGGTTGCATCGATTTCAATTCGAAGTCGGTCATCGCCTCTCGGGTCTGGCGACTCATACCGTGGGGGTCGGTGTAGAGATGCCAATAGTGGACGGTCGGCGCGTGCGGCATGTCAGTGTCCCTGCTCGATGGCTCGATACGGATGGGTCGACGCCAGCGGATGCGCGAGGAATTCGCGTGGTCCAGAAGCTGTGGCGCCAAAGGCGAGCATGAAGAACGCGCCGGCGAGCGCGACGTTCTTTAGGAAGTCCCAGAATATGTCGCGTCCCCGACTTGAACCTTGCAGTCGAAAATCGCCCGCCCCCCAGAATCTTTTCCAGAGCAACGCCGTCACCAGGCAATAGCCGCCGAGCACGAAAGCAGCGAGACGATCCATGAATCCGGTGAGGATCGCCAGCGACATGATTACCTCAACGATCCCGCCGATCACGATGAATGCTGCCGCGAGTGCGCGTGGACGGACGACCTGTTCGGCCTGCGCAATCGCCTGGCGCGGGTTGAGCAGTTTGTCGAGCGCGCTGAATGGCAGGAACAGCGCGATCAGCAGGAAGCGCGTCAGGAAGGCTATGCCCAGGCTTAGTGCGTTCAAGACGTTCCCGATCCGTGGTTACTCGGTTGCACTATAACGACGCGAGTCGGCACGCCAGCTGACTGGGCGGCGTCGCGGAACCGCTCACGCCGAGTTCATGCGCCCTCGATCATGCTTGCCGCTAGCCGTTTTTCTTGCAACGGAAGCTCTTGCGTCGCACTCGCGATGCGATTGCCAGAGGATGTCCGTATGACCGCACTCTCTCCGCCGGAATCGACCGCGCCTCCTCTGCCGCCGCCGAAGCTGCTGGTCGGGCAAAAGGCGCTCGTCACGGGCGCCAACTCGGGCATCGGGCGCGCCGTCGCGCTCGCGCTCGGACAAGCCGGCGCCGACGTCGTGGTCAACTACGTCACCGACGAATCGGCCGCGCAAGCGGTCGTGGACGAGATCGTCAAATCCGGCGCGGATGCATTCGCGTATCTCGCCGACGTATCGAACGAACAGCAGGTCGCGGACATGTTCGCGGCGATGCGCGCGCGATTCGGCACGATCGACATCCTCGTCAGCAACGCGGGCCTGCAGCGCGACTCCGCGTTCAAGGACATGACGATGGAGGAGTGGAACAAGGTGCTCGGCGTCAACCTCACCGGGCAATTCCTCTGCGCGCGCGAAGCGATCCGCGAATTCGAACGGCGCGGCATCGTCGCCTCCGTATCGTGCGCGGTGGGCAAGATCATCTGCATGAGCTCGGTACACCAGGAAATTCCCTGGGCCGGGCACGTGAACTACGCGACATCGAAAGGCGGCATCCGCATGATGATGGAAAGTCTCGCGCAGGAAGTCGCGCCAAGGCATATTCGCGTGAACGCGATCGCGCCCGGTGCGATCCGCACGCCGATCAACACGTCGGCATGGAACACCCCGAAAGCCTACGACGCGCTGATGACGTTGATACCGTACGGCCGCATCGGCGAACCGGAGGACGTCGCGCGCGCGGCCGTGTGGCTCGCGTCGGATCAGTCCGACTACGTCGTCGGCACAACACTCTTCGTCGATGGTGGCATGACCCTGTATCCCGGATTCGCCACGGGCGGCTGAGCATGTCGACGCACGGCGATCGCCACTACGACGTGATCGTGATCGGGTCGGGACCGGGCGGCGCATCGGTCGTCCACCGACTTGCGTCGACTGGCAAGCGAATCCTTCTGCTCGAGCGCGGCGACTACCTGCCGCGCTCGCCCGCGAACTGGGACGCGCAGACCGTATTCGTCGACGCCGCCTACCAGGCGCCCGAAACCTGGTACGGCCGCAACGGTGAAGCGTTTCATCCGGGACTGCATTATTTCGTCGGTGGAAATTCGAAGGTCTACGGCGCCGCGCTGCTGCGTCTGCGCGAGCGGGATTTCGAGGAGCTTCGCCACGAAGACGGCGTCTCGCCGGCGTGGCCGCTGAAATACGCGGTCTTCGAGCCGTACTATGCACAGGCCGAGCGCCTGTTCCATGTCCATGGCAGGCGCGGCGAAGATCCGAACGAACCGCCATCGAGCGGCGACTTTCCAAATCCGCCCGTGTCGCACGAGCCGGCGATCCAGGCGCTCAGCGACGGATTGGCGAGCAACGGGCTGCATCCATTTCATCTTCCGCTTGGGATCCTGCTGGACGAGAAGGACGGCAAGCCCACGCCGACGAGCACCTGCATCCGCTGCGATGCGTTCGATGGATTTCCGTGCCCGCTCAACGGCAAGGCCGACGCGCAGGTGGTTTGTGTCGATCCGACGCTCGCGGCTCACGTCAATGTGACCCTGCTTACCGGTGCGTACGTCTCTCGTCTCGAGACGAACGCAAGCGGTACGGCGGTGACGAGCATATGCGTCACGCGCAACGGCGAGGACGAACGCTATGCCGCGGACACGGTGGTCGTCGCCTGCGGTGCGTTGTCGTCGGCCCTGTTGTTGTTGCGCTCGGCCAATGCGAAGCATCCGGACGGACTCGCCAATCGATCCGGGCAGGTCGGTCGCAACTACATGCGACACAATCAGTCGATATTGATGGCGTTGATGGCGAAACCGAACGATACGGTCTTTCAGAAGACGCTCGCGTTGAGTGATTTCTATTTCGGCGCCGACGACTATGAATACCCGCTCGGCCTCATCCAGATGTGCGCCAAGTCCCATGGCGCGCAGATCCGCGGCGAAGCGTTGCCGAGCTGGCTCGAATGGCTGCCGAAGATGCCGTTCGAGCAGATGGCGCGCCATTCGATGGACTTCTGGTTGTCGAGCGAGGATCTTCCGCTGCCCGAAAACCGAATCCATTATGACGGCGACCGCGTCATTCTCGATGTCGTGCCGAGCAACACGAACGCGCACCAGCGCCTGAGGAAGAAGCTCGAGCAGATCCTCGCCGCTACCGGCGCGCATCCGGCGCTGCTGGAGCGCAGTCTGTATCTCGGCAAGGACATCCCGATCGGCGGCACCGCGCATCAGGCGGGCACCGCGCGATTCGGCGTCGATCCGCAGACCTGCGTGCTCGATCTCAACTGCAGGGCGCATGACGTCGACAATCTCTATATCGCCGACGCGAGTTTTTTCCCCGCGATCGGGGCGGTCAATCCGACGCTGACGATCGTCGCGAACGCGTTGCGCGTCGCGGACCACATCGCGGAAGGATTCGCCGCTTAGCTTCACGCGGGCTCGTTTCCCTGCACGCGAGGCGCGTGCTTCTGGCGGAGGTGGCGCCAGGGCCCCCTGCGGTCGGTCGTACTCGAAGGTGGCGGTCGGCGCCTACAAAGGTCCGCAGATGATGCAGTCAGTGGGCGGACTTCGCGGACACCATCGGCACTGGTAGCCTCGGAAGGCCCGAGAACCGACGACGTCGGGGGGTGTGCGAAATTCCCCGGTGCGGCGCGCGAGGACACCGGACGCGCCAGACGTCTGCCCTCGGCGACGACCGGAGCCCAAAATGGATGGGGCGAGTGGCGGTAGCGCTCAATCACCTCAACTGCGCGCGGGGCAGGCGGTGTCATCGACGAACGCCCGACCTCGACCTCGCCTAACGACCGTCATACGACCGCGGAGGGCGTTTGCGACTTTTGCATCGCGGCGGGGCCCAATTCGTTGGCTTTCGTGGTCAGTTCGCGGAATTTCGCGGATATCGATTCGAGCTTTGCGCTCCACTCGGGATTCGGCGCCTGGCCCGCGGTGAGCTTGTCATACATCTGGATCAAGGCGACCGTCGCGAAGGGATCGATCAGCGCAGCCTTGAGGCTCAACGCGGCGATGACCGCGAGCGCGAACGTCCACAGTCCCGCGTGCAAATGCAGCAGCCCGATCAGCGCCGCGATGGGCGCGGCGACGACCAGCAGGATCAGCAGCGTCAGTCCCCAGATGATGAACGTCAGGAACGCGGCGTTCTTGAGCACGCCCTTGTAGTTTTGCGCGTACAGCACGACGCTGTCTCGTGCGGTCGCCCAGGGATTCGCGGACGGAGAGCGCAGGATCTGCGCGAGTATCACCTGGTCGAGATGGCTCAATCCGGTATTGATGATCTTGTCGACCAGCTTCACGAGCACGTCGAGGCCCGGAATCGGCAGCCACGACGCGATACTCAAGGTAACGCTGTTGAACGCCCGCAGGATGCCGCGAACGAGCTGATTCAGGCCGAACAGCATCGACGAGGTGGCGAAGTGCTGTTTGACGACGCCCATCGCGTAGTCGATCTGGCCCTTGCCGCCGGGGACTGCCTTGCCGTCGATCAATTCAATGAGCACCGCGACGTGCCCGGCCTTCACCATGTACAGCAGATACTCGCGCGCCCAGTACAGCAAGCCGCTGACGATGCCGAAGCCGATCAGGCCGCCGATCGCGGTGCCTCCACCGCCAGCACCACCGATCTTGCCGAAGAGCATACCGATGCCGCTTCCGACGGCGATCGCGACGACGTAGGCGATCGTGATGCCGATGTAGACCAGCAGCCTCAGCAGCACGAACGGCAGCGTGCGCATGAGCAGGCGGAGAATCTCACCGGTGCTGAAGTCAAGCATTTGCAACTCCCGACGGGACGCGCGCGATGGCGCTTGAGCGGATTGCCCTCGCGTACCTAAGAACGGGTCACGTGCGAGTTGCTCAATAGATACGGCAAATGGCGCGCGCTGCTGACATTTCCGCAAGCGTGGCCGCGATCCAAGCGAACCCCGAACGGTCCTCATGCGGCGCTCGAAACGGGTCCTCGCGATGGTTTGCGCGTAGACTGGCCTAGGTAAGCGTCCCTCCTGGAGCTCCGCCCCAACCTTGCCGCGCAGGGCTCTTTGATCTCGGTTTTTCTTCGCAGGTTGCGCAAGATGTCTGGCCAAGATATGGGCGACGCCGATACGATCAGAGCATTCGCACTGACGTTCAGCTGTTCGGTTTCGCAGGCGGATGAGATAGCGGAATGGGGCCACAGCGCACTCGCGCTGCAGTCCTTTTTAGCCGTCCCGTCGGCAAATCTGCGAACTAGCATTTCTTCGCCGCTGCAGCGAAATAACCGGGCTATCGCAAAGGCCACTGCACGAATGTTGAACCGCAGCCCATGATCGCCGCGGAACCGCAAGGTCTTGGCGAACCCCGCGAAATGCCTATGCGACTGTTCGCATTGGTCTACGACGAGCTACGCCGGATCGCCAGGCGCCAGCGCCGCGGCGCAGGCGGTCTCGCGACGCTGAATACGACCGCGCTGGTCCACGAGACGTATATAAAATTGTCGCCGTCGCCGCAGGCGGCCGGCCTTTCTCGATCGCACTTTCTCGCGCTCGCGGCGCGCGCGATGCGCCAGGTGCTGGTCGACCATGCGCGAACTCGCGCCTGTCTGAAGCGAGGTGGCGACATCACTTTCACCGAACCGCAAGAAGGCAGCGCGAGCGCCTCCGGGGACATGGTCGAGATGCTGGCGCTCGACCAGGCGCTCATCGCACTGACTGAACTGGATGCACGCGCGGGCTCCGTCGTGGAATGGCATGTGTTCGGCGGACTGAGCATGGAGGAGATCGCCGAGCTGCAGGGTGTTACTCCGCGTACGGCGTATCGCGACTGGCGACGCGCACGCGCATTCCTGGAACAGACCCTGGGTTTTGCCGCGCACGAACAAACCTGAGATGGATAGCGCGCGCTGGCGTCGGGTGAGCGAGGCGTTTGATCGCATCGCCGAAGCGGCGGCGGAGGATCGCGGCGCTCTGCTGGAGCAGCTCTGCGGAGAGGATGGTGAGCTGCGCCAAGACGTCGAGACGCTGCTCGCGGCAGACGCCCGCGGCGAGGCGTTTGGCAGACGCGCGTTTGAATTGCGCGCCGCGACCGCCGGAATCTGGCTTCACGACCATGATGTCGCGGCGCCGATAGACGCGTTGATCGGTAGCTGGCGTGTGGTGCGGGAACTCGGGCTGGGTGGCATGGGCGTCGTCCTGCTGGTCGATCGCGCCGATGGCCAGTTCGAGCAGCGCGCGGCGCTCAAGCTCATAAGACGCGGCCTCGACAACGAGGTGGTCGCGGCGCGCTTCCTGCGTGAGCGCCAGATCCTCGCGCGCTTGTCGCACCCCAATATTGCGCGCCTGCTCGATGGCGGCCTGGCGTCGGATGGGCGGCCGTATCTCGTGATGGAATACGTCGACGGCACGCCTTTGCTCGACTACTGCGCACGCCATCGGCTAGGGCTGCGCGCGCGCGTCGAATTGGGACTGCAGGTCTGCGCTGCGTTGCAGTTCGCGCACCGCCAGTTGATCGTGCACCTCGATGTCAAGCCCTCGAACGTGCTCGTGACCGAAGGCGGCGAAGTCAAGTTGCTGGACTTCGGCATCGCCAAACTACTCGGCGCCGAAGTACTCGGCGCTTTGAAGGAGCCAGGGCCCGCGAAAGATCGCGCGCTAACGCCCGCATACGCGGCGCCGGAGCAACTGCAGGGTGAACCCGTCAGCACGGCAACCGACGTCTACAGCATGGGTTGCCTGCTGTATGAAATGCTGACTGGCGTCCGCGCAAACGACCTGAGTCTGTCGGACCAGGCAGGTGAACATGCAGATCGCGCTGACCGCGAACGACCGAGCGCGGGCGATCCGCACAACGGCGATACCACCCGTGCACCGATTCCACGCCACCTGCTGCGCGGCGACCTCGATCTGATTCTGTGCAAGACACTTCAACGCGAGCCGGAACGGCGATACTTCACGATCGAGGCATTGGCGCAAGACCTGCGCAGCCACCTGCGCGGCATGCCGATCGCGGCGCACCGCGACGGCGCGCTGTATCGACTCGGCAAGTTCGTGACGCGTCATCGGGTCGGCGTCGCTTTCGCGACACTCTCATTCGGGATACTGCTGGCCACCACGGCATTCGCGATGTGGGAGACTTCCCGCGCGCGCGAGCAGGCGCGGCGCGCGCAGATCGTCAGCGATTTTCTCGTAGGCATCTTTCGCGTCGCCGATCCCCGCGGCACGCCCGGTGGCTTGCGGCTGAGTGCCAAGGACGTGCTCGACTCCGCTACCAAGCGGCTCGAAACGGAGCTCGATCAATATCCGCAGCTCGCGTCATCGTTTGCCGAGGTCTTGGGAAAGATCTATCAGGAGCTCGGCGAAAACGACCGCGCGATCGTGTTGCTGCAACGCTCACTTGAGCTGAATAGCGATCGCAGCCAGAACGACGCCGCCTATGGCGACACGCTCGCTCTGCTCGGCCGTGCCCAGTATGAGAAAGGCGACTACGCTGCGGCGCTGCGAAGCGCGCAGCAGGCGATCGACACGCATCGCAGGCAGGGAAAAACCTCGAGTCCGATGATTGCCAACGACCTCGCCCTGCAGGGAGAGATCGCGCGGCGGCAGGGCGATTTTGCTCGCGCGGAGCGACTGTTGAAGGAGGCGCTCGCAATGTCGCATGCGACGTTGGTTGCGCCGCACACGCAAATCGCGGCGCAGCTCAATCAGCTCGCCGCGCTCTACAGCGACATGCATCGCTTGCCCGACGGGATGATGTTGACCGAGGAGGCCCTGCGGATGTTTCGCAATCTGTATGGCGAGAACCATCTCGATGTCGCCGAAAACCTGGTCAATCTGGCGGTGTTCCGAATGCAGAGCGATCGCATCGCCGAGTCGCTGCCGTTGTTCGACGAGGCGATTGCGATCTGTCGCCGCCTGCTCCCGCCGGATCACCCGATGCTCGCCGATGCGCTGGCCGGGCGTGCGCGCGCGTTCGATCGGCTCGGTCGCTACCGCGAGGCCGAGCCGCTGTATCTCGAAGCGCTTGGGATGCAACGACGATTGCTCGGCAACCAGCATCCCGCGCTCGCAGCGACGCTGAACAACCTCTCCGTGCTGCGCTTCCACGAAGACGACTACGCCGGAACGATCGACTTCAGCCGCCAGGCGATGGCGATCTGGGCGGCGCAGGGCAAGCCTGAGCATCCGTTTGCGTTGATTTCGAAGTCGCATCTCGCGGTTGCCTTGCGCGATTCGGGCGATCTGGTTCAAGCGGAGCAGGTCGGCCGTGAGGTGCTCGATTCGCGCATGCGTCTCGAAGGCGACAACGGCCTCGCGGTGTCGATCAGCATGGATGACCTCGGTGTCACCTTGCGCTTGTCTGGCCGTGCGGCCGACGCAGTCGCGATGCACGCGCGGGCGCAAGAGTTGCGCGAGAAGACGTCGAGCATGCCGGCAATGGAGGCGGCGGTCGCCGAGGTGCAGTACGCGCTGAGCAAGTCCGCCGCCGGCGACCAGACGGGTGCGCGCCGGGACGTCGACGCGGCCGTCGCAAAGCTCAGGGCAATGAAAACCCAGAACCCGGCGCAGGTCGCGAGCGCGTTGATCGCCAAGGCACACATTGCCTTTGTGCAGCACGATGATGCGGCTGGCTGCGCCGCGGCCACCCAGGCCCTCGAGATGCGACCGCCGGACGATCCTGCCACCGGCTGGCGACACGCAGAAGCGCAGGCCGCGTACGCGGCGTGTCAGGGCGCCCGCGGACAGACGGTGCAGGCACGCAACGAGCTGCAATCGGCGTTGTCCACCGTGCAACGCGTGCGCGGCGCAGATCACTGGATGACGCGCGCGATGCGCGAGAGCCTGCGCCTTCTGGTGGGCGCCTGACGCGTGCAGTCCGCGCCAAGGCTCAGTGCGTTCCTGCAATATTCGCGAATAGGTGTCAGCAACCCGCACCGGAATCCGTACTGCTTAGTCAAGCGGTCATTTTTCTACGCAGGTCGTCAGCCGACGATTCAGATGATCACTGTGCTCGCGTCGTCACGACACGGCCATGCGCGCGCTTTTCAAGGAACACATCATGTCTGCTCGGAATTCTCGCGCGCTGCTGCGGAGCACATTCGCGCGTCACGTACTGACCCATCCCGTGCTGCTGACGCTTGCATTCGGGGCTATTGGAGCAGCGCAAGCGACGCAAACCGCCGCGGAAGTACAGCACGCCCACAAGACGCCGGCCCACACGCCGCAGAAAACCGCCCCGAAAGGCAAGAGCGGCGCAGATCGCGGCATCATCTTCGTCGGCGGTCACCCGCAAAGCAACGGCAAAGGGGCGGCGACGCACGTATCTGCGCATCCGCCGGGCCCGTGTGCCCCCTCGTCGAGGACGTGTTCGTCCACAGGCGACGCCAGCAGCCTCAATCCGCAGCCGATTCCACCCGGGCGCGCCTCAAAAACCATGTCGAAGGAATAAGTGACTCCGGCGCATTCAGAGGCCGCGACGTCGCGGCCAGTTGCGCACGGGGTCGATGTCGAAGCATTGCAACGCGCACGTTCTCACGAGGCTATAGCCCACATGAAAATCGAATCCGCAGCTTGTCCCCGGGTTGACACGCTCCGCATAACGACGCTGATGATCGTCGTCAGTGGATTGGCCGCTTGCAGCGGCGGTTCGCCTCCCTCAGGCGCTGCCGGCCCCGGCCCAGCGCCCGCGATCGCCGCGACAACCATCGACAAGGCCGTGCGCAATGTCGCCGTGGTTACTTCGCGCAACGCCTGTGAACTGCTGGTCCGTGCGGACGCGGAAGCCGCAGTCGGGCAAGTCTTGCCGCAGAACACGGTCAAGAATGTCGAACTCGGCATGTGCGACTACAACACGTCGGATTTCTCCGCAGGCGCGAGCCTGTCGGTAAGCAGTTGGGACTCGATCAAGGCCGCGGCGACGAGCGGCGCGCACCAGCCGGCCACCGTCGCCGGCGTCGGCGACGAAGCGTTGGGTCTGCGCGGCCTTCTCTACGTCCGTCGCGGCAACGAAGGGTTCCTGCTCGACCTGCACGGCCCCAACATCGATCGGCTGCCCGACCACGGCCTCGCGGCGGAGAAGAATCTCGCACTCAAGATACTCGGAAAATTCTAGTTCCAACCTTCCCACTCAACTGGAGACTTTCATGCGCATGTCGATAAGATTTTATGGCTTGGGTTTGTTGCTTTGCCTGTCGGCGCCGCTTCTTGCCGACAGCAACGATGGCAAGGACTGCGAAGGGTGCAGCGACGGTGGGGTGTCCGCACGCTATCCCGGCGCCGTCCTGTTCGGCGCCGACCAGAAGGCGTTCGAGGAGTCCATTTTCGCGACCGGCCCGGTCGGCAAGAATGACGCCGGCGACAAGGTCGCCCCCAAAACGATCACGCTCACGGGCAAGCGCACGCGCGCTTTCTATGTCGGTCCCGCGCAGCGCAGTGGCCTGGAGATTTTTGCAAACTACCGCGCGGCACTCGAAAAATCCGGGATGAGCATCGTGTGGACCTGCTCCAACGACGAACAGTGCGGGCCGGAGTTCCTGAGCGAGGCGACCCGGGTCATGCATCTCTCGCTGACCGGAACTGCCGAGGCCGACGAGGGTTTTCAACTTGCCGAAGCCCCGCGCTACCTCCTGGCAAGCCAGAACCGGCCGCAAGGCAGCCTGCATGTGATGGTGTTCGTGGCCGACATACCGCACACGCAACGCGCCGGCGTCTACATCGTCCAGCTCGAAGACAAGCCCATGGACAAGGGCATGGCCGCCACCCATGAAGGTGTGGGCGACAGTGCGCCGGTTGAAATTGCCATACCCGCCGCGGCCCAGAGCGCGGCGGTCGCGACCCAAGCGAAGCCAGCCATGGTCGAAACCAAGACCGTGGATTCGGCGACGCTCAACAGCAATCTGGCGAACAGCGGGCAGGTGAACGTATACGGCATCCACTTCGATTTCGACAAGGCTGACGTCACCCCCGAATCAAAGCCGCAGCTCGACGAAATCGCCAAATTGCTGTCGGCCAACCCGGCGCTCAAGCTGCGCGTCACAGGCCATACCGACAGCGTGGGAAGCGCCGCGCACAATCTCGAACTTTCTGCGCGGCGCGCCGATGCGATCGTGAGCGTGCTGGAGACGAACTATGCGATCTCGGCGAGTCGTCTGTCCGCAGCAGGTGTCGGTGCCTCGGTGCCGGTCGCGAGCAACGATACGGACCTCGGACGCGCGCTGAATCGACGCGTCGAGCTGATCAAGCAATAGACGCGTCGGGTGTCGATCCGCCGATCGCCGCCCGAGGCGCTCATCGCGCAGCGTCCCGTCGCCCGCGGGAGCCCTACATTACGCCCGCATACTCCGCCCCGGGGCAACGAAGGTCAACTCAACCGCTGTTCGGTCAGCCAGTGAGCCAGCGCGCGTCGCGTGACCTTCAACGGCGTGGGTTCCTGCGTTGCCTTCGCGAGATTCATGGCGCCCGAATACGATGCGACGATGAAGGCCGCGGCGGCGCTTCGCTGATTCTTCGTCATTTGTTTTCCGCGCGGCGTTTCGGAAATGCGCTGCTCCAACGCGTCTTGCCATTCACGGAAGATCGAGCGCAAGGCGTCGCGCAGTCGTACGTTGGTCAGCGAGAGTTCCATCGCCAGATTATTCAGCGGACAGCCTGACACCTGTCCGCGATCGTCGATGCCGCGGATGATCTCGGTAAAAACTCTTGTCACGCCTTGCCTCAGGGACGCCGCGTGCCGCACCGGTTCGATCCAGCTTTCCCTGACGGCCGGCGCGACGCGATCCGTTATGACCGCGATGGCCAGAGACTCCTTGGTCGGAAAATGGTGATGCACGGCGCCGGGTGACAGGCGCGTCGCTGCGATGACCTCGCGCATTCCGGTGGCGTGGTAGCCATGCGCCTGAAAAAGCATGGAGGCCGCATCGAGCACGCGCGTCCTCACGCCTTCCGGGTCATTTCGACGTCGACTGCTGGGTTGCTTGGCCACGAGCCTTACTCACGCTCACGCAATGTTCTTGACAACAGTGTCTCACGATCGGCAAACTCAAACAAACAGGTCGATCGGTCTGTTTTAACATTCGAGGTGCAATCGTGATCAACCGACGAGAGTTCGTACAGACAACCCTGGGTGCCGTTGCGGCGTCATTCGTCACCGCAGCCGGCGCATCGAGCCAACCGGAAGTCAAAGGGGAAATGCCTGTGAATCAGGACACCATTTTCGAACTACGCCAGTACACGTTGCGCGGTGGAAAGCGCGAAGTGCTCATTTCGATGTTCGAGGAGAGTTTCCTTGCACCGCTGAATGCGGCCGGCGCGCATGTCGTCGGAACGTTTCGCGATCTGGACGACCCGGACCGCTTCGTGTGGATGCGCAGCTTCAGCGACATGCCCGCGCGCGCGCAGGCGCTGGCGACGTTCTACGAGGGCCCACTGTGGCAAAGCAAGAAGGCGGCCGCCAACGCCACCATTGTCGATTCGGACAACGTGCTTCTGCTCCGGCCGGCTTCGCCGGATGGGGGCTTCTTGTCGTCGTCGATACACGACGGCAAGAAGGAGGAAATCATCGGCGCCAGAATCCATTACTTGGGAACGGCCGATCCGGCATCTTTCGCCGCCTATTTCGATCACGCAATTTTGCCACGAATCGTCGAACTGGGTGCCAAGCCCGTCGCACGCCTGGTGACCGAGGATGCTGCAAATAATTTCCCGCGATTGCCCGTTCGAGAACGCGAGCGCGTGTTCATCTGGCTCGCCCGCTGGCCCAGCGCAAAGGAGGAGGCGGCATTTACCGCTCGCTTTGGCGCGCTGAGCGGTTGGCGCGATGCCGCGCCCGAGGCAATCTTGCCGGCACTCATGCGCAAACCCGAGCGTCTGCGCCTGGCGCCTACGGCGACATCGGTACTTCGCTAGCAAGCGTTGCGAGTGCCTTGGATTGAAGTAGCCGTTCTGCAGCCTCAAATTGCGAGCAGAAAATTGTCGACGCGCCTTCAAAATCTGACCCCACATCGCACGCGCACGGTAGATGCAAGCGGTATCGATCCCCGCTCCCATCGAAGACGACTCCGCCGCTGTTGGCATGGAAGAAATTCGACGCGCAGGTCGAACAGTCTGGAAGGCGTCCCGATCATCACCGGCGCCACCGGGGTGATCCTGGTCAATCAAACAGTCTGTCTACCGGCAGCGGTTCGCAATGGGGCACGAGCTCGGACACCCCCCTTCCCGGGGCACGCAATCAAGTCGAAGAGCTTCGAATGCACGCCCGCACATCTGCGCGCCGAGACGCCGATTGGCGATCCCCGAATGAGGATGGAGGCCGAGGCGAACCTGTTCTCAGTCGAAATCCTCCTGCCGAAGGCACCGTTCGAGACGCCGGTGCCCGAGCTGTTTAAGCTCGCTGACCACGTGGTGGCTCAGGTACGCTATGCATCGACGCGGATGGCTTGAAAGCGGTATGAGTACTGTCGCGTTACGATACACCGGAGTAATCAATAGGTTACATGCATAATGCTACTGATGATCGATAACTACGACAGCTTCACCTACAACCTCGTGCAGTACCTCGGCGAGCTCGGTGAGGATGTGCAGGTCGTGCGCAACGACGCATTGTCGATCGACGAGATCCGCGGGCTCGCGCCGCAGCGCATCGTTATCTCGCCGGGACCCGGCACGCCCGACCAGGCCGGGATCACGCTCGAGCTCATCGAGAAGCTCGGCGCGCACATTCCCATTCTCGGTGTCTGCCTCGGGCACCAGAGCATCGGTCAGGTTTTTGGCGGCAAGGTCGTGCGCGCCGGCGCGATCATGCACGGCAAGACGTCGCCGATC
>JBDTYX010000247.1:0-4395 GCA_040005435.1 Rudaea sp. | reverse complement strand
GTACGCGCGGCCGGCGAATACGGCGCTGCCCGCGGTCGGCGGCGCCGCGAATATTTACGGCGTTCGCGACATGCACGGCTTGATCTGGGAATGGGTCGACGATTTCAACGCGCTGCTGGTGAGCTCCGACAGTCGCGCCGGCGACGACCCGGACAAGCTCCAGTTCTGCGGCGCTGGCGCGATCGATCTGCAGGACCGGCAGAACTACGCGGTGCTGATGCGGATCGCGCTGCTGTCATCCCTCAACGCGTCCAACAGCACGACCAGCCTCGGCTTTCGCTGTGCTCGCCCTTCCTCCACGGAGACCTCGTCACCATGAAAAAGATCGCGCTTCAATGCACGCTTCGCACGGCCCTGTGCGCCGCCCTCCTCGCGGCGCAGACGCTTGCCGTTTCGGCGTTGCCGGCAGTCCCTCTGCTGCACGACAGCGCGGCGGCCGGCGCGCTCGCGCCAGATTCGATCTACCAGTTGTCGATACCGCTGACGAACCAGGACGGGCGCACGAGCCTGCTCGCCGAGCGGCGCGGCCACCCGATTCTGGTCAGCATGTTCTACACCTCGTGCGAATTCGTCTGCCCGATGCTGATCGATGCGATGCGCGACACGGAGTCGAGCCTGAGCGTCGAGGAACGAGGCCGGCTGTCGGTGCTGATGGTGAGCTTCGACCCGGCGCACGACAGCGTGGCGGTGCTCAGGCAGAAGGCCGACGAGCGGCACCTGGACGGCGCGCACTGGACGCTCGCGCGCACCGACGCGGCGAACGTGCGCAAGCTGGCCGCCGTGCTCGGGGTCCGCTATCGCGCGCTCGCGGGCGGGGAGTTCAATCACACCAGCGAGCTGATCCTGGTCGACGCCGAGGGCCGCATCCTCGGGCGGACCGCCCGGCTCGGAAATGCCGATCCGGCGTTCGTCCGAAGGGTGAGGGCGGCTGTAGCGGGCCCCAGCCACTGAAGGCCGATGCCCGTACGGGCGCGCAACGATTCCCTCTGGTCGGAAGCACAATCCATCCGCTCTGCGGACACGGATTTCACGTCTCTTCAACACTTGCCGCACGAATTAGTCTCGATCGGACACCGCAACTTTCAGAGTTGCCGTCGAACGAGGGGAAACGAGCGGGCATGAATTGTCGGAAATTGACGCCGGTCAAGATCTGATGCGGCGGCGAAGCCCACAGTGCGCTCGCACCTGAATTAGACAGCGTGCGGCGTATGCCAATTGACTTGGCAATGCCCTTCGCAACGTTCACGAGGAGACGATACATGGCACACCGGCTGGGAAGAGTCGCGCTTGCTTTCGCGGTAGCGGCGGGCGGTGGCGCCGCTTGCGAGTCTGCGAATGCGCAGGCGGCCGACGTTGAAATGAAGCAGAAGATCGACTTGCTCCAGCAGCAGATCGACATGCTTCGCGCGCAGCTCGACCAGGTGGCCAAACAGCAGGCGGCGAGCCCTGTCGCGCCGCCCGCACCCGGCGGCGCCGCTGCGATGGCCGCGGCCGCACCGACGTCCACCGCCCGCGCTTTCCTCGAGCGCAAGGCCGGTGACGGGTTGACGTTTTTCACTCGGGGTGGCGAGGTTTCGATCTACGGCAACCTCGACCTCTCGATCGATGACGCTACCAAGGGCATTGGCAGCAAGACCGCCGACGGCGCTCCGACCACGCCGGTTGGCAAGACTGGTTGGCTACCCGACATCTCGACCAACTTGTCGTATATCGGCGTCCGCGGATTCCAGAACCTCGGCGCGTTCCCGGCCCACTTCGTCTATCAGCTCGAAACGCAGATCGACGTCTCGGCCGCCTCGGGCTCGGCCGCCAGCAACAGCAATACGAGCAGCGTCGTCAAGGGCGGTCTCACGTCGCGCAACAGCTTCATCGGCCTGGCGGGATCGGATTGGGGTGCCGTGAAGATCGGCAAGACCGATGCGCCCTACAAGTCGTCGACGGCATCGATGAATCCGTTTTCCGGCATGTGGGGCGACTACTCGGTCATCATGGGCAATTCCGGCGGCGACAACCGCGTGGAATTCGGCACTCGTCTGGACCACGCCATTTGGTATGAGTCGCCCAATTGGAGTGGTTTCCACCTGAATGCGCTCTTTGCACCCGGGCAGAACCGCGCCGACGACAGCAGCAACCTGTCAGGCGGCGAAGGAGATTGTGCCGGCGGCAATGTGCCGGGCAGCGGCGGGCTTCCGGTCGCTTGCAACGATGGCGCCTATGCCAATGCCTACAGCGCCAGCGCCACTTATCGCGTGGGCGGCTTCTACGCGATCGGCGCCTACGAAATGCACAAGGCGGTGAACCGGACGAGCGACCTGGGCGCGTTCGATCCGACCGACGTGGCTGACGAAAGCGCAGTGAAGGCCGGTGCCCAGTACCGGTTCACCACCGGAACGACCGTGAGCGCCATTTACGAAAGAATGAGGCGCAACGTTCCGAGCGCGCTGGACTCGCAGAATGAACGCAGCCGGAGCGGCTATTGGCTTGCATTGACTCAGCAATTGGGAACGAGCGACAGCCTGAACTTCGGCTGGGCGCATGCCAATGCGTCGCTGGGTGATCCCGGCCAGCACAATACGCCGGGTGGGTTGAATCCGGACAATTCCGCCAACATGTTCGCGGTGGCCTGGAAGCATCAGGTCGACAAGCAATTCGGCTTCTATGCCGACTATGCCGCCACGCTGAATCATTCGGCGGCCCATTTCGACCTCGGCGCGGGCGGTCGAGCGGTGACCACCGATTGCCACGATGCCTCCAATCCCGACACCTCCGGGTTCGATCCGAACGGCAATGCGCCGCATTGCTGGGCCGGCGGCCACCTGCAAGGGATCAGCGTGGGGATGAAGTACCAGTTCTAAGTCGCGTCGTGCTGCGTCGAGTCGCCCGGGAACTGATTCCGGGCGATCTCGACGCTGCTGCGCCGGAACTTGCTACGCCAGTTTCTTGCTGAGTCGCGAGAGCAGCCCGGGCGGCGAACCGGATCCTTCGAGCTCGCGCTTGCGAATCTCCATCCGCGTTCGAAGACCGATCAATTCCATGGTCGAGCGGCGGCATTTCGGAAACATCTCGGTGTGTTCCTCCACGACGTGGTGGTTGACGATGTCGCCGAGCACCTTGACCTTCGCGTCGTAGTACTCGCCCATCGGATTCGACGACTGGATCTGCGTGATGAGGTCTTTGGCACCGGCGTGTTCGACGTAGGCTTCGTCCAGGGTGTCCATGTCGACGCCCGCGCTGCGCGCTGCCGGATAGAAGATCTCTTCCTCGATCTGCGTGTGCACCTTGAGCATCTCGCACACCTTGTTCGCCAGGGCAACGCGCTGGGCGTCCGGCGCATTTTTCTTCATCATCGTCTCGTACTGCTTGAAGCACTTGCCCGCGGCCAGGTGATCGGCAACCAGCAGATCGACCGCGTCTTTCGGCTTCGCCTTGGGCGGCTGGGTGTTGTCGCCCGTGTTGTCCTTGTAGGGCTTCTTTGCCGCAGTACGAATCGGCGCCCGAACCGGTGCCTTGCGCGCAGGCGCCGCCTTCTTCGCCGCGCCGGTCTTCCTTGTGGTGGTCTTTGTGGTGGTGGCCATTTCAGAGATGCGCGATGAGGTAAATACCAGCCAGCACGACCGCCGGCACGCCCAGGATCCACGCGAATATGTACTTGCCCATGTTCGTCTCCTCGGTGTCGAAATTGACGAGCGAAGGATGAGCGGCTTCGATTTCAGGGTCAGCCGGAAACGTTCGCGCCGAAATGTAGGACGAAGGAGACGGCCACTACAAACCGTTCGACTTCGGATCCGGGCTGGCGCCAGTGGCCTCCTTTGCCTTGCCCTCGACGAGCACCGGTCAGGTCGTGGAGTTGAGAGCGAAAAATCCCTCGCAGGCTGCGATCCGCCCTCCCACGGTTTCCCCCAGCGCGACGATCCTGTTCTTCGATGACCACGGCGCGAGGATTGAATCGCACCTCAGCGAACCCCAGGAGAAGCGTGTGGCTACGACCTGATCAAACCTCTAAGAATCTTTCGATTCGCCGCCGTGCCCGCAGGTGCGGTGCGAATGGTCATCACGACGGACCCGCAGCTGATTGGACGCACAAAGAGCACCACGACCTACGTCGAGTCCATGACGCTTCCCGCTGGCGGCGCATTTGCCGGTATGCCGGCACCAGCAGGCTAGTTGCCTACGAGTAATCCTCGCCGCACGCAGCTTTGCAGATCGAAATTTGCGACAGAGAACTTGCTCTCCGCAGCGTCTCGAATCGAGAGCAGGGAAGCGAACGTGACTCAGCTTTCAGGTTTTCGTCACGCCTAGAAAGACAAAAGCCTCATGCTCACGCGTAAGGCCTTGAATTCTTGGCTCCTCGACCTGGGCTCGAACCAGGGACCTACGGATTAACAGTCCGGCGCT
>JBDTYX010000246.1:0-4403 GCA_040005435.1 Rudaea sp. | reverse complement strand
GCGCTGCGGCGAATGCGGCGTGCGCGGCGGCAGGTAGAACAGCTCGCCGGCGCGGATCGGAATGTCACGCGCGCTGCCGCCGTCCTGCACCCTGAGGACCATCTCGCCCTCGACCTGATAGAAGAACTCCGGCCCCTCGTCCCAGTGGTAGTCGCTGCGCAGATTCGGGCCGCCGACGATCATCACGATGAAGTCGCCATCGACGATGCATTTGTTGCCGACCGGCGGCTTGAGTAGTTCGCGGTGTTCGGCGATCCAGTACTGCAGGTTGATCGGAGATGTCAGCATCGTTGCGCGGCCGCGTGAGGATCCGCGCAGTGTAGCGCGATTGGATCGCGCTCCGGACGCGATGAGGCGCGCGCGGCGGCGTATGAAATATGGCCCGAAATGTCCCATACTCGACCCGGGAGTGACTCGCGGCCGAGCATGTCTTGAGGCTAATCTGCGCTCAGTCCCACACGAAAGGCCAGACCGCCATGCATGCCGACGCCACCGCCACCCTCGCCGTACTCTCGATCGATGTGCAGCAATCGTTTCCCGCGCGCCCGTACTGGCGCGACGAGGACGTGCCCGCGTTTCGTTCGAACATCACGCGCCTGATCGATGGCGCGGCGCAGAGGCAATGGCCCGTCGTGCGCATCCTGCACGAGGAGCCCGAGGGCGCGTTCTCGCGCGCGAGCGGGCTCGTCGCTCCGCTCGAGTGGATGCCGGGCGCGCACGCGGTCGAATTCATCAAGCACGTGCACAACGCGTTCACCGACACCGGACTCGATCGCTGGCTGCGCGGGCGCGGCATCCGTCGCGTCATCGTCGCAGGCATTCGTACCGAGCAGTGCTGCGAGACGACCGCACGGGTCGCGTCGGATCTCGGCTACGAAGTCGATTTTGTGAGCGAGGCGACGCTGACGTTTCCGATGACCGATGCGCGATCGGGGAGGCAGTTCAGCGCCGCCGAGATCCGCGAGCGCAGCGAACTCGTGCTGCACGACCGCTTTGCGCGCATCGTGAGCGTCGACGAAGCGCTGGCCGGCGCATAGCCTTCAAGGAGTACCCTATGCTCGACCTTCGCCCCGGATGTGAACACTGCGACCGCGACCTGCCGGCCGATTCGGAGCTCGCGTGGATATGTTCGTTCGAATGCACGTTCTGCAGCGATTGCGCGCAGGGCCGACACGCCGGCGTCTGTCCCAATTGCGCCGGCGAACTCGTGCGCCGGCCGCGCCGGCCCGCGCCCGAGCTCGCGCGCCATCCTGCGTCGACGGTGCGCGTGCATCGCCGCGCGCCGTTGCCCGCGACGCGGGTTGCGACAGCTTCGGTTGACGCACGCTGATGGACGTCTGGTTCGCGCTGCCACCCGATCTCGTGCTGCTCGACTTCGCCGGGCCGGCCGATGCGTTCCGCATCGCGCGCCAGCACGGCGCGCCGTTCTGCGTGCGCGTCGCCGCGGCAGAGGCCGCGGCGTCGACCTCGCTCGGCATTACGCTCGGTCGTGTGGAGCCGTTGCCGGCGGCGATCGATCGCGACGCGCTGCTCGTCGTCTGCGGTGCGAGCAACGATCTTGCGTCGCTCGCCTCGCGGCCGGGGCGCAGGCTGGTGCAGTGGCTGCGCGAGGTCGGCGGGCAACCGCAGCGCCTCGCCTGTGTCTGCGCGGGCGCGCTGTTCGCCGCTCGCGCGGGGCTGCTCGACGGGCGACGCTGCACGTCTCATCACAGCGAGATCGAGCTGTTGCGCAAGGAGGCGCCCGCGGCCCAGGTGCTCGATAGTCGGGTCTTCGTCGTGGATCGCGGCTGCTATACGAGCGCCGGCATCACCGCCGGCATCGATCTCGCGCTGCACCTGATCGCGGAACTCGCATCGCCGCAGCTATCCGCCGAAGTCGCCCGGCACATGGTCGTCTATCTGCGCCGAGCGCCTGACGATCCCGCGCTGTCGCCGTGGCTGCAGTCGCGCAATCACATGGATGCCGACGTGCATCGCGCGCAAGACGTACTGATCCGCGCCGCGCACGAGGACTGGCCGTTGCCGCGCCTCGCCGCGCGCGCGCACGTGAGCGTGCGCACGCTGACCCGGCACTTTCGCGACGCGACCGGCCAGAGCGTGCGCGACTATCACGCGAACCTGCGCTATGCGCTCGCGCGCCAGGCGCTGCAGTCGGGCATGAGCGTCGAGGCGGCGGCCACCGCAGCGGGGCTCGGCTCGGCGCGTCAGCTGCGGCGTCTTTGGGTGGAGCACACCGGCGCAACGCCAGGTCGGAATCGCGCCTCCCCCTAGACCGCGCGGTCTAGGGCGTCGCCAGAGCCGCGATGCATTTGAGCTCGATCGCGATCGGCGTCGGCAACGCGCTGATGCCGAGCGTCGTGCGGCAGGGCTGCGCGTTCGCGAAGTATTCCGCGTAGACGCGATTGTAGGCGGCGAAATCGTGCGCCATGTCGGTCAGGAACACGGTCACGTCGACTAGGTCCTCCCAACGCGCGCCGCTCGCCTCGAGCACGGCACGCACATTGGCGAACACCGCGCGGCACTGCGCCTCGATGTCGTAACTCAGCAGGCGTCCTGCGGCGTCGTATACGTTGCCGATGATCGCGTTGGTCTTGGCATCACGCGGACCGACGCCGGACAGAAACAGAAGATTGCCGACGCGTCGCGCATGCGGATACGCACCGACCGGTCGCGGCGCCTTCGCGGCGACGATCGACGACTCGTCGTTCATCGCGCGGCTGCCCTGGAGGCGTCGTTCGCGACGATCTCCACGGTCTTCGAGGTCAGCGTGCGTCCGACCCGATCGAGCGCGGAGACGCGATAGCTGCCGGGGAACAGGTACAGCCGGCTGTCGGTGTTGCCGTGGTTGACGAGCATGCGCTCGTTGATCGGCGTGTTCTGGTCGATGACGTTGAGCACGGCGCGATCGGCTGCGACCGCGTCTTCGCCCTCGGCCAAATGGCGCGCCTCGATCAGGCATGGAAAGTTCGCGCGGCAGGCGTCGCCGCCGACGCGATACGCGACGCGCGTGCCATCCAGGCTGACCCAATCCGGACGGCCGTCCACGACCGTCGACGGCGGGAAGATGACGCTGACGTCGTACTCGCCCGGTTTCAGCGTCCATGCCGCGCCTGAAGCGTTGACGTACGCGAACGGATGCGCGGCGCGATTCGCCTGGGTCACGGCGATGTAGTAGGGGTGGTCCTGGTCGGCGCGCGCGTGCTGGATCATCATCGTCTGTTCGATCGCGAGCGGCTCGATGCCCGAGATGCGTTCGAAGAATTCGGCCATGCTCGATCCGCCGAGGTACTTGCCCTGCTTCTGGATGTGAGCGAAGCCGGCATTGACGACGAGTCGCGCGTTCGGATCGTGCTTGAAGATCTGCGCGAGCGTCTGCGCGCCTTCCTTCTCGCGCGGATCGCCCACGCCGGCGTTCTCCGCATCGTAGGCGACGACCTTGAAGCCGAGCGCGAGCGCGGTGCGCACCATCTCGCCATAGATCGGCTCGCTGACGTAGAAGCCGCTCTTGGCGATCGCGTAGCCGCGCTTCTGCAGGTCCTTGTCGCCGACGTACAGCGTCTCGGCTGCGAAGTAGTTGAAGCCTTCCGCGCGCAGGCGCCCGAGCAACTCGACGGTCAGCGTGCGCGTGATCGGTGCGCTGTGTGCCTCGTTGAAGAAAATCGCCTTGCGTCCGTGCGCGAGGCGCAGGACCACCTCGTCGGCAGGCTGGGCACGGTAGCCGCCCGCGAGCGGAGAGGGGCCGTCGTCCGCCTGCGCGGGCTGCGCGATCGAGAAAGACTTGCGTGCGCCGTCGTAGTCGCCGATCCAGGTCTGGAACCACGACAGGTATTGGCCGAAGATCAGGCGGAACGCACGCTGGTCGTTCGCGTCGTAGGTCGACTGCATGAGGATGTACTGGGCGAGCAGGCCGGGCAGCTTCTGCGCGCGGTGCATGATCTCGTCCGATCGGTCCGCGGCCGCGAGCTGCTGGCGCCGCCACTCGGACGCGGTGATCTCGTTGGCCGTGGGCGAGGTCTGCGCGCCGTTCGCGCGCGCAGTGGAAGGCAGCAGCGCAGCGTTAGCGCCACTCAGCCCAAGCACGAGTGGCAGGATCAGCGATGGGAGACGTCGCATGGCGGAATTCCTCGTTCGTGGCGCAGGCGCAAGACCGGATGCTGCCGACTGCGGGGTCGGGTTGGAACCGCCGAAGGTCATGCGCTGTCCACGCGGTGTTCCAGGCGATTGAGCGCGCGCGCGTAGCTCTCGGTCAGGTCGACGGCGCCCGTGAGCTCCATGCAGAGGTCGTTGATGAGACCGTTCTCGAGGCTGTATACCCAGCCATGCACCGCGACCGGCTGGCCGCGATCCCAGGCGTCGCGCACGACGGTGGTCTGCGCGACGTTGACGACCTGCTCGATGACGTT
>JBDTYX010000245.1:0-4403 GCA_040005435.1 Rudaea sp. | reverse complement strand
GCGCCGCGGTCGCTCGTGCATTTCGGCCAGGGCAAGTGGTATCCGGGCGAGCAGCTGCCGCGCTGGTCCCTCAACTGCTTCTGGCGGCGCGACGGCGAGCCGATCTGGCACGACCCCGCGCTGATTGCGGACGAGCGCAACCCCGGCAAGGCGACGGCCGAACTCGCCGCGGCATTCCTGCACGAGCTCGCCGCGCGACTCGGCCTCGACGCGGGCTACGTCTTCCCGGCCTACGAGGACCTCTTCTACTACCTGTGGCGCGAACGGCGCCTGCCCGACAACGTCGATCCCGCCGATCCGCGTCTGGCCGACGCGCTCGACCGCGAGCGCATGATGCGCACCTTCGATGCGGGGCTGGGTAACGTCGCCGGCCACGTGTTCCCGCTCGCGAAGCCGCTCGGCCGCTGGCAGAGCGGTGCGTGGTTCCTGCGTACCGAATACTGCTATCTCGTGCCCGGCGATTCGGCGCTCGGCTACCGCCTTCCGCTCGACTCGCAACCGTGGGTTCGCGAAGGTGACTTTCCGTGGGTGCACGCCGCCGATCCGTCGCAGCCGTTCGACACGCTGCAGCCTGCGGAGGACATCCGCCATCAGGTGCTCGGCGTGCGCCGCGATCCTGAGGGTGCCACCACCATGGACCTCGCATGGCGCGAGGATCTCGACCGCTTCACGGCCGAGCAGGTCGCGCTCGGTGCGGCGGAAGCCACATTCGCGCCCGCAACATCGGGACCGCTATCGAGAGCCGAACAGAGCACCGTCGCGCTCGCAAAAGACCCAGACGAGCGCGCACCGCATCCGTTCGAGTCGGCGCACTGGATCACGCGCACCGCGATCTGCGCGGAGGCTCGCGCGGGTCATCTGTATCTGTTCATGCCGCCGCTGAGTCATCTCGAGGACTATCTCGAGCTCACGAGTGCGATCGAGGCGACCGCAGCCGCGCTCGACTGCCCGGTGCTGCTCGAAGGCTACGAGCCGCCGCGCGATCCGCGTCTGAACTCGTTCCGGGTCACGCCCGATCCCGGCGTGATAGAGGTCAACATCCATCCGTCGCACGGCTGGCGCGAGCTCGTCGAGCGCACGACGCACCTCTACGAGGCGTCGCGGCTCGGCAAACTCACGGCCGAGAAGTTCATGCTCGACGGCCGCCACACCGGCACGGGCGGCGGCAACCACTTCGTGCTCGGCGGCGCGACGACCGAGGATTCGCCGTTCCTGCGGCGGCCCGACCTGCTGCGCAGCCTGATCTCGTACTGGCACGATCATCCGTCGCTGTCGTACCTGTTCAGCGGGCTCTTCATCGGTCCGACCTCGCAGGCGCCGCGCATCGACGAGGCACGCAACGACTCGCTGCACGAACTCGAGATCGCATTCCGCCAGTTTCCCGGCAGCGACGAGAAACTCCCGCCGTGGCTGCTCGATCGTCTGCTGCGCAACCTGCTGATCGACGTGACCGGCAACACGCACCGCGCAGAATTCTGCATCGACAAGCTCTATTCGCCCGACGGCGCGGCGGGCCGCCTTGGCCTCGTCGAGCTGCGCGCGTTCGAGATGCCGCCACACGCGCAGATGAGTCTGGCCCAGCAGTTGCTGCTGCGTGCGCTGGTCACGCGCTTCTGGCGGACGCCATACGCGCCGACGCGACTCACGCGCTGGGGCACCGAGCTCCATGATCGCTTCATGCTGCCCTACTTCGTCGCGCGCGACTTTGCCGACGTGCTCGAACAGACGCGCGCCGCGGGCTATGCCGTGCAGACAGAATGGTTCGCACCGCATTTCGAATTCCGCTTCCCCAAACTCGGCGACTACGAGACGACGGGCATCGCGCTCGAGCTGCGCCATGCGCTCGAGCCATGGCACGTGCTGGGCGAGGAAGGCGCCGCGGGCGGCGCTGTCCGCTATGTCGATTCGTCGGTCGAACGCCTGCAGGTGCACGTCACGGGTCTCGCGCCCGATCGTTATGTCGTCAGCTGCAACGGCCGCGCGATTCCGCTGCGACCCAGCGGCACGGTCGGCGAGTTCGTCGCCGGCGTGCGCTACAAGGCGTGGCAACCCGCTTCCGCGCTGCACCCGATGATTCAGGCGCATCCACCGCTGCGTTTCGATCTCGTCGACACCTGGTCGCGGCGCGCGCTCGGCGGCTGCCAGTATCACGTCGCGCACCCGGGCGGACGCAACTACGCGACATTCCCGGTCAACGCGTTCGAGGCCGAGAGCCGGCGCCTGTCGCGCTTCTTCCGCCTCGGGCATACGCCTGGCCAGATCGACGTCGCGCGCGTCGAGGTCAGCGCGGACTATCCGTTCACGCTGGATCTGCGTACCTGAGCAGGGCCGCGCGCGCGGAACGCGACGCCGAGACGTTACACTTGTGCATCGCATCGCCATCAGCGCCAGGACGTCCCAGAACCGTTCCATGAGCCCGCAGAGTCACGACCGAACCGCTGCACGCGATCTGCTGGCGAGTTACCACTACGATCCCCAGCGCTATCACGAGTTGCTCGACTGCCAGGGGCGCGTGCGCCCGCACTGGCGCGGCGTCCTCGAGCGCATCGAACGCACTGACGCGGCGCAGATGCGCGCGCGTGGCGAGTTCATCGCGCGCCAGATCCGCGAGAACGGGGTCACCTACAACGTCTACGCGGACGCCAAGGGCACCGACCGGCCCTGGGAGCTCGACCTGCTGCCGCAAGTGATCGACGCGGCAGAATGGGAATACGTCGCCGCGGGCATCGCCCAGCGTGCCGCCCTGCTCGACGCGTTGCTCGCCGACATCTACGGCCCGCAGCGGCTGCTCGCCGAAGGCCTGCTGCCGCCCGAGCTCTTGTTCGGCCACGACAACTACATTGGCGCGAGTCGCGGCGTGCGTCCACCCGGCGACATCTTCCTGCACGTCTACGCTGCCGACCTCGTGCGCGCCCCGGATGGCGCGTGGTGGGTCGTCGCCGATCGCACGCAGGCGCCGTCGGGCGCGGGCTACGCCGTCGAGAACCGCCAGATCATCTCGCGCGCATTTCCCGATCTTTTCCACGAACTGCATGTCCGCGACCTGTCGACGTTCGCGCGCACGCTGCAGAACACGCTGCAGAACCTTGCGCCGGTAGCTCGCGGCGAGACGCCGCTCTCGGTGCTGCTGACGCCGGGGCGCTTCAACGAGACCTACTTCGAGCACGTCTATCTCGCGCGCCTGCTCGGCGTGCCGCTCGTCGAGGGTCAGGACCTCACGGTACGCGCCGATACGGTGTACATGAAGACGCTCGGCGGCCTCAAGCGCGTACATTCGATCCTGCGTCGCGTCGATGATGATTACTGCGACCCGCTCGAGCTGCGCGGCGAATCCGCGCTCGGCGTGCCCGGCCTCGCCGCTGCGGCGCGCGCGGGCCGCGTGCTGATCGCCAACGCGCTCGGCAGCGGCGTGATCGAATCGCCCGGCCTCATGGGTTTCCTGCCACGCATCTGCGAACGCCTGCGCGGCGAGCCACTCGCACTTCCCTCGGTCGCCACGTGGTGGTGCGGCGAAGCGGCCGTCTGCGAGGAAGCGCTCGGCGAATTGCAGCGCCTCGTGATCAAGGCTGCATTTCCATCGCGACGCGTGGAGCCGATCTTCGGCCCCAGCCTCAGCCGCGCGCCTCTCGCCGAGCTGCGTGCGCGCATCGCCGCCGAGCCGCAGCACTGGGTCGCGCAGGAGCTCATCGACCTGTCAATCGCGCCGGTCTGGCAGAGCACCGCGACGCAGATGCACATCGTCCCGCGCGCCGTGAGCCTGCGCGTATTCGCGACCGCCTCGGCGAGCGGCGAATACACGGTCATGCCGGGAGGACTCGCGCGCATCGCGGCGCGCGCCGGTGCGCGCATGGTCTCGATGCAGCGCGGCGGCGGCAGCAAAGATGTCTGGGTGCTTGCGAACGGGCACGCGACGACTGGCCACCAGCAGCAACGTGCGCTTGGCGCGCGCGACGTCATCCGCAAGGACGATTTCCTGCCGTCGCGGATGATCGAGAACCTGTTCTGGGTCGGCCGTTACTCCGAACGCAGCGACGACTTCACCCGTCTGCTGCGCGTCGTGCTCGCGCGCTACATCGACACTGCGACGACCACGTCAGCCTCGCTCGAGGCGGCCCTCGCCGCGTGCCGCCACGTGAAGCTCATCGACAGCGACGCAGGCACGCGTCCCGCGTTACTCGCAGCGCTGACCGACGCGACCGCCCCGTACAGCCTCGCTAGCGTGCTCGACCACCTGCTGCACGCGGCGGCCCAGGTGCGCGGCCGGCTGTCGCAGGAGAACTGGCGCGGTCTCATGGAGGTGCAGCGCGAGACGCGCAAGCTCGATCCCGCCCGCCTCGATCTAGGCGACGCGATGGAGCTGCTCAATCGCCTGCTCATGGAGGTTTCGGCGCTGTCCGGATTCG
>JBDTYX010000072.1:0-14981 GCA_040005435.1 Rudaea sp. | reverse complement strand
CGCGCAACGCAGCGCGCCCAAGCGACGACAGTGTGACACAGCGCCGAACTCATCCGTGGAATAGAGCGTAGATGCGCTGCGCAAGTTCACGGCTAACGCCCTTGACCTGAGCGATCTCCTCCACGCCCGCATTGACGACCCCGGGCAGCCCGCCGAAATGCTTGAGCAACGCCGTGCGCCGTTTCGCGCCGATTCCGGCGATGTCCTCGAGCCGGCTCGTCTCGCGCGCCTTCTGGCGGCGCCCGCGGTGGCCGGTGATCGCGAAACGGTGTGCCTCGTCGCGCACGGCCTGGATCAGGTGCAGCGCCGGCGACTCGGGACCGGGCCACAGCGTCCGGCCGCTGGCGCCGAGGATCAGCGTCTCGTGCCCCGCGCGGCGCTCGACGCCTTTCGCGACACCGACGACGAGCACGTCGCGGATCGCGAGATCGGCGAGCACGTCGAGCGCCTGCCGCACCTGACCCTTGCCGCCGTCGATCAGCAGGATGTCCGGCAGATTCGCCGCCGCACCGCCGCGCGCGGACAACTTGTCGGCCGCGTCGTCCGGCTCACGCGCGCTGGCCGCATCGTCCGCCGGGGCCGCGGCTTCGACTTCTGGTGTCGGCTGGCGGAAGCGCCGCTCGAGCGCCTGGCGCATCGCCGCGTAGTCGTCGCCAGGCTCAATCCCCGCGATGTTGTAGCGCCGGTACTGAGATTTCTCGGCGCCGTCGGGGCCGTACACGACGCAGGACGCGACGGTCGCCTCGCCCATCGTGTGGCTGATGTCGAAACACTCGAGGCGGCGCGGCGGCTCGTCGAGCGCGAGCAGTTCGCGCAGCGACTCGAAGCGGTCGCGCTGGGTCTCGTTGGAGGCGAGCCGCGCGGCGAGCGCGGCCTCCGCGTTCTTGCCGGCGAGTTCGAGGAAACGCGCGCGCTCCGAACGCAGGCTGTGCTTGATCTCGACCGCGTGCCCCGCATGCGTCGCGAGCACCTCGGCCAGCAGGGCGCCGTCCTCGAGCGGCTGCTCGACGAGCAGCTCGCGAGGCACCGGCTTGTCGAAATAGTACTGGGCGATGAACGACGTCACGACGTCGGCGGGGCTCGCGAAGCCCGGCAGCTTCGGGAAGAAATCGCGCGAACCCAGGCTCACGCCATTGCGGAAATACAGCACCGACACGCACGCGATGCCGCCCGCGATGCGGCAGCCGATCGCATCGAGGTCGGCGCTCGCGCCCTGCACGTAGTTCTTGGCGAGCAGTTTCTTCAGCGTCGCGATCTGGTCGCGCAGGCGCGCGGCGCGCTCGAACTCGAGCGTCGTGCTCGCGCGCTCCATCGCCGCGACGAGTTCGTCGATCACGACGTCGCTCTTGCCGTCGAGGAACAACGCCGCGAGGCGCACGCTCTCGCGGTAGTCGTCTGCGCCGATGAAACCGACGCAGGGCGCGCTGCAGCGACGGATCTGATACTGCAGGCAAGGGCGCGAGCGGTTGCGGAAGTAGTTGTCCTCGCACTGGCGCACGAGGAACAGCTTCTGCATGTGGTTGAGGCTCTCGCGCACGGCCCAGGCGCTCGGAAACGGGCCGAAGTAGCTGCCCTTGCCGGCCTTGGCGCCGCGATGGAACGCCATGCGCGGGAAGCGCCGCGGCGCGATTTCGCCGTCGCCATGGCCCGCGTCCTGCGCCGACAGGTAGATGTATGGATAGCTCTTGTCGTCGCGCAGCAGGATGTTGTAACGCGGCTTGAGCGACTTGATCAGCTGCGCCTCGAGCAGCAGCGCCTCGCCTTCGGTGCGCGTCAGCGTCGTGTCGATGCGCGCGATCTGCGAGATCATGCTCGCGAGGCGCGGATCGAGCTTGGGCTTCAGGAAATAGCTGCCGACACGCTTCCTCAAGTTGCCGGCCTTGCCGACGTAGAGCGGTTCACCGGCCGCATCGAACATGCGATAGACCCCGGGCGACCCGCCGAGGTTGCGCACGAACTCCTTGCCATCGAACGGCGGAGTCGCTTCGTCGGGCTTGTGTAGCTTCTGCGTCATCGTCTCAAATATGCGTTGCGAATGCGCGCGATCAAGCCATCGACGCCCTGCTCCGCCAGTTCGACGACGCGATCGAAGTCGCGCGCCTGCCCGTAGTAGGGATCAGGCAATTCAACGATGCCGCCTGGCAGCACCGTCCCCTTCAGGAACAGCGCTACGCGATCGTGGCCTTGGCCTGGTGCCATCGCGAGCACGTCGCGCAGGTTCATGCGGTCCATGACGAGGAGGCTGTCGAACGACGTGAAGTCATCCGCGCACACCTGTCGCGCGAGATGCGTCGAGGCGTCGTAGCCCCGCGCCAGCGCACTCGTGAGCGAACGCGGGTCGGGCGCCGAGCCGGCATGCCAGTTGCCGGTGCTGGCAGAGTCGACACGCACGTCCAGCCCCGCATGGGCGAAACGTGCGCGCGCGACGGCTTCGACGACCGGCGAGCGACAGATGTTTCCCAGGCAGACGAAAAGAACCGCGGATATCTTCTTTCTATTCAGAGCAGCGCTCGACCTTGCCGGTGCCGACTATAGCAAGGCGCATCGCCGCGATCATCCGCTGCGAAGGGACCATGCCGCGCTTGAGCCGCGCGCGCGCGCTCTGACACGCATGGTCAGAATGCGGTGGAAAACTTCACGTCCACGTATACGCCGTCTTCCTTGTTGTCCTTCGCAGCAGCGTCGTCGCTGCGGCACGATCCTTCCGCGCGCACGGCATCGTTGCGCGTCATCGCGACCTGGCAAGCGGCGCCCTCGTAGGTGAGCACGCCGGGCGCGACAACTTTGCCGGACCAGTACGTGCCGTCAGCATAGAAGATCGCCTCCCAATAAGCGGCTTTCTGCTTGTCGAGCCAGGCGTGCGCGGCAGCATCGAGCTTGCCGCCCGCGGCCTTGATCGCATTGACGTCGATCGGCCTGTCAACGAGCAGCACGGTGGTCTGTGTTTCCTTCGCATCGTAGGACGCCGGGTGATGGTAGGCATACGCGTCCACGAGCTTCGCCTCCTTGGCATGGACGACGATGCTGCCGTATTCGGTCGACGAAGCGCTGAGCGGCGCGGCGAGAGCAGCGGCTGACAACAGACAAGAGCGCAGGAATACCGGATTGCAGTGCATCTTCATGTTCTCCTCGAAGGGAAATGTCCAAGGGCCTGCGGAATCGAATCGATGCCCGCGGCGTCGATCCGCGGCTGCCGTGTACGCTCTCCGCCCCTCTTTCCAGGACGCAGATCAGCGTCGTTTCGTATCAATCGGTGCGTTCGATCCGAGAGGGCCGGCCGCCCTGACGGAACGCGAACGGTTCCTGCGGGCGGCTGCCGTCGTTCAACGCGCCGCGAGCAATGCGTCGACGTGCGCGAGATCAGCCGGTGTGTCGACGCCGGGAGGGAATGGTTCGGGCGCGATCCGCACCGCGATACGGAAGCCGTGCTCGAGCGCGCGCAGCTGTTCGAGCGACTCGACGCGTTCGAGCACCGTCGGCGCGAGCGTCGAGAACAATCGCAGGAATCCCGCGCGATACGCATAGATGCCGATGTGGCGCAGGAAAGGCGCATCCGCCGGCAGACGCTCGCGCGATGCGAAGAACGCGTCGCGCGGCCACGGCAGCGGAGCGCGACTGAAATACAGCGCGCTGCCGTCGAGCGCGCGCACGAGCTTCACGCAATTCGGATTGAACAGTTCCGCGGCATCGGTGATAGGCGTCGCCAGCGTCGCCATCGGCGCGCCGCTCGCGGCGAGCACATCGGCGACCGCGCGAATCCCGCTCGCGGGCGCGAGCGGCTCGTCGCCCTGCAGGTTGACGACGATCGAGTCGTCCGGCCAGCGCAGCAGCGTCGCGCATTCCGCGAGTCGGTCGCTGCCCGAGGCGTGGTCCGCGCGCGTCATCACGACCGTCGCGCCGCTGCCTGCGAGCGCGGCGGCGATGCGCTCGTCATCGGTCGCGACCGCAACCTGCATGGCGCCTGCGGCCTGGGCGCGGCGCACGACGTGCGCGATCATCGGCTCCCCCGCGATCAGGCGCAGCGGCTTGCCGGGCAGCCGTGTCGATGCGTAGCGCGCGGGGATGGCAACGACGAAGTCGGTCATGACGGGCCGCAGTATAGCGGACGCGTTTGCCGCTCCCGCGCGCTCTGCACGGGCGATGCTCGCGCCTGCGGTACGATCGCGGCGGCGAACATTCCGCGCTCGGGATCCCGCGTCAGGGCTGCGGCAGCGTCGTGATGCCGCGCTTCGCCTTCTCGTCGGCGACCATCCTGCGCACGTCGGCGAGCAGCTTGCGCGCGTCGAAGACGATGCCGTCCTTGATCGTGTATTCGACACCGCCGACGCGGTGCACCTTGCCGTCCGCGCCGAGGCGGATGTGGCCCGTCCCGTAGAGCACCTTGAGGTTCGCGAGCGGATTCTCCTCGAGCACGACGAGGTCGGCGAGCTTGCCGGGCTCGATCGAGCCCAGGCTGCCCTGCTCGCCGAGTGCCTGCGCGCCGTATAGGGTCGCCGAACGGATCACCTCGAGCGGATGGAACCCCGCCTCGCGCAGCAGCTCTAGTTCCTGGATAGTGCCGAAGCCATAGAGCTGGTAGATGAAGCCAGAGTCCGAGCCGACCGTGACGCGGCCGCCGCGATTCTTGTAGTCGTTGACGAACGCCATCCAGCGCGTGTAGTTCGCGCGCCACGCGACTTCTTCCTCGCTGCCCCAGTCGAAGAAGAAGCTGCCGTGGTGGTCGCGGTTCGGCGTGTAGAAGTCCCACAGCTGCGGAAGGGTGTAGAGATCGTGCCAATCGGCACGCCGCGCGCGCATCAGGTCGCGTGCCGCGGCGTAGATCGTGAACGTCGGGTCGAGCGTAAAGTCGAGCTTGAGCAGCTCGCCGATCACGGCCTCGTAGCGATCGCTGCCTTTCTGCGCGGCCTGCGCCCAGAGCCTGCCGGCCTGGCCGAAGCGGTCGGCTTCGTTGTTGTAGTTGTAGGCGGGCGGATAGTCCTGCACGGTGCGATCGTCGAACAGCGCCTCGGGCAGACCATACCAGTGCTCCATCGAGGTCAGGCCCCAGCGCGCGGTCGTGAGCACGTTGACGCGCGCGACATCGGTCTGCGAGTGATGGCACGCGCTGCGCATGCCCTGCTTCTTCAGTTCGTCGAACGCGGCCTCGAGCACGTCGGGCCGGTAGCCGAAGCACTTCATGCCGAGGATGCCCTTGGCCTTCATGTCGCGCACCCATTGGCGGCCCTCTTCGGGCTTCGTCATAGGGGCCTCGCGGCCTGCGCCGAAAACCGCGTACGGAAAGATGCGCGGCGCGGTGATCGCATTGGCGAGGCTGCGCCGATATTCGGACAGGCACCAGTCGACGCCGTTGAGGCAGCCGGGCTCGCGGACGGTCGTGATGCCGTTACCCATCCACAGTTTGTAGACGTATTCGGCCGACACGCCCTGCGCCACGCCGCCGATGTGCCCGTGCATGTCGATGATGCCGGGCATGACGTAGTGACCGCTGAGGTCGATCTCGTGTCCGTGCGCGGCGAGCTTGGGTCGCCGCGCGGTCTGGATCGGCGCGCCTGGGTTGCCCACAGCCTCGACCTTGACGATGCGATTGCCCTCGATGACGACGTCGGCGGGCCCGTAGGCGGGCGCGCCGGTGCCGTCGATCACGGTGACGCCGCGCAGGATCAATTGCGGGTAAGGCCCGTCGCCCTCCGCGCGTGGCGGCGCGGGCGGCACGGTTGCCTCGTCGCTCGTTCGCGGCAGCGGCGCCGCGGCGAGTAGACCCGACCCGATCAGAACCACGCCTGCCAGCACGATGCGACGCATGTCATCTCCCAGCGAACCCGCACGATGGTACACGCAGCCGGTGGCCCCATGGCAACCCCGCCAAGTGGCCGCGTGGGCAGCGCATCGCGTCCACTACAATCCACGCCATGCCCACGCTTCCCGCAGCCGCATCCGCCGCGGCCGTCGTCGTCGCGCCTGCGCGAGTCGCGCATCCGCCGCGATCGCTCCTCCCCGCGCCAGTGCTAATGACGATCAGCGCGGTGCTGTTCGCGTTCATGGCGATCACGTTGCGCCTCGCGACGCGGCATGTCAGCTCGTTCGAGGCGGGCTTCTTCCGCAGCCTGTTCGGCCTGATCTTCTCGCTGCCGCTGTTGATAAGGCCCGGGTTCGCGCTGCTGCGCACCGCCCACTTCCGCCTCTACGCGTTGCGCAGCGTGTTCGGCACCCTCGCGATGCTCGCGAGCTTCTGGGCGATCGCGCACCTGCCACTCGCGACCGCGGTCTCGATCTCGTACTCGACGCCGCTGTTCGTCACGGTCGGCGCCGTGTTCCTTCTCGGCGAGGTCGTGCGCGCACGGCGCTGGAGCGCGATCGTGATCGGCTTCGTCGGCGTGCTCGTGATCATGCGTCCCGGCGCGGCGAGCGGCTCACTCGGGAGTGCGGCTTTCGACATGCTCGTGGCGCTCGCAGGCGCCGCCATTGCTGCAGGCTCGTACATCAGCATCAAGTTCCTCTCGCGCACCGAACCTGCGGACGCGGTCGTCATCTACATGAGCCTCATCATGACGCCGCTGTCCTTGATCCCGGCACTCTTCGCATGGAACTGGCCCGACGCCGCGGGCTGGTTGTGGGTCGTACTGACCGGCCTGCTCGCGACCTGCGGACAGGTGTTCATGACGCGTGCCTACCAGGCGGGCGACGTCTCGGCGCTGATACCGATCAATTTCATCCAGCTGCCGATCGTCGCCGTGTGCGCCTGGTTCGCGTTCGGCCAGTCTCTCGATGCCACGACCGCCATCGGCGCGGGCATCATCATCGCCGCGAATATCTACATCGCGCGGCGCGAGGCGATGCTCGCGCGGCGCATCGTCAGCGATCCGCTCGTGGCCCCGAGCGAATCCGGACAATCCGGCGGCTGATTTCGCGCTGGCAGAAGCGGCGCAAGCTGCGCTAGATTCGTCGGCAACGTCATCGAGGCCCATAAAATGAGCAACCCAGAACAGGAACAGCGCCGTGGCGCGCGCGCTGCGGCCGACGTAGCCGGCATGCGCTTCACGCAGATCGGCAGCCTGTCCGCGCTGATCTTCAGTATTCTCGCGCTCGTCACCAGCGTATTCCAGACGCGACTCATGCAGTCGCAGACCGAGCTCATGCAGAAGCAGTCGCGCGCGAGCGTCTGGCCTTCGATCTCGGTCGGCGAAAACAGCACCGACCGGCACGGCGAGGAGGCGTTTTCGTGGCGCATCGACAACAACGGCGTCGGGCCCGCGAAGATCGAATCGGCCGTCGTGAGCCTCGACGGAAAGCCTTACGCGACGTGGAAGAAGCTATTCGCCGTGTTGATTCCCGATAAGGTGTTTCATGCCTCGCAGTCGTCCGTCAACGGTGTCGTCCTGCCGCCGAGCCTCAATCGCGACACGATGATCGAGATGGTCAAGGTTACCGAACCCGAGCTGGCGCGCGCGGTGCTCGACGGCAAGAGCCGCTTCCAGATCCAGGTCTGCTACTGCTCGGTCTACGACGAATGCTGGATCGCGAAATTGAGCGAACGCAGCCCGCAGCCGGTGCCGCGCTGCGAATCGGCAGGCGCGGCGGAGTTCGAGGAATAGGCGCGGAGTGGGAGCAGCAGCGGCGTTTCTTCTGCCCGCCGAACGGAGTTCACGAACCGGCGCGGGGCGCAAAATTGCGCTCGACGTAGTCCTCGACGATAGCGACGAATTCCTGCGCGATCGCATCGCCGCGCAGCGTCATCGCCTTGACCCCGTCGATGAACACCGGCGCCGCCGGCGCCTCGCCGGTGCCCGGCAGCGAGATGCCGATGTTCGCGTGCTTCGACTCGCCCGGCCCGTTGACGATGCAACCCATTACCGCGAGCGTGAGGTTCTCGACGCCGTCGTACTTGATTCGCCACTCGGGCATCTTCGCGCGCACGTGTTCCTGCACGCCCTTGGCGAGTTCCTGGAACAGCACCGAGGTCGTGCGCCCGCAGCCGGGGCACGCGGTGACGAGCGGCGTGAACGCGCGCATGCCCATCGTCTGCAGCAGTTCCTGCGCGACGATTACTTCGCGCGTGCGCGACTCGTTGGGCTCGGGTGTCAGCGAGATGCGGATCGTGTCGCCGATGCCTTCCTGCAGCAGCACCGCGAGCGCCGCGCTCGACGCGACGATGCCCTTGCTGCCCATGCCGGCTTCGGTCAGGCCGAGATGCAGCGCGTAGTCGCAGCGCGCGCCGAGGTCGCGATAGACGGCGATGAGTTCCTGCACGCCCGACACCTTGCAGGACAGGATGATCTGGTCGCGCGACATGCCGAGCTCCTCGGCACGCGCGGCCGAATCCAGCGCGGAGCGCAGCAGCGCCTCGCGCGCGACGCGGGCCGCGTCCCACGGCAGCGCGCGCGCGTGGTTCTCGTCCATCAGCGCGGCGACCATCGACTGGTCGAGCGAACCCCAGTTCGCGCCGATGCGCACGGGCTTGGCGTGGCGCAACGCGATCTCGATGATCGTCGAGAACTGCGTGTCGCGTTTCCTGCCGAATCCGACGTTGCCCGGGTTGATGCGGTACTTGGCGAGCGCCTCGGCGCACGCGGGTTCGGCCGTGAGCAGCTGGTGGCCGTTGTAGTGGAAGTCACCGATCAGCGGGACGCCGACCGCCATCATGTCGAGGCGCTCGCGGATCTTCGGCACCGCGGCGGCGGCTTCGGGCGTATTGACCGTGATGCGCACGAGTTCGGAGCCCGCGCGCGCGAGCTCGGCGACCTGTTTCGTGGTGCCTGCCACGTCCGCGGTATCGGTATTCGTCATCGACTGGACGACGACGGGGACCCCTCCGCCGACGCGAATGGCGCCCACGGACACGCTCACGGAGTCGCGCCGCGGTGCGAGGCCGCTCCGCTCGGGAGGTTGCATCGATTCCTTCACACCGGCTGCATTCACAGCGCCGGAGTTTACTAGATCGGGCGCGACGAATCGCGCGGCGGATCAGCCCACAGTGCGCTGCGGAAATTCGACGAGTCGCGCGACGCCCGCGTCGTTGGCGGCGTCGGTCACGTCCGACGCATGCGCCGGCAACACGACGGCGAGGTAGAGGCCGCCGTTGGAGCGCATGCGCATTCCCGAAACCTTCTCGACCCGGCCGCCCTCCTGGCGCGCGAGCTGGCTGACCTCGACCGCGATCGCGTCGCGGCCGAACAGCTGCGGCACGATCACATAGGGATCGAGCTTGCCGGCCTCGTCGGATTTCGCAGGCACCGCGAAGATGCCGCGCATCGGCGGACCCGGCATGCCGCGAATGTCGAGGCTGCTTACGCTGACCGCGCGCGCATCGCGGCTGACGGTCTCGACGCCGACTTCGACCGTGCCGAACTCGTCGACGCGCAACCAGCGCAGCATGCCGACCGACCAGTTTCCGCTCGGCTCATGGTTCGCGGCCAGCGCGACGATCTCGCCGACGCGCGCGCGGATCTCTTCCTTGCGGTCGAAGCGCAAACGGTAGCCGCCGATGCTGCGGTCGACGACCTGCGCGCGCGCGGGCACGATGCTCGTTCCGGCATGGGCGTAGATCGCGTGGCGTTCGCCGCCGAGGGTCTCCTCGTCGCCGTCGCCCGAGCGCGCCTTGTTGTGAAAAGTGTCGAAATCCAGCGAGCCGGCAAGTACGAAATGCACCGCCTGCATGCCGATCACGACGTCCAGCTCGTCACCCACCGCGCTGCGCGGGTAGGCGCGCTCGCGGCGGCCGCGCCAGGTCTTCAGCAGGCGCTCGACCATCTCGACGGACAGTTCGGCCTTGCCGACGCCCGGCGCCGGAATCAATACGCTGCTTGCGTCGGTGCCACGCCGCTCGAGTTCGCCGTCGAATGCGCGCAGCAGCGCGCTCACGTCGAGGTTCCACAGCGACTCCAGCGCGATGTGTCGACCGCGCACCGGTCCGGGAGGGGCCGCGTCGCCGTCGGTACACACCGCGATCGATCCCTCGGGCGCATAGCCCGGGCTGATCGTGCACAGCGAAGCGAGCACCGGCAGCGCGGCGCGCAGCTCGGCATTCTCTTTCTGGATGAAGTGATAGGGCTTGGCGAAACCGTGCAACAGCGCCTGCATGTAGGCGCCGCGGGCGCTCATCTTGACTCCGCCGGGCAGCCCGCCCGCGTGTGCGACATCGTCGCAGCGCAGCGATACAGCGAGCAGGAACAGGTCGTGCAGGGTCTGCCAGACGCCGACTTGCGGCGTGCAGTGGGTCTCGTATGCGATCCACAGCCGCGCCGACTGATGCTGGATCGCGCGGGTCAGCGCGAGCGCGACCGTCTTGCTGCGCATGAATGGCACCGCGCCCTTCGGGGCGCAGATGTCGCACGCGACCGCGATGTAGCCGGTCGCGAGTTCGCGCTCGAATTCGAGGAGCATGTCGCTGACCGCGATGCGTCCCTCGGTCATCGGAAACGTGTCGCCCTGCAGCTGCGCGTCGAGCCGCTCGATGACGTCGCGCACGGGGGCCCGCAGCACCTCGAGTGCCTCGATCCGACGCAATGCATCCATGCGCACTTCGTTGATCTCGCGCAGGACGCCGAGCAGCTGGCGCGCGGTCAGGCCCTGATTGGCCAGTGGCAGGTTGCCGAGCCACTCGCGCAGCGCCTTGGGATTCTGATACCACGTGTTCGACCCCGGCTCGCTACGCTCGGGGAGGAGACTCTGCATGCGCTCAAATTGCTTGTTCATGACCTGACCTCGTTGCGACCGGCTGTCTAGCCGGTCGGGCGGGGTCACTTCAGTGCGGCCAAGACGATCCGCCGGGTGACCCACTCCTGCAAGTTACGTGGCTTGTTCAGATCCAGACGCGCCAAGAGTGGCTCGGTAGCGCCGGGATCCTGCCCCTTTCCAAAGGACCTAAGCAAGAGTTTTGCCAACCCCGTCATGCTTGCCGCCGCGACCTTGAGGCGGCCGAGCGCCGGCAGCAGCTGCAGCTCCACCTCGCTGAAATCACTGCCGAACGGGAACGCGGGAAAGAGTGGCTTCAGCGTCGAGGAATGAAGCGCAAGCTCAAGTTTTTCCTTGGTATTTTCGCGCCAGCTTGAGGGCATTTCGAAGTCTCTGCGCAGCTTGCCGGCGGCCTTGGCGCGGCCGGCGAGTTCGTTTTGGAAGCGCGCATCGGAGATCGCGAGCATCGCGATCGTGCAGTCCTCGTCCGACTTGCCGCGCAGATCGGCCGTGCCGTATTCGGTCACGTAGATGTCGCGCAGGTGCCGCGGGATCGTCGTGTAGCCATAGTTCCAGAGGATGTTCGACTCGAGCCGGCCCTTGTACGCGTGCGTGCTGCGCAGCATCAGCGCGGAGCGGCCATCGCTTAGCGCGTGCGCCATCGCGACGAAGTTGTACTGCCCGCCGACGCCGCTGACGACCTGCCCGCTCTCGAGCGCGTCGGAGACCGCAGCGCCGAGGGTCGTCGCCATCATGCAGGTATTGAAGAACCGCGCGCCGCGGCGCTGGACGACGTCGAGCGCCTCGCGCCCGCCATAGAGCTGGTTAATGTCCGAGACGCGAGTCATCGACAACCCGGCGAATGCCTCGCCCGAAAGCCCACGCAGCCAGTCGTAGAACGCGTTCGAGCCGAGGTAGAACGCGCCGCGCAGGTAGCGCCCGCCGCGCAGCGTTCTGCCGGCCAGCGCGCGGTTCCACAGCGCGCGCGCCGGCGCGCTGTGCAGGTCGAGGCCGATGCTCGTTCCATCGGGCAGCGCGATGCCGGTCGTGCCGATGCGCGCCCCCTCGGGCAGCAGCCCGAACCGCACGAGCCGCGCGACTTCAGCCTCGTCGATTCGATCTGGCAACGCGCCTGCCGCGTGCAGCGCGTCGGCCGCGTGGGCGTGCAGCGTGTCGTCGATGCAACCGTCCGCGAGCGCGCGTTCGAGCCCGATGTCGTCGTAGATGCGTCGCGAAAGGATGCCCGCGTTGGCGAGATGCATGAAGCCATCCATGACCATCTCGCTCGCGCCATACAGGCCGCGCTGCAGCGCCGCGACGCCACCGATGCGCGTGGACAGGCTGCCCGCGGCAGTGGCGTCCGAGCCGATTGCGGCGAGTGCCCCGAGGTAGGCGGCGTTGTCGCGCTGACGCAGCAGCAGCGCGTGTACGAGCGCGTCCGAGAGCGCGCCGATGCCGATCTGCAGCGTGCCGCCATCCTGGACCAGGGTGCTCGCATGCAGTCCGATCGCGAATTCGACCGCGTCGACCGGCTCACGCGGCAGCGCGAACAGGCGATGGCGGCAAGCCTGGTCGAACAGCAACGCGTCGAAGAATTCCGCCTCGATCTCGGCCTCGTTGCCGACGAACGGCAGGTCTGGATGTACGACGCCGACGACGAACGGCCGCTCGAGGCCGGCCTCCTGCATGCGATCCAGCAGGTCCGCAGTCACATCGGGATTGCACGCGAGGCTGTAGCGGATCGCGCCGCCCTCCTCGCGTGCCGCGATCAGCTGCAACACGACGTTGATGCGCCGATCGACGAGGTCGCGGGCGACGTGGGTGTAGTTCATGCTCGCGTAGTCGCATTGCGCCGATACAACGCCGAGCATCGCTCCCGACTGCATGTAGAACTCCTGCACGCGGACATTGCTCGGCAGGCTGTCGCCCTTCTGTGCCGCGACGTAGGCGAGGTCGGGATAGTCGGCGCCGAAATGACGCTCGAGAAACGGCCCGAGGAAGCGGCGTTCGAGATCGCTCTTCGCGGTCGGGCGCGCGAGCGAAAGCGCGGTGTACAGGTCGAGGCGCAACCCCGGATCGGCGGCCACATGTGCGTAGATCGCATTGATCAGCACGTTCGGCTTGCCGAGGCCGAGCGGCGCGGCCATGCGCAGGCCCGGTCCGCAGTGCGCGAATATGCGCGCGATGCAGGCGTCGATACTGGCGAACTTTTCCGGATTGCGAGGCATCGTTCCTTCTTTCGCGTGCGCGGAGGTGTGCAAGCGTGTGCATGATCGCAGATCGCGCGGGACGTGGTCACAGTTGGCTTGTGCGTGGTACCCGCTCATGGCGACCGTGCGACTTGCTATCATGGCGCAGCGACGACAAGGAGATCCTGCGGTGGCGGAGCGCTTCAAGATCGCGATAGTCGGTTCAGGTCCGGGCGGCATCTCCGCCGCCGCACGCGCGGCGGAGCGTGGCGAATCGCACGTGCTGCTCGAGGCCGAAGAGCACCTGTCGAACACGATCTTCCGTTACCAGAAGGGGAAGTTCGTGATGGACGAGCCCGGCGTGCTGCCGCTGCGCTCGCCGGTGCCGTTCGCCGCGAGCTCGCGCGAGACGATTCTCGATGGCTGGAACGAGGCAGCGACGCGGCTCAAGGTCAACGTCAGGTACAAGCACGAAGTCTCGTCGATCAAGAAGGAAGGCGCCGGCTTCACGCTCAAATGCGCGAACGGCCAGACGGTCGAGGCCGAATTCGTCGTCCTCGGCATCGGCCTGCAGGGCAACATCCGCAAGATGGGCTGTCCGGGCGAAGACCTTCCTTTCGTGCAGTATCAGCTCGACGATCCGGAGGAATACGAGGGCGAGACCATCGTTGTGATCGGCGCAGGCGACGCGGCGATCGAGAACGCGATCGCGCTCGCGCGCCAGAACAACGTCGTCATAGTCAACCGCAAGGATGAATTCGCTCGCGCGAAGAAGGGCAACGAGACGGGCATCCTCAAGGCGATCGAAGACGGGCTCATCGAGTGTTACTACGACTCGGCGCCCGAGCGCGTCGATGCGCTGACCGTGGGTCGCAAGAAGGGGCGCATGATCCTCGCGACCAAGAACGGCAAGGCGCAGATTTTGATCGACCGCGCGATCGCGCGCCTCGGCGCGACCGCGCCGCGAGGCTTCGTCGAGGCCTGCGGCGTCACCTTTCCGAACAAGGATCCGTCGTCGGTGCCGGCGATCAGCCCGCAATACGAGTCGAACGTGCCCGGCCTGTACATCGTCGGCGCACTCGGCGGATATCCGCTGATCAAGCAGGCGATGAACCAGGGCTACGAGGTCATCGAATACATTCTGGGCGGCAAGGTCGAGCCGGCCGACGAGCCGCTGCTCAAGGCCAAGTTCGCAGTGCTGCCCGGCTTCCGCAGCGTCGACGAGGCGCTGACCCGGGTGCAGAAGAACGTGCGCGTGCTCGCGCAGATCACGCCGCTGCAGCTGCGCGAGTTCATGCTCGATTCGGACGTACGCACGCCGAAATCCGGCGAGACGATATTCCAGCGCAATGACTACACCAACAGCTTCTACAGCATCGTCGATGGCGAGGTACGGGTCGTGCTCGACGAGGCTGCGAAGACCGGCGTCACCCTGCGCAAGGGCGAATTCTTCGGCGAGATGAGCCTGATCTCGGGACGCAGGCGCTCGGCCACCGTCGTGGCGGGCAACAACTGCGTGCTGATCGAGACGCCGCGACGCTCGATGAATCGCCTGATCAACTCGGTAGAGGGCGTCAAGCGCGAGATCGACAAGGTGTTCGTGATGCGCGCGATCCAGTCGCGCTTCGCGCCCGAGGCGAGCGCCGAGCAACTCGCCGACATCGTCGACACCGCGAAGCTGCAGAAATTCCAGGCCGGTGACGTGCTCTTCAACGAAGGCGAGGCAGGCGATTGTCTGCATCTGGTGCGCGTCGGATCGCTCACGATCTCGCGCAACATCGGCGGCAAGGATGTCGTACTGAGCTACGTCGCGGCCGGCAACTACGTCGGCGAGATGGCGCTGCTCGGCGAGGCGAAGCGATCGGCGACCGCGAAGGCCGCGATCGCGAGCGAGACGATCCGTCTCGACGGCGCGGCATTCATGAAACTCGTCAACCGCATTCCGATGCTCAAGCTGCGCCTGCAGGAAGAATACCGCCAGCGCACGACCGCCAACCTCGCGATGCAGGCGCTGTCCCAGGGCGGCGACATCATCTCGTTCCTCGTAGCCCAGGGCGCCGGCGAGGCGACCGACATCCTGCTGATCGACGAGTCGCTGTGCGTGCGCTGCGACAACTGCGA
>JBDTYX010000244.1:0-4420 GCA_040005435.1 Rudaea sp. | reverse complement strand
CCGTTCGCCGCGGTGTTCGAGAAGGGCATGTGGCAGGCGATGAACGACAAGAGCTACATCACGGACTTCTACACGTCGTTCTACCAGACCCAGATCGTCGTGCCGCCGTTCGTCGCCGAGAAGAGTGGCCTGCAGTGGACGCAGGACGACGCGCAGAACCCGCTCTCGTGCACCAGCAGCAACTGCGCGCCGGCGAAGGCGTTCAAGCAGGCGCAGGAGCATCCGGACATCGTCGCCGTCCTCGAGGAAAGCACCTACGACCCGACGATGCTCAAGGCCTGCACGCTACCCGAGTGCAAGCACCGCATGTTCGCTTCAGACGGACGCACGCGCGCGCACGGCGACCTCACGGTCCACGTCTGGGGCGGCGGCACCTGGACGAGCGAGTTCGCGCTGATGTCCGGACTCGATCACCAGAGCTTCGGCGATGCCGGCCTGTACGCGCCCTATAACCTCGCGCCGCGCATCAACAATTCGATGCCGCGCGTGCTGCGCGACGCGGGCTACCGGACGATCGCGATCTATCCGATGTCGGGCAACTTCATCAACGCGCGCAACGCCTACGCGAACTACGGCTTCGACGCGTTCTACGACGGCCAGGACTACGGCCTGTCGTGGGAATCGTCGGACAGCGACCTGTTCCAGGTATTCAGCCAGATCTACGACAAGGAAAAACAGGTCAACGACAAACAGCCGCTGTTCGTGATGATGCTGACGCTGCGTCAGCACGGCCCGCACATGACGCCGTTGAAAACGCTGCCGGCGCCGTACAACACGGCGCTGTTCCCGCGCAGATTCATGCCGAAGGCGCTCGACGAATGGCTGAACCTCAACCTCGGCAACTACCTCTACCGGCTGAACGGATCGGACATCGCGATGGGCAACCTCGAGAAGAAACTGCTCGATGGAGACCGCCCGCTGCTGCTGTTCCATTTCGGCGACCACCAGCCGTCGTTCGACGGCGCAATGCGCAGCCTCGACAAGAACCTGCCGGCTGCCGCGGGCGATCCGAACTTCATCACGTACTATATGCTCAAGACGAACTTCCCCACGCCGCGCAATTACGGCGACGAGCAGATGGATCTGAGCTTCGCCCCGTCGCTGATTCTCGACGTGGCGGGCGTGAGGAAGAACGAATTCTTCCAGGCCAACGCGCTGATGCGCGAACGCTGTGGCGGCTTCTATCTCAATTGCGCGAAGAAGATGATCCTCGACTCGTACCACAACTACATCTTCTACCAGCTCGGCGCGCTGCACGAATGAGCGCGCTCGCGTTTTTCGAGCTCGTCGCGGGCGTCGACGAGGCCGGACGTGGCCCGCTCGCGGGGCCGGTCGTCGTCGCCGCGGTCATCCTCGATCCGTCGCGGCCGCGCATCCGCGGACTTGCCGACTCCAAGGCGCTCAGCGCAAAGCAACGCGAGAGGCTCGACGTGAAGATCCGCGAGCGCGCGCTCGCCTTCAGCGTGATCGAGATCGGTGTCGACGAGATCGACCGCATCAACATCCTGCAGGCCAGCCTGCTCGGCATGAGTCGCGCGCTGGGCGCGCTGATCCCTTGCGCGCACCGCGCGCTGATCGACGGCAACCAGCTGCCACGCGAGCTGCCCTGCCCCGCGCTCGCGATCGTCGACGGCGACGCGCTCGAGCCCGCGATCAGCGCCGCCTCGATCCTCGCCAAGGTCGCGCGCGACCGGCTCATGACGCTGCTCGACGGCGAGCATCCGGGCTATGGCTTCGCCCGCCACAAGGGCTATGGCACGCCCGAACACCTCGCCGCGCTCGAACGCATGGGCCCGTGCATCCTGCACCGGCGCAGCTTCATGCCGGTCAAGCAGATGCGGCTCGCGCTGGGCTGATCGCACGCGCATTGCGTCCGCCCGCAGCGCGCGGGGAATGCGCGGCGCGTCAAGCCTTGCCGCCCCCTGCACGGGGGGCTACTCTGGCAGCCCTGCGTCGCGTTCCGTCATGAACTTAAGCTTCGTCCACCTCCACATCCACAGCGATTTTTCGCTCGTCGATTCGACGATCCGCCTGCCCGAAAAGCCCGAGTACGGCGACCCGGCGAAGGCGGGCGCGCGCCCGAACCTGATCAGCCGCGCGGTGGAAGCGGGTCACGCGGCACTCGCGCTCACCGACCAGAGCAATCTGTTCGCGCTCGTCAAGTTCTACCGCGCCGCCGAGGCGAACGGCATCAAGCCGATCGCCGGCGCCGACCTGTGGGTGGCCAACCGCGACGACGCGCAGCGCCCATTCCGGCTCACGGTGCTCTGCCAGAACCGCTTGGGCTATCTCAATCTCGCCAAACTCATCTCGCGGTCGTATCTCGAAGGACGTCATGGCGATCACGCGATCGTGGAGCCGGAGTGGTTCGCGGGCGCGAGCGACGGACTGATCGCGCTCGCCGGCCGGCAGAGCGACGTCGGCCACCTGCTGCTCGGCGACCGCATGGACGCGGCGCAGGCGCTCTGCGCCTCCTGGCTGGCGCAGTTCGCCGAGCGCTGGTATTTCGAGCTGACCCGCACGGGTCATGCGGACGAGGCGCACTTCATCGACGCCGCGCTGCAGCTCGCCGCGCGTCTGGATTGTCCTGTCGTCGCAACGAACGACGTGCGTTTTCTCGCGCGCGAAGACTTCGAGGCGCACGAGGCGCGCGTCTGCATCCATCAGGGCCGCCTGCTCGCCGACCCGAAGCGCCCGCACGACTTCAGCGCCGAGCAGTACCTCAAGACCGCGGCGCAGATGACGGAGCTTTTCGCCGACATCCCCTCGGCGCTCGCGAACAGCGTCGAGATCGCCAAACGTTGCAACCTCGAGCTGACGTTCGGCAAGTACTACCTGCCCGAGTTCCCGGTCCCGGCCGGCGAGACGGTCGATTCATTCATCCGCGCGCAATCGCACCGCGGGCTCGAGCAGCGCCTCGCCAAGCACGCGCTCGCGGACGGATTCGTGCATGCGGACTACGTCGCGCGCCTCGATCGCGAGCTCGACGTCATCGTCAGCATGGGCTTCCCCGGCTACTTCCTGATCGTCGCGGACTTCATCGGCTGGGCCAAGGCGAACGACATCCCGGTCGGCCCGGGGCGCGGCTCGGGTGCGGGCTCGGTCGTCGCCTGGAGCCTGCGCATCACCGATCTCGACCCGTTGCGCTACGGCCTGTTGTTCGAGCGCTTCCTCAACCCCGAACGCGTCTCGATGCCCGACTTCGACGTCGACTTCTGCATGGACGGTCGCGACGCGGTGATCGACTACGTCGCGCGCAAGTATGGTCGCGACAAGGTTAGCCAGATCATCACCTACGGCACGATGGCAGCGAAGGCCGTGCTGCGCGACTCCGGCCGGGTGCTCGGCATGAGTTATGGATTTGTCGACAGGATCGCGAAGCTCATTCCGATGCGCCCGCTCGACCTGTCGCTCGAGGATGCACTCGGGCGCAGCGAGAAATCGCGCAAGGAGCCCGAGCGCATCGCCGCGGACTTCCGCGACCTCTACGAGACCGACGACGAGGTGCGCAACCTCGTCGACCTCGCGATCAAACTCGAGGACCTGACCCGGAATGCGGGCAAGCACGCCGGCGGCGTCGTGATCGCGCCGAGCGCGCTGACCGATTTCGCGCCGCTCTACTCCGAAAGCGCGGGCAGCGAAGGCGTCGTCACCCAGTTCGACAAGGACGACGTCGAGGCGATCGGACTCGTCAAATTCGACTTCCTCGGCTTGCGCACGCTGACGATCATCGACTGGGCGGTCAAGGCGATCAACGCGCGGCGCGCGCGGACTCCTGCGCCAGCCGACGCGCCACCCTCATCCGCCCCTGCGGCGCACGTCGTCGCGCAGGCCGAAGAAGATCCCGCGCGGCCGGCGGCCAGCGGTTTCCTGCCGCCGATCGACATCGCGCTGCTGCCACTCGACGATAGCGAGGTCTACGCGTTGCTCAAGCGCGCGCAGACCGTTGCAGTATTTCAGCTCGAATCACGCGGCATGCAGGGCATGCTCAAGGACGCGAAACCCGACCGCTTCGAGGACATCATCGCACTGGTCTCGTTGTTCCGCCCGGGCCCGATGGACCTGATCCCGAGTTTCTGCAAGCGCAAGCACGGCACCGAAAGGATCGAGTATCCCGATCCGCGCGTCGAGCCCGTGCTCGCCGAGACCTACGGCATCATGGTCTATCAGGAACAGGTCATGCAGATGGCGCAGATCGTCGGCGGCTACTCGCTCGGCGGCGCGGACCTGCTGCGCCGCGCGATGGGTAAGAAGAATCCGGCCGAGATGGCCAAGCAGCGCGAAATCTTCCGCGAGGGCGCTGCGACGAACGGCCTCACCGCGGCTAAGGCCGACGCGATCTTCGATCTCATGGAGAAGTTTGCGGGCTACGGCTTCAACAAGTCGCACGCGGCGGCGTATGCGCTGGTCGCCTACCAGA
>JBDTYX010000243.1:0-4480 GCA_040005435.1 Rudaea sp. | reverse complement strand
TCGAACAACTGCCCCTACAAGGTGCGGCGCTTCAACTGGTTCGACTTCAAGCAGCACGAGGGATTGCAGCTGCTCGGCAAGAATCCCGATGTCACGATCCGCGATCGCGGCGTGATGGAGAAGTGCACGTATTGCGTGCAACGGATCCGCCGCACCGAGATCGACGCTCGGATCGCGAACCGACCGATCGGTCCGTCGGAGGTCCGGACCGCCTGCCAGCAGGTCTGCCCGGCGCAGGCGATCACGTTCGGCTCGATCAGCGATCCGGCATCGACGGTGACGGAGCATCGGACGCGCCCGCATAGCTACGCCGTTCTCCACGATCAAGGCACGGTCCCGCGCACGATGTATCTCGCTCGGATCCGCAATCCGAACCCGGAGCTCGGATGACCGCGGTCGCCGCTGCACGCGACGACGAGGTTCTGATCGGCCGGCCGAGCGACGGCGCGCTCTCGGATCAGCTGTTGTCGACGACGCGGCGGCCGTTCACGCGCGGCTGGAAGGTCGCGTTCGCGATCTGTGGCGCGCTGACGGTGATGCTGTTCGCCATGGTCACGCTGACCGTGATGCGCGGCATCGGCATGTGGGGCAACAACATCCCGAATGCGTGGGGGTTCGGGATCATCAATTTCGTGTGGTGGATCGGCATCGGCCACGCCGGCACGTTCATCTCCGCCATCTTGCTCGTGCTCGAACAGAACTGGCGGACGTCGATCAATCGTTTCACCGAAGGGATGACGTTGTTCGCCGTGATGCAGGCCGGGCTATTCCCATTGCTCCACCTCGGCCGGCCGTGGTTCGCGTACTGGCTGTTCCCGTACCCGAGCGTGATGGGCACCTGGCCGCAAGTGCGCAGCGCACTGCCCTGGGATGCGGCGGCGGTGACGACCTATTTTCTCGTGTCGCTGATGTTCTGGTACCTCGGCATGATCCCCGATCTCGCGGCACTCCGCGATCGTGCCCACACGAGAGCCCGCCGGATCGTCTACGGCATCTTCGCGCTCGGCTGGCGCGGTTCGGCGCAACAGTGGAGGCACCACAAGGTCGCGTATCTCCTGCTTGCCGGGCTCGCGACGCCGCTCGTCGTGTCGGTGCACTCGATCGTCAGCCTCGACTTCGCGACGACCGGCCTACCGGGGTGGCATTCGACGTTGTTCCCGCCGTTCTTCGTCGCCGGTGCCATCTTCTCGGGCTTCGCGCTGGTGATGACGCTGATCATCCCCGTTCGCAAAGTGTTCAAGCTCGAGAACGTGATCACGCCTCGTCACTTCGATGCGATGGCCAAGATGATGCTGATCATGAGCTGGATCGCGGCGTACGCGTACATCGCGGAGTTCTTCGTCGCCTGGTACTCGGGCGATCGCTACGAGGTCTACCAGCAGCTCGTGAACCGGCCGACCGGCTGGTACGCGTGGGCGTTCTGGGTGATGTTGTTCTGCAACTGCATCGTGACGCAGCTGTTCTGGTCGCGGCGCATGCGCCGCAACCTGAAGGTCCTGTTCGTCGTGTCGCTGCTGATCAATCTCGGCATGTGGCTCGAGCGGTTCGAGATCATCGTGGTCTCGCTGTCGCGCGACTTCCTTCCATCGAGCTGGCACATCTTCGTTCCGACCTGGGTCGACATCGGCATCCTGACCGGCACGCTCGGTTTCTTCGGCCTGTTGTTCCTCGGCTACCTGCGGCTCGTTCCGTTCATCCCGATCGCAGAGATGAAGCAGATGCGCGCCGAGCTCGTCGCCACGTCGCAGGGGGTGCAGCCGTGAAGCACGCACCGGCGCTGATGGCGGAATTCGACTCCGGCCCCGCGTTGCTCGGCGGCCTGCGCGCGCTGCGCGCTTGTGGGCTGTCGCGGTTCGATGCGTTCACGCCCTACGAGATCACCGGCCTGCAGGAAGCGCTCGGAGTCCGCCGTTCGAGGTTGACCTGGATCGCCCTCGCGGCCGGGCTGGTCGGTGGCGGCGGTGCGTATTTCCTCCAGTGGTGGATCAACGTCGTTGACTATCCTCTGAACATCGGAGGCCGCCCATATCACTCCGCGCCCGCGTTCATCCCGATCACGTTCGAGATGGCGATCTTGTTCGCGTCGGCTGCGGCATTGATCAGCGCGCTCGTGCTCGGCGGGCTGCCGCGGCTGTGGCATCCGGTGTTCGAGGTCGACGGGTTCGACCGCGCGACGATCGATCGGTTCTGGCTTGCGGTCGGGGTCGGTGACTCGGCGCTCGACCGCGCACGCAACACGGCCGCGCTCGAAGCTGCTGGCGCGCTGCGCGTGGTCTGGCTCGGAGGTGAGTCATGACGGCTCGCATCGCGATGCTTTGCATCGTCGTCGTCGTGGTCGCCACCGCCTGTGACAACGGTGGCTCGACGCCCGACTGGTCGCGCATGATCACGCAACCGAAGTTGCAACCGTTCGGCGCGACCGACCTGTTCGCGGACGGTGCCGCGATGCGCCCGCTGCCGACCGGTGTCATCTCGCGTGAATGGATCGCCGATCCACAACGGCGCGACGGGCGCACCGCCGACGGTCGTGACGTGGAGACGCTGCCGATTGCGATCACACGCGCGCTCCTCGAGCGCGGTCGCGATCGCTTCGCGATCACGTGCGCGGCGTGTCACGGCCTGACGGGAGATGGCGACAGTCCGGTCGCCCACAACATGCAGCGCAGGCGTCCACCGTCGCTTCACGAGCCTCGGATCGTCGCGCTGTCGCCGGGCGCGCTGTATCGCGTCGTCGTCGCCGGCTACGGCCTGATGCCTTCGTACGCGACGATGCTCTCGGTCGACGATCGCTGGGCGGTGATCGCCTACGTTCGGACCCTCGAGCTGGCGTGGACCGCGAAGCTCGATGCGCTGCCGAACGAGCTGCGAGATGACACCACGCGGAGGTTGCCGTGAGTCGCCGGACGCTCCTGTTCGCGTCCGCAGTGATCGGCGCGCTCGGCACGATCGGCCTGACGATCGGCTTTATCAGCGAGCCAACGCAAGCCGCGTTCTCGTACTTGACCGCGTGGACGTTCGCGCTGTCGATCGCTCTCGGCGCGCTGATCTTCCTGATGATCGGCCATGCGACCGGCGGTCGGTGGTTCGTCGTGTTTCGCCGGTTTACGGAGGCAATCGTCGCCAGCCTCCCTCTGCTCGCGGTGCTGTTCTTGCCGATCGCTCTCTCGCTCGATCTCCTGTATCCGTGGGTCGATCCATCACCTGCGCTCGATCACGAAGCGCTCGTCAAGCTCGCGCACAAGGCGGCCTACCTGAACGTGCCCTTCTTCGTGATCCGGGCCGCTGTCTTTCTCGCCGTGTGGATCGTGATCGGCGAGCTCTTGACCCGCTGGGCAACACGACTTCACCGTGACGAGCAGCGCTACACGGCACGGCTACGTGCGTTGTCCGCGGCCGGCCTTCCGCTGGTGGCGCTGACGCTGACGTTCGCAGCGTTCGACTGGCTGATGTCGCTGACGCCGCTCTGGTACTCGACGATCTACGGCCTCCTCTACTTCTCGGGGGGCTTCGTGGGCGCGTTGTCGCTGGTCGCCGTGATCGCGCGCGGCGCACGACGGGTTTCGGCCGTGGCGTCGAGCCTCCATCCCAGCCATACCGGTGCGCTCGGGAGACTGCTGTTCGCGTTCCTGGTGTTCTGGGCGTACATGGAGTTCTCCCAAGGCATCATCATCTGGATCGCGAACAAGCCCGACGAAGTGCCTTGGTACGTAGCGCGCGGCGCGGGGGTTTGGGGCAACGTGTTCGCGGTACTCGTGATCGGTCACTTCGCGCTGCCGTTCTTCGCGCTGCTGTCTCGGTCGCTCAAGCGCCGGTCGATGTTGCTCGCGATGGTCGGGGCCTGGCTCGTCGTCATGCACTACGTCGACGTCTACTGGCTCGTGATGCCCGTGCTGCACCGAACGTTCGAGCTCCACTGGCTCGACCTCGCGGCGCCGTGCGCGGTCCTCGGCAGCGCGACCGCCATCACCGTCGCGCGGACGCGCACGTGTCCCACGATCGCCATCGACGATCCGCGGTTCGCCTCCGCGATCACGTACGAGGGGTCATGACCGTCCCTCTGGAACAGCAGCCCGATCAGGTCCGCACGCGGGCGATCTCGCTCGTCGGTGTGGGTGTCGTGGCCATCATCATCGCGCTCGTCGCCGTGGCGTGGATGCTGGTCGTGTCGCCGTCTGCCGCGGCACATCTGCCGGAGCATGCATCACCGCTCGAACACGGGCTGTACGATCGCGCGACTGGCGGCGACGATGCGCGCGCGACCGCGGCGCGACGGCTCGAGCGATACGAGTGGATCGATCGCGGCGCGCGCATCGTGCGGATCCCGATCGACCGCGCGATCGACGCCGTCGTCGCCGACCCCGCGTTGATCGGGGCTGGATCGCGGCCGATCGCCAACGAGGCGCCCCGATGAGGTTCCTGCCTCCTAGCGGGCTCGTCATTTCCGTACACCTCCAATATCTGTCGGCGTATATCGTCTGTG
>JBDTYX010000071.1:0-15406 GCA_040005435.1 Rudaea sp. | reverse complement strand
TCCGAGAAGGGCTATCAGCTGTCCGAGGTGCAGGCGCAGCAGATCCTCGAGATGCGTCTGTCGCGCCTCACCGGACTCGAGCAGGAGAAGCTCACCGACGAGTACAAGGAACTGCTCACGACGATCCAGGGCCTCATCGCGATCTTGGAGGATCCCGAAAAGCTGCTCGGCGTGATTCGCACCGAGCTCGCCGAGATCCGCGAGCAGTACGGCGACGACCGGCGCACGGTAATCCAGGCGAGTCAGGAAGACCTCGACGTGCTCGACCTCATCGCGCCCGAAGACGTCGTCGTGACGCTCTCGCACGCGGGTTACGCGAAGCGGCAGCCGGTCACGACCTACCGCGCGCAGCGCCGCGGTGGCAGGGGCCGCATGGCGACCGCGATCAAGGAAGAGGACTTCGTCGAGCGCCTGTGGGTCGTCAACACGCACGACACGCTGCTCGCGTTCACGAGTCTCGGGCGCGTCTACTGGCTCAAGGTCTACAAGATTCCCGACGCTGGTCCGAATTCACGCGGTCGACCGATCGTCAATTTGCTCCAGCTCGAGGAAGGCGAGAAGGTGCAGGCCGTGCTGCCGGTCAGGACCGGTCTCGTAGGCGATTCGCCCGCGGGCCGCTTCGTGTTCTTCGCGACGCGCAACGGCACCGTGAAGAAGACGCCGCTCACCGAGTTCGAGTTCCAGCTGCAGAAGGGCAAGATCGCGATAGGTCTCGACGATGGCGACGCACTCGTCGACGTGCAGCTCACGGACGGCACGCGCGACGTGATGCTGTTTGCCTCGAACGGCAAGGCCGTACGATTCGCCGAGGACGAGGTCCGCTCGATGGGGCGCACCGCGGGTGGCGTGCGCGGCATCCGCCTCGCGGCCGACGCTCAGGTCGTGTCGCTGATCGTCGCGCAAGGCGACGGCGATGTGCTGACCGCAACCGAACGCGGCTTCGGCAAGCGTACCGAGCTCGTCGATTATCCCCGCAAGGGTCGCGGTACGCAGGGCGTCATCGCGATCCAATGTTCGGAGCGCAACGGCGACCTCGTCGGTGCGGTGCAACTCGACGATGCGCACGAGCTCATGCTGATCTCGAACCAGGGTACGCTCGTGCGCACGCGCGCAGCCGAGATCGCGCGCGTCGGCCGCAACACCCAGGGCGTCACGCTGATCCGGTTGCCCGCCGACGAGGCGTTGGTCGGCGTCGTCGGCGTAGCGTCCCTCGGTGCCGAAGACGACAACGACGCATTGCCTGTGGCCGAGGCAGAGCCCGCGCCGCCCGCAGCGTGATCGCGGTGGCAGTCCGGGGCTCGGCTTGCCGATGTCCCGACGCGGCTTGCGCACGATGGTCGTGCGCCGGCAGCTGCGCAACATCGAAGACCGGATCGCTCCGGTCTTCTTGCTTTCGGATCAGCCGATCGCGGCGATCATCGAGTCGGCGTCGGAGACCTTGAACTCGCCGGGCGCTTCGAGGTGCAACACCTTGACGACGCCGTTGTCCGCGTAGAGCGCGAAGCGCTTGCCGCGCATGCCGAGCCCGAACGCGGTGCCATCGAGTTCCAGCCCCAGCGCCTTGGTAAACGCGCCGTTGCCGTCAGCGAGCATCCACAAGCCTTCGGGCACATGCTGATTCTTCGCCCACGCGTCCATCACATAGGCATCGTTGACCGCAAGGCAGGCGACCTCGACGTTCTTGGCCTTGAACGAGGCGAGCTGGCCGACGTAGCCCGGAAGGTGCTTCGCCGAGCAGGTCGGTGTGAACGCGCCGGGCACCGAGAACAGGACGACTTTCTTGCCCTTGAAGATTTCGTCGGTGTTGATCGCCTGGACGCCATCCTTCAGGTAGTTGAGGGTGACGTTGGGTAGGGTGTCGCCGACCTTGATTGTCATGCTTGGTTTCCTCGTTGAGCGGAACGCCGATGATACGTCTTTCGCCCGGTCGGCGCCGTGTCGCGGACGCGCGAACAGGTGGCCGCGGTCGGCAGCGCCGCAGCATGTTCGCGTCCCAGCGCGGCTCGATGCAACCGACGACTCTTGAAAACGAAGACGCCATCCGCATCTTTGCAACATCGGGCGACTGGCCCTTCATCCAACATGGAAAACCGACATGACCATCACACACTACTATCCCTGGGCGCGCGCGCAGCGCTTCGACCACGACGTGAGTCAGGTGCTCGATAGCGTCCTCGGCGACAACGCGTCGACGTGGTCCCCGCGCGTCGACGTGCGCGAGGAAGACAGCCGCTACGTGATCCTCGCGGATGTCGCTGGCGTCGATCCGAAGGACATCGATGTCAGCATGGACAAGAACGTGCTGACGATCAAAGGCGAGCGCAAGCCGGAAGCCCCGGTCGAAGGTGCGAAGGCTACGCGTGTCGAACGCAGCCACGGCGGCTTCAAGCGCAGCTTCTCGCTTCCGGAGACGGCCAACGCCGACGCGATCACCGCGGCCGGCAAGCACGGCGTCCTCGAGATCTCGATCCCGAAGAAGGCCGAGCTCGCGCCGCGCAAGATCGAAATCACGCACTGAAGCCCCAGGTCGTTTGCTGGCGCAGGAACGACCACAGCGAGGAAGTTGTCTGGAGCATGCTCCCGCGGTCGGCTATGCTGGCCGCGGGCGGCTGCGTTGATGCGGCAATGTTTTGGCAATAGACCGTGCAGCGCGCGGGGCGAGGCCGCGGGCCGACGCGAAGCGAGATGAGGCAAGAGCAGACTGATGCAATTCAAGGACTACTACGATCTTCTCGGGGTCAAGCCCGATGCGAGCGACGCGGAGGTCAAGTCCGCGTATCGCAAGCTCGCGCGCAAGTACCACCCTGACGTCAGCAAGGAAGCGGGCGCCGAGGAAAAATTCAAATCGGTCAATGAGGCCTACGAGGCGCTCAAGGATCCCGCGAAGCGTCGCGCCTACGATCAGCTGCGCGCGCAGGGCTACCGGCCCGGGCAGGAGTTCAATCCGCCGCCGAACTTCGGCGAAGGAGCCGATTTCGATTTCTCGAATGTGGGCGGGGAGGGCGGATTTTCCGACTTCTTCGAGTCTCTGTTCGGCGCGCGTGGCCAGCGTGGTCGCCCGGGTCCGCGGCGTGGCCGCGACGTGCAGGCGCGCATCGAGATTCCGCTCGCGACCGCCTACAGTGGCGGCGTCGAGCGCATCACGTTGCGCGACGGCGCTGGCGCGGAACGCACGCTCGAGGTCAAGATTCCGGCCGGCATCCTGCCGGGGCAACAGATTCGGCTCGTGGGCCAGGGCTCGCATGGCGTGAGCGGTGGGTCCGCGGGCGACCTCATGCTCGAAGTCGGCGTGCAGCAGGACGGTCGTTTTCGCCTCGACGGACGCGACGTGCTGCTGACCCTGCCGATCTCTCCTTGGCAGGCCGCACTCGGCGCGACGATCACCGTGCCGACGCTCGGGGGCGACGTCGAGCTCCGCGTGCCGGCCGGATCGGACGCGGGCAAGCGCATGCGTCTGCGCGGACGCGGCATGCCAGGGCGCGATGCCGGGGACCAGTTCGTGACGCTCGAGATCCATGCGCCGCCCGCGCGGACGGACGCGCAGCGCAAGCTCTACGAAGCGATGGCGGAAGCGTTCGGCGAACCCTGATCGAACGTCGCGACGGAGTCGCGCGTCACACTTTGGGCAGCAGCGTCGCGATCGCCTGGGTCAGCTCTTTTTCGTCGATCGGCTTGGTGACATAAGCCTTCGCGCCCTGCCGCATGCCCCAGATCTTGTCGGTCTCCTGACCCTTGGTTGTCACGAGGATCACCGGGATATGGCTGGTCTTCGGGTCCTTGGCGATCGAACGTGTCGCCTGGAAGCCGTTGAGATTCGGCATCACGACGTCCATCAGGATCAGCTCGGGGATCTCGCGCTTGGCCGCCTCGACGCCTGCGGCCCCATCTTCGGCGACGATCACTGAATGGCCCAGTTTCTCGACGACGCGCTTTAGGCTCAGCAGCTGTGTTGGTGAATCATCAACGATCAGGATGCGCGCCATCTTCGGACCTGCGAATGCGTGGAGAGGCTGCCATTGTATGCGGAGCGGAGCGGCGCAAACAATTGGCGCGCGCGGAAAGCGTGTTTGCGCATGAATCTACAGCTTGACGACCGTGCGGCCGAACGAATTCCCGGCGAGCATCGTGTCAAATACGTCGCGCAGGCCGTCGAGACCCACTTCGCGCGTCGCGATGCGCTCCAGGTGGGCGGGCTTCCAGTCCGAAGCCAGGTGCTGCCAGACCACGTCGCGGATGTCGCGCGCGGTGCCCGCCGATGCGATGCCCAGCAGGCTGATGCCGCGCAGGATGAACGGCATCACGGTCGTTTGCAGCTCGGGTGCGGCCGCAAGGCCGCAGCTCGCGATGTTGCCGTAGGGATGGATCACGCGGGTCAGTCCCGCGAGCATGTCGCCGCCGACGTTGTCGATCGCGCCCGCCCAATGACTCGTCTCGAGCGGGCGCTGGCCCCAGTAGAGATCCTTGCGCGAGATGCATTGCTTCGCGCCGAGCGCGATCAGGTCATCGAAATGTTCGAGCTTGCCGCTGATCGCGTGTGCGTCGTAGCCGGCCCGCGTCAGGATGTCGATCGCGAGTGAACCGACGCCGCCACTCGCGCCGGTGACGACGATCGGTCCCATCGAGGGAGTCTGACCGTTCTGCTGCATGCGAAACAGCGACAGCGCGGCGGTGAACCCGGCGGTGCCGATCACCATCGCCTCGCGCAAGTCGAGGCCCGCAGGCAGCGCGATGGTCCATTCCGCTTCGAGTCGTGCGAATCTCGCGTAGCCGCCGTCGCGGGTCTCCGACAGGCCGCAGCCGGTGCACAGCACCGCGTCGCCCTCCCTGAACCGCGCATCGGTCGATGCCGTGACGTGGCCCGCCACATCGATGCCGCCATTGAGCGGCGAGTTGCGCAGTATCTTGCCCTTGCCGGTCCCGGCCAGCGCGTCCTTGAAGTTGACGCTCGAGTAGGCGACCTCGACCACGACATCGCCGGCCGAGAGTTCGTCGACTCCCATCTGCTCGATGCCCGCGTGGTAGTTGCCACGATCGGCGTGGATGCGGAAGGCAGTGAAATTATCTGGCGTGCTCATGTTTGCGGTCACCTTCGGGTTGATTCGAGCAGAACGATTCCGGACATGCGCCGGTTGGTCTCGCGCCGGCGCTCCGGCAACAAACGCAACAGCCAGCGCCAGAACAGCGCGCCACGCATCTTGCGGTCGAGGCGCAGTGATTCCTCCCAGGTCGAACGAAATTCGACCTCGCGCCAGCCAAACGGCGTGAAGAATGCGGTGTTTTCCTCGGGTCCGAAAATGAGCGGCGCGTTGCCAGCGCGCAGCGCCGGCGCCCATTGTCGTTCGAGATACTTCAGCAGCGTCGGCGATGCGAGGTCGGTGAGCCACCAGCGCGCGTGGGCGATTTCGCCCAAATCGTGGGCGAGCGATGCAACCTGTGGCCGCTCGAGATAGACGAGCAGTCCTTCGCTGATCACGAGCACGTTGCCCGATTGCGCCGCGTCGGAAAATACCCGCCGCCGCGCATCGGCGTCGCGCAAGTCCGCTTCGACGAATTCGACGTTGCAGCGAGGCGATGCTTGCTGCATGCGTTCTGCGAAATAGGCGACCATCTCCGGCATGTCGACGTGCAGCCAACGCAGGTCTGCTGGCAGGTTGAGCCGATACGGTCGTGCGTCGAGGCCGGCCGCGAGGTTGAGCACCGTGCGCGCGCCATCGCGAACGCAGCGCAGCACGATCTCGTCCATCACCGCGGTACGCACGACGAGCGGCCAGCTCATCGTCTTGCCGCTAGGCATCTGCGCGACGATCGCTGCGCCGCGGTCGCCGGCGAGGCGACGCGCGTAGGGATCGTTGAACAGCGCGTCTTCGCGCTCGCTTTCGGACGCGCGATACATCGCAACCCACAGTGCCGTGTCGGATACGTTGCGTATCCCGCGAGACTCGCCTGACTGCGATTCGGCCACGCCGAGCCTCCGAGGGATTTCTAGTTCATCTTGTGGATTGCGCGCTTGTCGACCGAGAGTGCGGCCTCATGCACGGCCTCGCTCAGCGTCGGATGCGCGTGGATGATGCGTGCGAGATCCTCGGCTGAGCCGTGGAACTCCATCGCGACCACGGCCTCGGCTATCAGCTCTGACACGCCGGGGCCGACCATGTGCACGCCGAGCAGGCGATCGGTGTCGGCGTGCGCGATCACCTTCACCTGGCCCGCGGTCTCGTTCATCGCGACCGCACGACCGATCGCCGCGAACGGGAAGCTGCCGGTCTTGTACGGCACGCCGGCCGCCTTGAGTTCGGCTTCGGTCTTGCCTGCCCAGGCGATCTCCGGTTCGGTATAGATCACCCATGGGATATAGTCGTAGTTGACGTGGCCCGGCTTGCCCGCGATCAGTTCTGCGACCGCGATGCCTTCCTCGAAACCCTTGTGGGCGAGCATAGGACCGCGCACACAGTCGCCGACCGCCCAGACGCCATCGATGCCGGTGAAGCAGTGCTCGTCGACGACGACGCGGCCGCGCTCGTCGAGCTCGACGCCGGTGCCTTCCGCGAGCAGGCCTTGCGTCGCCGCGCGCCGGCCGACCGCGACGAGCAGCTTGTCGACGACGAGTTTCTGCTCGCCCTTCGCGTCGGCATAGGTCAGTTCGACGGTCTTGCCCTTGATCTCGACGTTGCCGACCTTCGCGCCGAGCTTGATGTCGAGACCCTGCTTTGCGAACTCGCGCGCCGCGACTTTTGCGACGTCGCGATCGGCCGTGCCGAGGAAATCCGGCAGCGCCTCGAGCACAGTGACTTCGGCGCCGAGTCGGCGCCAGACGCTGCCGAGCTCGAGTCCGATCACGCCCGCGCCGATGACGCCGAGGCGCCTGGGCACCGCGTCGAGATCGAGTGCGCCCGCGTTGTCGAGGATGAGCTTGTTGTCGAACTTCGCGAACGGCAGCTCGATCGGGACCGAGCCCGCGGCGAGGACGACGTTCTTCGCACTGAGCTCGGTGACCTTGCCGTCGAAGCCCTTGATCGATACGACGCGGTTGGGCTTGAGCGTGCCGGTGCCGGCGAACGTCTCGATCTTGTTGCCCTTGAACAGCAGCGCGACGCCGCCGGTGAATTGTTTGACGATCTTGTCCTTGCGCCCGACCATCGTGGCGACGTCGATCTTCGCGTCCTTCGCGGTGATGCCGTGGTCGCCGAACATGTGGGTCAGGTTGTGGAACTGCTTCGAGGAGTCGAGCAGCGCCTTCGAAGGGATGCAGCCGACGTTGAGGCAGGTACCGCCGAGCGCGAGCTTGCCGTCCTTGCCGACGAAGTTGTCGACGCACGCGGTCTTGAGGCCGAGCTGGGCCGCGCGGATCGCAGCGTGGTAGCCGGCGGGCCCCCCGCCGATGACGATGACGTCGAATTGGTCTGCCATTGAGATTCTCGAAAGGAGGATGGATTGGGGCGGTGGCGATCTTGGGGCGGCGCGCGGCGCGACATGGGAGCGCCGCGGATGTGGCGCTGCGGCGCTGAGACGTTCGTCGCGGACGCCGCCCGGCGTCGAAGCGCTCGTCGCCGCGCGCGCTACATGCCGAGCAGCATGCGCTGCGGATTCTCCAGCTGATTCTTGATATCGACGAGGAACAACACCGCGTCCTTGCCGTCGATGACGCGGTGGTCGTAGCTGATCGCGACATACATCATCGGCGCGGCGATCACCTGGCCGTTCTCGACGATCGCGCGTTCCTTGATCGTGTGCATGCCGAGGATCGCGCTCTGCGGCGGGTTGACGATCGGCGTCGAGAACAGCGAGCCGAACGTGCCGCCATTGGTGATCGTGAACGTGCCGCCCTGCAGGTCCTCGAGAGTGAGTCCGCCCTCGCGAGCCTTCTTCGCGTAGGTGCCGATCGCTTTCTCGATGTCGGCGAAGCCCATCGACTGCGCGTCGCGCAGCACCGGCGTGACGAGACCCCTGTCGGTCGATACCGCCACCGAGATGTCCTGGTAGCCGTGATAGATCACATCGTTGCCGTCGACCGATGCGTTGACGATCGGATGGCGCTTGAGCGCCTCGGCCGCGGCCTTGACGAAGAAGCTCATGAAGCCGAGCTTGATGCCGTTCGCCTTCTCGAACTGTTCGCCGAGTTCCTTGCGCATGGCGCTGACCTTGGCGAGGTTGATCTCGTTGAACGAGGTCAGCATCGCGATCGAGTTCTTCGACTGCATGAGGCGCTCGGCGATCTTCGCGCGCATGCGCGTCATCGGCACGCGTTCTTCCGCGCGCGGGCCACCCTTGAACGCGACGCCCGCATCGGCGGCAGGCTTTGCCGCGGGCACCGGGGCAGCCTTGTCAGTCTTCATGAAGTTGACGAGGTCTTCCTTCGTCACCTGGCCACTGCGACCGGTTCCGGCGACCTGCGCGGGATCGATCTGGTTCTCGACCGCGACGCGGCGGCCGGCGGGAGAGAGCGCATCGACGTTCGCCGTGGGAGCAGCGCTCGTCGCTTTCGCTGCAGCCGCCGGCGCGGGTGCGGCGACAGCGGGCGCAGGCGCAGCGGCGCCTTCCTCGATGATCGCGAGTACCTGCTGGCTCGTCACGGTCGCGCCGGTCTCGAACTTGATCTCCTTGATTACGCCGTCGGCGGGGGCGGGCACTTCGAGTACGACCTTGTCGGTCTCCAGATCGACCAGGTTCTCGTCGCGACGCACCGTATCGCCGGCCTTCTTGTGCCAGGTCGCGATCGTCGCGTCGGAAACGGATTCGGGCAGAACCGGAACTTTGACTTCGAGGGTCATGGGCAATCCTTGGGCTGAAGTGGTTCGCTAATCCGCGGAGACGTCATCGCCCGGCGGCTTGACCAGCGCCTGTTCGACGAGCGCGGCCTGTTCGATGTCGTGGGTACTCTTGTGCCCGCAGGCCGGCGCGGGTGAGCGCGTGCGGCCGGCGTAATGCAGCGAGTGTTCGTCGGCGATGCACTCGACGAGATGATGCTTGATCTGGTACCACGCGCCCTGGTTCTGTGGCTCTTCCTGGCACCACACCGCTTCCTGCATCGACGGATACTTGGCCAGTTCGGTCTTGAGTTCGGCGCGCGGGAACGGATAGAGCTGCTCGACGCGGATGATCGCGACGTCTTCGAGCTTGCGCTTGACGGCGTCCTCGACGAGGTCGTAATAGACCTTGCCCGAGCAGAGCACGACTCGGCGCACCTTGTTCGCATCCTTCGCGCTCGAGTCCGCGATCACGAGCCTGAACCTCCCCGTCTCGAGTTCTCCGAGCGACGATACGGCCAGCTTGTGCCGCAGCAGCGATTTCGGCGTCATCACGATCAGCGGCTTGCGCACGTCGCGCACCATCTGCCGGCGCAGCAGATGGAACATCTGCGCGGGCGTAGTCGGCACGCAGACCTGCATGTTGTCGAGCGCGCACAGCTGCAGATAGCGCTCGAGTCGCGCGGACGAGTGCTCGGGGCCCTGGCCCTCGTAGCCATGCGGCAGCAGCAGCACGAGACCCGAGTAGCGCTGCCACTTGGCCTCGCCCGACGAGATGAACTGGTCGATCACGACCTGCGCGCCGTTCGCGAAGTCGCCGAATTGCGCCTCCCAGAGCACGAGCGTCCGCGGCTCGGACGTCGAATAGCCGTACTCGAAGGCCATCACGGCCTCCTCGCTGAGCAGCGAGTCGATCACGGCGACCGTGGCCTCGGGCCGAACCGTAGCGAGCAGCGTGACGTCGCGACCGCTGTTCTGGTCGTGCAACACGGCGTGGCGGTGGAAGAACGTGCCGCGCCCGGCGTCCTGGCCGACGAGGCGCAAGTCGTAGCCATCGGCGACGATCGTCGCATAGGCGAGATTCTCCGCGAAGCCCCAATCCATTGGCTGCGTGCCGGCGCCCATCTTCGCGCGGTCGTCGTAGATCTTCGCGACGCGCGGATGCAGCGTGAAATCATTCGGCACTGCGGTGATCGTCGCATTGAGCGCGATCAGCCTGTCATGCGCGACGCCCGTATCGATGGACTGGTCGAGCCGCGCACCGAGGTGACGCTTCCAGTCAATCGCGAACGCATCCTTGAAATTCGGATCCAGGTTCGCGATTGGCTGCCCGGCTTCGAGCTTGGCGCGGTACGCGTCGACGAGCTTCTGCGCGTCGCCGTCTGCGATGACGCCCTGCGCGACGAGCTGGCGCGCGTACAACTCGCGTGCGGTCGGCCGTGCGCGGATGATCTGGTACATCAGCGGCTGCGTCGCCGCAGGCTCGTCGGCCTCGTTGTGGCCATGCCGGCGATAGCAGACGAGGTCGATGACGACGTCGCGCTTGAACCGCGCGCGATAGTCGAACGCGAGGCGCGCGACGAACAGCACAGCCTCGGGATCGTCGCCGTTGACGTGAAACACCGGCGCGTTGACCATCTTCGCGACGTCGGTGCAGTACAGCGTCGAGCGCGCGTCGTGCGGGTTGGAGATCGTGAAGCCGACCTGATTATTGATGACGATGTGCACGATGCCGCCGACGCCGAACCCGCGCGTCTGCGACATGCTGAACAATTCCATGTTCACGCCCTGACCCGCGAACGCGGCGTCGCCGTGGATCAGCACCGGCAGCACCTGGTTGAATCGCGTGTCGCTGCGGTGAGTCTGGCGCGCCCGTACCGAGCCTGCGGCAACCGGGTTGACGATCTCGAGGTGCGACGGATTGAACGCGAGCACGACGTGCACGGTGCGTTCCGCGACCTTCACGTCGGCGGAGAAGCCCATGTGATACTTCACGTCCCCCGAGTGCGCGGGGTCGTCAGGATGATCGAACTTGCCCTCGAATTCGGCGAACAACTTTTCGGGCGCCTTGCCGAGAATGTTGACGAGCACGTTGAGGCGGCCGCGATGGGCCATGCCGACGACGAGATCCTTCAAGTCGTTCTGTGCACCGCGCGCGAGCATCTCTGCCACGAGCGGGATCAGGCTGTCGCCGCCCTCCAGCGAGAAGCGCTTCTGGCCGACGTACTTCGTGTGCAGATACCGTTCGAGACCATCCGCCTGCACGAGCTTGTCGAGCAGGCCGCGTTTTTCATCCGCGCTCAACGTATAGTCGCCGCCCGCGCTCTCGATGCGCTCGTGTACCCAGCGCCGCTCGACCGCGTCGCGGATATGCATGAACTCCGCGCCGATGCTGCCGGTATAGGTTCGCTTTAGGCGATCGACGAGGTCGCGCAGGTCGAGGCGCGCGCGGCCGCCGAGGAAGCCCGTGTCGAATTCGTCGTCGAGGTCGGCGCTCGTGAGCCCGTTGAACGCGGGATCGAGATCGGGCGCGCCCGGTCTCGGCAGCAGGCCGATCTCGTTGAGGTCGGCCTCGCTGAAGGTGCCGTCCATATTGAGCGGATCGAGCTTCGCAGCGAGATGGCCGCGCGAACGATAGGCGGTGACGAGCTTGGAGACGCCGGCCTGCTTCTGTCCCTGCGGGCCGTCGGCGACCGGTGCCGCGAGCGCGTGTCCGTTGAGCTTCTGCGCTCTTTCGATGCGCCCGATTGCGTCGCCGTGCGGGACGTCGCCCGCCTCGCGTCCCTTGAAGGTGTCGAAGTATTTCTTCCACTCCGGCGTGACGGACGATGCGTCGCGCAGATAGCTCTCGTACAGCGCTTCGATGAACGCGGCATTGGTCCCCGACAGTTGCGAGGACTCGGAAAATAGCTGAAGTAGATTGGTGCTCACGCTGTGATACCGGGCCGGACATGGGCGGCGCGACAGGCCGGGTCCGATCAAGGGCCGGATGGCGGGTCGCAGGGCCGCGAATTATACAACGTTATTGTTGCCCTCGTCGTTGATTGCAAGGCCGAAAAACGACTGCCAGCAATCAAAGATTCAGCTGGCGCAGGTCTTCGCAAAGCTCGGCCCGCTCCCACACGCCATCGAAATATTCCCGCAGTTGGCCGGCGCGGCCCGGCGCGCGGCTCGCGGTCTCGCCGTCCAGGCGCCCGCCGAGGCTGCGGAAGAAGTAGCCGAAAGCATCGTTGACGACGAACGCGCCCGCGTACAGCCGGTCTTCTTCGATCGGCGTGCGAAATTCGATCGCGCTCGACAGCCGCTGGCCGAGTGCGATCAGGCGATGTCCGTCCTGCGCTGCTACCGCCGGCGCCTGCACGAGCACGCGGATGCGCGCGCCGCGGCCGGCGATCGCGAGCGCCTTCAGCGCGGCGAGCGCGGGTTCGGCGTCGAGCAGTTCGCCATCGAGGGCGCGCGTGTAGATGCTCAACTCGCGACGCGCGCCAGCGATGACCGCGAGCATAGCTGCCTCGGCCTGCTCGCGCGTTTCCACCGGTTGCGGAAGTGACGCTGGACTTGGACCCCTGCGCTCGACGGGTAAGAGCGGATCGATGTCGCGGCGCATGCGGCGGTGCGCGATCTCGCATTCGTGGAATTCCTCGCCGAAGGCGACGAATCCGAAACGCTCGTAGAAAGCGACCGCATGCGATTGCGCGTGCATCTCGAGATCGCGATAGCCGAGTTCGCGGGCGCGGTCCATCAGCGTGTACATCAGGCCATCGCCCACGTGCTGGCCACGCCAGTTGCGCAGCACGGCCATGCGGCCGATGCGCGCTTTCTCGTCGGGTTGCGCGGGCACGAGGCGACCGGTTGCGATGGGGTTGCCCGCGAGGTCGCGGGCGAGCACGTGATGCGCGATCGCATCGAACGCATCCCACTCCTCGTCGGCCGGAACACCCTGCTCGACGACGAAGACTTCCTCGCGCACCTTGCGGCAGGCGGCTCGCTCGCCCGGGTTCGCCCAGTCGATGTGTTCAACGGTGAAGGTATCGGCGATCATGGCTGCGACCCGGTGGGATGTGCCGATTGTAGCGGCGGGGCGCTCAGTTGGGTGGCCGCTGGGCTACAATGTGTCCTTCGGCACACCATGGCGGCGGCGCGCAACGCGTCGCGCGAGAATGCATGCGGGTATTGGTAAGCAATGACGATGGAGTGGAGGCGCGGGGCATCGAAGTGCTTGCGCGCAGACTCGCCGTCGTCGGCGAAGTCGTCGTCGTCGCGCCGGACCGCGACCGCTCCGGCGCGAGCAACTCGCTGACGCTCGACCAGCCGATCCGGGTTACCCGACTGGACAAGAACCGCTATCGCGTCGCGGGCACGCCGACCGACTGCGTGCACCTCGCGTTATGCGGCATGCTCGACGAGGATCCAGACATCGTCGTGTCGGGGATAAACAATTCGGCCAACCTGGGCGACGACGTGATCTATTCGGGCACGGTGTCTGCGGCGATGGAGGGCCGGTTTCTCGGACTTCCAGCGATCGCGGTGTCGCTCGTTACGAAGGACCACGTCGGCGAGCACTTCGAGAGCGCGGCACAGGCGGCGTTGTCGATCATGCAGCGCCTGATCGTCGATCCGCTGCCGGCCGACACGATCCTCAACGTCAACGTCCCGGACTTGCCGTGGCACGAGCTGCGTGGCTTCGCGGTGACCCGACTCGGCAAGCGCCACCGATCCGCGCCGTGCATCGAGCAGGTCGATCCGCGCGGTCGCCCTCTGTGGTGGATCGGTCCCGCGGGCGAGGTCGATGACGACGGTCCTGGCACCGACTTCCGCGCGGTGCGCGACGGCTACATATCGATCACGCCGATTCACGTCGACCTTACGCGGTTCCAGGCGATCGACAAAGTGAGCAGTTGGGTCAGTTCGTTGTCGCTCGATCTGGAATCCGCGGCGTGAGCGTGACGCCGCCGGGATGGCGTGCGTGACGATGATGCAACGCCTCTCTCCCGAAGCGCGTGGCCTCGGCATGACCTCACAGCGCGCGCGCGACCGCCTCATCGAGCGGCTGCAGGCCGAAGGCATCGCGGACAAGCGCGTGCTCGACGTGATGCGTCGGCTGCCGAGGCATCTGTTCATCGAGGAGGCGCTGGCCTCGCGCGCCTACGAGGACACCGCGCTGCCGATCGGTCAGGCGCAGACGATTTCGCAGCCGTGGGTCGTCGCGCGCATGACCGAGGCGCTGATAGCGCATGCGCCAGCGAAGAGCGTGCTCGAGATAGGCACGGGATCTGGCTATCAGGCCGCCGTGCTCGCAGCACTCGTCGAGACCGTGTTCACCGTCGAGCGCATAGACGAGCTGCTGCGCAACGCGCGTCGTCGTTTCCGCAAGCTCGGCATCGAGAACGTGCGCTCCAAACACGCCGACGGCAAGCTCGGCTGGCCCGAGCATGGGCCCTACGACGCGATCATGCTGACGGCCGCGGACGACCGCGTGCCGAACGAGCTCTTCTCCCAACTCGCGCCCGGCGGCGTGCTCGTCGCGCCGGTAGGCAAGCCCGGGACGCAGACTCTCATGCGCTATCGTCGCGCACCGGGCGACGAAGCGTCCGACTGGGTCGGCGAGTCCCTCGACGCGGTGAGCTTCGTGCCGCTGCTGGGTGGCCTGGTCTAGAAACTCCGCGGTTCGTCACGCGCACTGCCCACAGGAAACACGATCCGCTTGAAATTATTCAAACCGCTATACGAAAAACTGCTCGTCCTGGCAGCGCATCCGCTCGCCGAGCGTTATCTCGCGGCGATCAGTTTCGTCGAGGCGTTCATCATCCCGACGATGCCCGAGATCATGCTCGCGCCGATGACGCTCGCGAAGCCGCAGAAGTGGGCGCGCTACGCCACGATCAGCCTGATCTGCTCTACGCTCGGTTCGATCATCGGCTATCTGATGGGTCACTACGGGTTCGAGCTCGCGCGACCGCTGCTCGCGGACCTCGGCTGGCTGCCGAGCATCGAGGGGTATATCGACAAGATGCGGGGCTTGGGCGCATGGGAGGTGTTCTGGCTGCTCGTCGGCGGCGGATTCCTGCCGATCCCGATGAAATTCATCGCGTGGGCTTCCGGTGTCGTCGGCGTGCCGCTGCCCGCGTTTCTCGCCGCGATGATCGTCGGCCGCGGCAAGCGCGTATATCTCTTGTGTGGGGCGATACGGCTCGGCGGCGAGCGCGCCGAGGCGGCGCTGCACAAGTGGGTCGAATGGATTGGCTGGAGCCTGCTGGGGCTGGTCGTGCTTCTCGTGGTTTATTTGAAGTTCATCCATTGAACGCCGATTCGGCGTGCAATGCACTGTCGGGCCGCGGTCCGCCGCGGCCCGGGATGGCGGCATAGTCCGGCCTTCCAGCGACGTTCAAGGGTGGGAATCGTTGTCATGAAGACCAGCATCAAGAACGGAATGCGCCTGCCGGTGCTGATCGCCTGCGCGATCGCGATCGTCGGCTGCGCGACCGACCCCGCGTCGGTCGAGGATCGATCGGTGGACGACACGCCGTCCGCACGAGCCATGCCGCCCGGCAGAAGCGCTGCGGGCAATTATCGGGTCGTGCGTGGCGATACGCTGTACGCGATCGCATTCACGCGCGGCCTCGACTACCGCGACGTCGCAGCCTGGAACGGGATCGCGCCGC
>JBDTYX010000070.1:0-15421 GCA_040005435.1 Rudaea sp. | reverse complement strand
CAAGGTTGTTCTGGATCATCCGGTACGCGGCTTCGATCAGCCAGTTGCGGCAGGTCATTGCCGTTCCGCGGGGCGCGTGAACTACTCGTGCGCCGTACGTCATGGCGGTCGCGATCATTCTTTCATTGGCATTCATCGTGTCCCTTTTTGCCCTCTGCGCGGAGATGGCACGGCTGAATTGCACTCAATCCGCACGTTCGTACGTTCGTTTGTACGTAGGTCGTTTGGCAAACGCGGACCGCGCAGCGCAGTCGGCTGGCATCTCGGATGCGTTCGTCCCGCCCGACGCGGCGTCGATCGCATCAGACCTCTCCGAAAGCACCTGCGGCGCGCAACTCGTCGATCCTGGCCTTGGCGAATCCCAGAAGGCCTGCAAGCAGTTCCTCCGTGTGCTCGCCGAGTCTTGGCGCGCGCTGGGTCTGATTATCCGCCGCTCCGCCGAAGCGCACAGGTTGCGTGGGCAGGCGCAAGCCCGGCAGCCTCGGATCGTCGAATGCACGCAGGATTTCGCGCGACACTGCCTGTGGCGAAGCCAGCGCCTGCTCCACGTTCCAGATCGGCGCCGCCGGAATTCCCGCGGCCTCGAGTGCAGCTACCACCGCCGCGACCGGCTTCCCCGCTGCCCACGCTTCGATCTCGCACCGCAGCTCCGCTTCGTTCAATGAGCGTGATTCGTCGGACGCATTGCGCGGATCGTCACCGAGCTCCTGGCGCTCCATCACGATGGCCAGTTGCTGAAACAGCCGCGAATTCAATACCGCCAGTGCAAAGTGTCCATCGCTTGCGCGATAGATGCCAAACGGCGCCGACAACGGATGCCGGTTGCCCACGCGCCGCGGAGGCTTCCCGGTGAAAAGCAGCCTCGCGACCGACGTCGTCACGAAGCTGAGCGTCGAATCGAACATCGCCACGTCTACATATTGTCCGCGGCCCGTGCGCTCGCGCTGCAGCAGCGCCGCCAACACCGCCCATGACGCGAACATGCCAGTGACGATGTCCGACACCGATTCGCCGACGACCGTCGGTGGCCCATCGGGGGATCCGGTTGCTTCCATCAGCCCGCTCATTGCCTGCAGGATGATGTCGTAGGCGGGGCGATGCGCGTACGGTCCGTTCTGTCCGAAGCCAGAAATGCTGACGTAGACGAGCCGCGGATTCGCCGCCGTGAGGGCTGCGTAGCCTATGCCGAGGCGCTCGGCAACGCCTGGCCGGAAATTTTCCACGACGACGTCGCAACTTGCGGCGAGCTCGTACACGAGCGCAATCGCCGCGGGGCATTTCAGGTCCAATACCAAACTCTTCTTGTTGCGGTTCATCACGGTGAACAACGCGCTCTCACCGTTGAGCATCGGGCCAACGGCCCGATAGTCGTCGCCATGCGGGGGCTCGATTTTAATCACGTCGGCGCCGACATCCGCGAGCATCGCCGTGGCGAACGGGCCGGACAATACGCGCGTGAAATCGAGGACGCGAAATCCCGCTAGTAGCGCCGGAAGCGTGAAAGCGCCGTCGGGTGTACCGGCGGCGGAAGACACGTGACCGTTTTCGTCGTCCAGCATAGATACTTTCTGATCCATTTGTGGTTTCGGCAATGTTGATGGGGCAACAGCGGCGTTGGGAATGGCTGATCGAACGCGCCGCGACGCTGCCGGCGCGCGCGATCGATCAGGTGCTATGCATTCTGTGCGAAGGACGCGATGGCGTGCGGCACCCCGGATTCCGGACGATTCCCGATAAGAGGCGTCACTGGCCGAGCGAAACGGACGACAGGTTCAGCAGCAGCAACGGCGACGACCTAAATCCGACGACCTTCTTGTTGACGGCATTGGTGTGATTGACGTTGTAGGCGATCACGCTCGGCACGTCGGCCTGAATGGCGGCCTGGAATTGCTTGTAGAGCTTGACGCGCTCGGGCTCGCTCGCCGTGGCTCGCGCCTCGTCGAGCAGGCGGTCGACGTCGGCGTTCTTGTAGTGCCACAGTCCGGAATTCCAGCTGCCGCTGCTGTGATAGAACGGATACAGCGACGTGTCGATCGTGGAGCGGCTGAAGAATCCGTCGGCGTAGAACGGCGCCTTGCCTTCGATCTCCTTGTTGAACTGGTCCCATGGCACGCGCTGCAGCGTCACCTTGATGCCGACGGCTTTCAGCGCTTCGCTGGCGACGATGCCGAGCCGTTCGCGTGTCGGCCGCCCGATAGGGAGGTAAAGCGACGTTTCGAATCCATTGGGATAGCCTGCTTCCGACAGCAATTTTTTCGCAGCAGTGATATCGGCCGGACCGATCTTGATATCGCTGTTGAAATAGACGCTATTCGACGGAATCGGACTCAACGTCGTCGTTCCGCGCCCGAGCAGAACCGCGTCGACCAATGTCTGTTTGTCGATGGCGGCCGCGACGGCCTTGCGCACACGCGGGTCGTCGAACGGCTTCGTCGTATTGTTCATGATGAGCCCTTCCCACGCACCCGTTGCAACGGTGTCGATGGCGATCGAAGGCTCGGACTTCAGCAGCGAAACCATTTCCGGAGAAACATTCCAGGCGATCTCGATTTCGCCGCTGCGCAGCGCGACGATCTGCGCTGCGGTTTCCGGAATGATTCGCAGCACCACGCCGTCGAGCTTGGGCTCGCCTGGCTGGTAGTACGTCGGATTCTTCGCAAGCACGACTCGGTCGCCGGGCGTGTACGACACGAATTTGAAGGGCCCGGTGCCATCGGGCAGCACACCAAGTGATCCGATCTTGTCGCGCGGCACGACCTTCATCTGGTGCTCGGCGAAGAGGTCGGGGAAGCCAGCATATGGTTGGCCCAGCGTGAATTCGACGCTGTATTTACCAATTGCCTTGGTTTCGGTCACCATCGAGAGGTTGCCGCGCGCGGTGGAGCCCGCCGCCTTGTCGAGTACGCGATTAATCATCGCGACGACATCGTCGGCTTCCATTTCGCGGCCGCTGTGAAACTTCACGCCATGTCGCAGCTGGAATGTCCATTTTTTCAGGTCGCTGCTCGCAACCCAGCTGGTAGCGAGATCAGGCTGGATTCGTCCGTTCGCGTCGATTCGCACTAGGCCGTTGTAGACGAGGCCGTTGAACACATATTCCTCGCCGATGCGCACGACGTTCGGGTCGAGCGTATTGAGGCTCGATCCAATCGCGATGTTGAGGATTCCCGCTGCGAAGGCCGTTGCAGCAAGGCCAAGACTGAAACTCGTGGCGACTAGCAAGCGAAGCAAATAACGTTTCATCAGATCCTCCTTAAGTGCGGATGGCGTGGATCGCCCTGGTTGCTACAGATCCGGAGTCCTTCTTTTGTGTTTCAGGAATTCATCCGGCCATTCATAATCGACGACGCGGTCCACGGTGTGCGGAACGATGGTCGCGGTCCCAGGCGGGTACAGCGAGCGCGTTTCATCGCGCTTTTTCAACCTGAAGGTATACGCGGGCGGGAACAGCGCAAGCGGATTCGGGGCGCCCAGTTTGGCGGCTGCATGCACCGGCCAGTCGGCGTTGTACATAAGCTCGCGCGCCATGCCGATGAGATCGGCGTCGCCTTTCTTAAGGATGCTTTCGGCATGGTGCGGCGTGGTGATCAGGCCGATCGCCATCGTCTTCATCGGTACCGCGTGGCGCACGCTGCTTGCGTAGCTGACTTGGTAACCCGGAACGCGGGGCACGATCGCCAGCGGCGAGTGGCCTGACATGCCGCCCGCCGAGCAATCGAGCACATCCACGCCGCGTTCGGACAACGCGGTGGCAAGCGCAAGCGTGTCGTCCATGTCCCAGCTGCCGCCCTTGCCGTCGATCGACGCGCAGCGATAGAACAGTGGGCGATCGGACGGCCACACCCGGCGCACGGCCTCGACAACCTCCAAAGCGAACCGCATCCGATTCACGCGCGTGCCGCCATATGCATCGTTGCGATAATTCGAAAGCGGCGACAGGAACTGGTGGACCAGGTAGCCATGCGCTGCGTGGATCTCCAGGATGTCGAATCCCGCATCCACCGCGCGTTGCGCAGACTCAGCCCACGTGGCGACGATCGTGCGGATCTCCGCCTGGTCGAGTGCCTTCGGCGGCGCGACACCGGCGTTGGCCGCGATCGGGCTCGCGGAAACCGTCTGCCACGGCGGCGCACCCTTGGCCGCATCTTCCGCAGTCAGCGGCGCCCAGCCCTCCATCGCACCGCGCACCGAGCCCTTGCGGCCCGCGTGCCCAAGCTGGATGGCCGGAACGGCGCCCATCGAGCGTATGAAGTCGGTGATTCGCCGGTAGCGCGAAACGTGGTCATCGGTATAGAGCCCCGCGCACTGGTAGGTTTTGCGGCCGCGCGCCTCGATGGCGGTCTCTTCGGCGAACACGATGCCTGCGCCTCCCATCGCGAGGCGTCCCAGATGCACCAGGTGCCAGTCGACCGGGCCGCCGTCGATCGACATGTACTGGCACATCGGCGACACGACAATGCGATTGCGTGCGGTGACTCCGCGCAGCGCCAGCGGTGTGAACAGCATCGGCGTCGGAACTTCGGCAGCGGTATTCAATCGTCACCCCTGCCGTTTGTGTTGCACGGCATTGTCGTTACCGGTCTCGCGCCAGCCACAGGGAGCCCTGCGGCCTCAAGACCGCCTGCGATCCAATGGCCCGGCGCCACTTCAACCAATTCGTGATCGCCCGTGCCGCGCGTCGCCGACATTGCAGTTGCATCCGTTCCCACGCCCGCGTCGGGCAACCCGCTTACGTGCGCGACCGGTCCTTCTGCGAGGGAGGGAACCGCAGCGAGCAGCGCGCGAGTGTACGGGTGATAGGGCGGCCGCAAGACCTGCTGCTTGGAACCAACCTCGACAAACCGGCCCGCGAACATCACCGCTATGCGATCCGCCAGGTAGGCGACCACCGAAAGATCGTGGGAGATAAAGAGGTAGGCGAGCCCCAACTGGTCGCGCATATCGACCAGCAGATTGAGGATCGCCGCTTGAAGCGAGACGTCCAGTGCCGATACGGCTTCGTCGCAAACGATCAGCGATGGCGATGACGCGAGCGCGCGCGCAATACCCACGCGCTGCTTTTCCCCACCGCTCAGCTGGTGCGGATAACGCGCACCGTACGCCGCCGGCAGTTCGACCAGTGCGAGCAGCGCGTCGACACGCGCACGGCGCTGTGCGCCACGCAGTCCCTCGAACAACGTGATCGAGCGCCCGATCGCGTCGTCCACTGTCCTGCGCGGGTTGAGCGAGGAATCGGGGTTCTGCAGGATGATTTGCAAGTCCTTACGCACCGCCTTCATGTCCTTTTGCCTGCGGTGCGTGATGTCCTCGCCGCGCAGCAGGATCTGCCCGGCCGACGGTTCGACGAGGCGCAGCATACTGCGGCCCAGCGTGGATTTGCCACTGCCACTTTCACCAACGACGCCCAGCACTTCACCTGGCGCGATCGAAAGGGAGACACCGTCCACGGCGATGATATTGCGCGCCGCCGCCGCGAGTCGCGGCAGGCGCCCTGGAACGTGCTTGATCGCGAAGCCGGCGAACGCGCTGCCGACGCTAAACTCCTTGCGCAATCCCCTGACATCGATCAGCGCAGTGGAAGGTGGACGAGGCACAGCGGTTTTCTGCAGCGTGGCTGCCGGCCAGCCCGTCCCAGCGAGGCCAGCGGACTTCCAGCACCTGATCGCGTGACCCGCGCCGTCGTCCCGCAGAGATTGCGGCTCGTTGCAGGCCGCCTCCGCAAACGGGCACCGCGCCTTGAACACGCATCCCGCAACGGCTTCGGGACGGTCGGGGATCTTGCCGCCAATGCTCTGCAGCCGCGAATTGCGGTCGCCCCAGATGCGCGGCGACGACGCGATGAGTCCCTTGGTGTAGGGATGCCCGGGCGTAGCAAGTATCTCCTCCACCGCGCCGCGCTCGACGATTTCGCCTGCATACAATACGCAGACCTGCTGGCAGAAGCGTTTGACCACACCGAGATTGTGGGTGATGAATACGATGCTCAAGCCGCGCCGCTGCTTCAGCTCGCGCAGCAGATCGAGAATGCGCGCCTCGATCGTCACGTCGAGTGCAGTCGTCGGCTCATCGAGAAGCAACAGTGACGGCTCGCATGCGATCGCAATAGCAATCAGTGCGCGCTGTTGCATGCCGCCGCTCAGCTGGTGCGGATAGGATTTGCCGACACGTCCGGTGTCGCTAATGCCGACCTCATCGAGCAGCTGCAACGCCCGCGCGAGTGCCTGCTCGCGTGGCCACCGCCTGTGCTGCATTAGCGGCTCGGCGACCTGGAAGCCGACCGTTAACGCGGGGTTTAGCGACGTGAACGGGTCCTGGAACACAGTTCCGATCCGTGATCCCCGCAACTCGCGACGCCGCACTTCGCCAGCATGAGCGATGTCCTCGCCTTCGAACAGTATTTTTTCGGAGACGATCCGCGCATTGCTTGCTGCCAATCCCAGTATCGACAGTGCGATGGTGCTTTTGCCGGATCCCGATTCACCAACGATCGCGAGCGCCTCGCCTACGTTGACGTCGAAAGCTACGTCGCGCAATGCCGATCTGTCACCGCTCGACGTGCTGTAGTCGACGTTGAGGCCGCGCGCGGACAAAATAGGAGCCATTAGTGTCAGCGCAGTTCGCGGAAGTGCGGGTCGAGGCGTTCACGCAGCGCGTCGCCGAGCAGGTTCACGCCGATCACGGTAAGGCACATCGCGATTCCAGGTGCGAGCGCGATCCAGGGCGCCTGCAGCATGAACGGCCGCGCTTCGCTGATCATCAGACCCCAGTCCGAGCTGGGCGGCTGCGCGCCCATGCCGAGGAAGCTCAACGCTGCGCCAAGCAGGATTGCGAACGTGATCCGCAGGCTGCCTTCGACAACGATGCAGGGCCATACGTTGGGCAGGATCTCGCGCAACAGGATCATCGCCCGCGATTCGCCGCGGGCGCGCGCCGCGACGACGAATTCCTCCTGCGCAAGTCCCATCGTGACGATGCGGATAATACGGATGATCGCGGGCATGTAGATGATGCCGACGACAAATGCGGCCTTCTCGAGGCTGGGTGTGGAAAAGGCGAGGATCAACACGCCAAAGAGGATCGGCGGGAACGACATCAGCATGTCGCTGAAGCGCATCAGCATCCCGTCCACGCGCCCGCCCGCGTAGCCGGCGATCATGCCGAGCGGCACGCCGAGCACGAGGCTTACCAGCGTGGCGACAAAGCCCAGCATCAGTGACAGGCGCGCGCCGAGCAACACGCGACTCAACACATCGCGTCCGAATTCGTCGGTGCCCAGCCAGAACTCGCGGCTCGGGGGCGCAAGCCGGCTCGCCAGGTGCATCTCGCTGAAAGGGTAGGGAGCGATCCACGACGCGGCCAGCGCCAGCACGACGGTCGGCAGCACGATCGCGAGGCCGACAAACAGCGGGCGCGACATCGATGGCCGAAACGCGGCTGTTGCGCCTGGAATCGATCCAGCTGCGTGCGCGTCAAGCGTAGCGGATCTTGGGATTGAGATAGGCATAGACGACGTCGGCGGCGAGATTGGAAAGGCAGTACGCGGTCGTGATGAGAAGCACGCTTGCCTGGATCAGCGCGATGTCGTGGCGCTCGATGGCGAACAGCAGCAGGCGACCGATACCCGGAAAAGAGAACACCGATTCGATAACAACGATGCCACCGAGCAGCCAGCCGATGTCGATCGCCAACACAGTGACCGTCGGCAGCAGCGCGTTCTTCAATGCATGGCGCATCACGACCAGCCGCTCCGGCATCCCCTTGGCACGCGCGTTGCGCACGTAGTTCGACGTCAGCACCTCGAGCATGCTCGAGCGGGTCTGGCGCGAGATGTGCGCGATCAGCGTGAATGTCAGCGTCGCGGCCGGTAACACCAAGTGGGCGGCCCACGGCCCGACCCCCTGTGACAGGGGGACGAAGCCGCCCGACGGAAGGATCTGGAGGTAGCCGGCGAAAAAGAGGATCAGCACGATGCCCCAGAAGAACTCCGGCACCGAGATTCCCAGATAGGTGAATATCGATGTAATGTGGTCGAGGGCGCGATTGTGATTGAGCGCTGCCAGTACGCCGAACAAGATTCCGAACACTGCCACGAAGACGAACGAAACCGCCGCAAGCAGCGCGGAGCGGCCAAACGCCTCGGTCACCATCGGGCCGATCGGGCGCTGCATCACGATCGAATCGCCGAGGTTTCCTGACAGGATCGACGAAGCCCAGTGCCAATAGCGAACGCCGAGCGGCTGGTCAAGGCCCAGACGCGCGCGAATCGCCTCAATGACCTCCGCGGACGCGAACTGGCCGGCGATGAAGTGAGCGACATCTCCCGGCATCACATTGACAATCAGAAAAACGATGACGGACACACCCACCAGGATGAACGCGATCGAGAACAGCCGTCGCAAAACGTAAATCAACATTGAGCAGGCCTTGTTCCGAACGTCGCGATGCTCAGGTTCGCGCGCGACCCCGCAGCGGGCGCCATGGCCTGCTTCAACGCAGCAGCGTCCGCGCGATGATGTTGCGCTGAATCTCCGACGACCCCTCGTAAATCCGCATCACGCGCACATCGCGCACAAGGCGCTCGAGCGGCATCTGCCGTGAATAACCGTAGCCGCCGTGAATCTGCAGCGCCTTGTCGGTGACGCGGTCCGCCATCTCCGCGGCGAATAGCTTTGCCATCGCGGCTTCCTGCGAGAAGCGCGCGCCGTCGGCGCGCAAGCGGGCGGCGCGCAGTCCCAGCAACCGCGCAGCGTCGAGTTCGGTCGCCATGTCCGCGAACATCCATTGCAGCCCCTGGAAGCGTGAGATAGGCTCGCCTTCGACTTCCCGCGTCTTCGCCCACGCGAGCGCCAGGTCGAGTGCTGCGCGCGCAATGCCTGTGCACGTCGCGGCGATCTCGATGCGGCCATTGTCCAGCACCTTCATGGCCGTGCGAAATCCCGATCCTTCGGCACCAAGGCGGCATTCGGCGGCGACCTCGCAGTCATCGAATCGCACCTCGAATACGTGCCCGCCCTTGAGCCCCATAGTCGGCTCTGCGGGACCCATCGACACACCTTTCGAGTTGCGGTCAACGACGAAAGCGCTGATGCCGCGCGCGCGCAAGGAGGCGTCGGTAATGGCGAATACCACGATGAAGTCGGCGTGCGCGGCGTTGGAGATGAAGTGCTTGACGCCGTGCAGCGAATAATGATTGCCGTGTGCGCTGGCGCGCGTGGTCATGTCTGCGGGATTTGAGCCTGCGTTGGGCTCGGTCAGCGCGAATGCACCGAGGCTTTTGCCACTGGCCGCTGGCGCCAGCCACCGGGCCCGCTGCACATCGTCGCCGCCGATGAGAATGGCATCCGTCGCGAGAAAATGCGCGGTGACCATCGAAGTCGTCGATGCACACGCAGCGGCGAGCGCCTCGACCGCGAGGTACAGTGCCACCGACGAGACACCAGCACCCCCCCAGCGCCCCGGGAGGTTCATGCCCATCAGGCCGACTTCAGCGAGCGCGGGGAGGTGCACCCCGGCGAACAAGGCGGAATCGTCGATCTCGGCCGCGCGCGGCGCGATGACCTCGTCGGCGAAGCGCCGGACGCTGTTGGCAACCGCCAGATCGTCGTCGTCGGTAAAAGGGTGCATTTGGCGTTGGCGTATGGGAGCTGGGCAGCTTGACACGCCATGCCAATTAATAAAATATGTATTTTTCATTGATTGAATTAATAAAAATGATTCACACCTCGTGATCCGGTTTTCATTCCGGCAACTCGCCTATTTTGTCGCCGCCGCGCAGGAGGGCAGCACGTTACGCGCCGCCGAGGCGCTCAACGTGTCGCAGCCCGCAGTGTCGGTCGCCATCAGCGACCTTGAAAGCACGTTTGGGCAGAAGCTGTTCGTCAGGCGGCACGCGCAGGGGATGGTGTTGACGCCTTACGGGCGCCGCAAGCTTGCGGAAGTCCGGCAGTTGCTGGTCCACGCGAATGCGATTGCAGGATCTGATGAGGACGGCTGGTTATCCGGGGATCTGGAGCTCGGCGTCTTTTCGACGCTGGCGCCGGCATTCGCGCCGGGACTCATGCGCGCGTTTGCGGCCCTGCATCCGAACGTGCGCGTCCACATGCGGGAGGAAAACCTCGACCAGATCCAGTCCGACCTCACCGGCGGGATCATCGAGCTCGCGCTACTCTACGACCTCGACACGATCAACGAGATCGAACGCATCCCGCTCGCGGACTTCCAGCCCTATGTGCTGCTGCGCGAAGGCCATCCGCTGGCGAAACGAGCCAAGTTGTCGCTCGCCCAGCTGGCGAACGAGCCTTTCGTGCTGATCGACCTGCCGCACAGTCGCGAATATTTCCTGTCGCTGTTCCGCATGGCCGGCGTGATGCCCGCCAATGTAATCCGCTGTGTGTCGATCGAAACGGTACGCGGCCTGGTGGCCAATGGCTTCGGTGTCAGCATCCTCATCACGCACCCTTACGGCGAACACGCCTACGACGGCCGCCGCCTGACGTATCGTCCGCTGGCGGAAAACGTGCCGCCGCAACGCGCGATCATCGGCTACTCGTCGAACACGCCGAGGACACGGCTTGCAGACGCGTTCATCGCAGTCGCACAGAACTATTTCGCCAATCTGCCGGTTACTAAAGCGTATTCACTAAATAGAAAATAGCTATTCAGACTATTAGAATTCCTTGGTTTTTTTTATTTCGCCAAGTGCTATATTTTTGCAATGCAGCGCTGGCGTCGCCCACGCTGCGCACCAACCAAGGAGTCGTGCATTGACCATCCAAGCCGCCAATCCCAGGGTCATTCGTTCGCCGCGCGGCGCCACGCTCAGCGCCAGGAGCTGGCAGACCGAGGGTCCGTTGCGGATGTTGATGAACAATCTCGACCCGGACGTCGCCGAGCGCCCGCAGGACCTGGTCGTCTACGGCGGCCGCGGTCGCGCGGCACGCAACTGGGAGAGCTACGACCGCATTGTCGCAACGCTCAAGGGACTCGACTCGCAGCAAACGCTGCTGGTGCAGTCGGGCAAGCCGGTGGGCGTCATTCGCACGCATGCCGATGCCCCGCGCGTCCTGATCGCCAATTCGAACCTGGTCGGCAAATGGGCGACGCAGGAACACTTCGACGAGCTCGAACGCAAGGGACTGATGATGTATGGCCAGATGACTGCGGGCTCGTGGATCTACATCGGCAGCCAGGGAATCATCGGGGGCACGTTCGAGACGTTCGTCGAAGCCGGTCGCCAGCACTACGGCGGCGACCTTTCCGGGCGCTGGCTGCTGACTGCGGGGCTCGGCGGCATGGGGGGCGCGCAGCCCCTGGCCGGCGTGATGGCCGGTTGCTCGGTGCTCGCGATCGAATGCCGTGCCGAGCGCATCGCGCGACGCATCGAATCGGGGTATCTCGATCGGCGCGCCGAAACGCTCGACGAAGCGCTCGCCCTGATTGCCGATGCCGCACGCCGCGGGGAGGCAGTTTCAGTGGGCCTCATCGGCAACGCCGCCGAAGTCTACGAGGCGATCCTGCAAAGTGGTCGAACGCCGGACTTGGTAACAGACCAGACGTCGGCACACGATCCGCTGCACGGCTACCTGCCCGCCGGCTGGACCGTCGACGAATGGGAGCAGCGCAGGCAGGCCGATCCCGCGAGCGTCATCGTCGCCGCCAAGGATTCCATCGCCCGCCAGGTGAGGGCAATGCTCGCGTTTCGCGAGCGGGGCGTTCCAGTGTTCGATTACGGCAATAATATCCGGCAGATGGCCAAGGACGCCGGCGTTGCGAACGCGTTCGACATCCCGGGATTCATCTCGGCATACGTCCGCCCGCAGTTCTGCCGTGGCCGCACGCAATTCCGATGGATTGCGCTGTCGGGCGACCCGCAAGACATGTTGAAGTCTAGCGAACGATTGAAGTCGGTGGTCGCCGACCCCAGCTTTCATCGCTGGATCGACATGGCAAATACGCGAATTCGATTCCAGGGTCTGCCGGCGCGTAGCTATTGGATGGGACTGCGCGATCGCGTTGCCGCCGGCCTTGCGCTCAATGAAATGGTTGCGGCGGGCGAAGTGGCAGCTCCTATCGTCGTCGGCCGCGACCACATCAGTTCGGGATCGGTCGCAAGCCCCAATCGCGAAAGCGAGGGCATGCTCGATGGTTCGGACGCGGTGTCCGACTGGGCGTTGCTCAATGCGCTGGTTAGTTGCGCGAGCGGCGCGACGTGGGTGTCGATCCATCATGGCGGCGGCGTCGGCATCGGCTATTCGCAGCATGCGGGGCTGGCGCTCGTTTGCGACGGTACCGCGGACGCCGCACGCCGGATCACGCGTGTGCTCGCGAACGACTCGTCCGTTGCCGTCTTCCGGCACGCTGATGCCGGCTATCCTGAGGCACTCGAGACGGTACGCCACGAACAGCTCGAAATGCCGTTCCTGAATTCGTCGACGCCGGCACTTGCGGACGCGAAGCGCACCGGCGCGCGCCAGTGACGCGAAACGCGTGACAGTGCCGATCGCCGTAAGGCGTACGCGCTAGCACACATGGAGCAGCGCTCTGCGATCGAGCTTATCGCCAACTGGGCCTCCAGCCTGACGCGCGCCGCAGTGCCCGATGCGGCGCGCAACGTCGTTCGAGCTTGCGTGATCGACACGGTGGGCGTCGCACTTGCCGGCACGCGCACGCGTGTCGCCTGCCTGGCGCGCGATTACGCTTGTGCCACGACCGCCGGAGGCAATGCGACCGTTGTCGGCAGCGAGTATCGCCTGGCGGCGCCGGGCGCGGCATTCGCCAACGCGGTTGCCGCACACGCGCTCGACTTCGACGATAACTGCGACGCCGGCATCGTGCATGGCTCCGCGATTGTCGTTCCCGCGGCGCTTGCAGTCGCTGAAGCAACCGGCGCGTCGGGCAGCGACTTTGTGACAGCGATCATCGCAGGCCTCGAGGCGGAATATGCGGTCGGCGCAGCAGCGACGCGATCGTTGTACGACCGAGGCTGGTGGACGACGGCGCTGCTCGGGCCGATTGGCGCATGTGTTGCCGCGTCGCGCCTGCTCGCGCTGGATCCGCAAGCGACCGTCGCGGCACTTGGTATCGCTATCTGCGGGGCGGGCGGCATCAAGCCGGTGTTCGGCACCGACGGCAAGCCGCTGCTCGCGGGACGCGCGGCAGAAGCCGGTGTGGTGGCCGCCTGTCTCGCCGCGCGTGGGGCATCCGGTCCGCGAGATGCACTGGATGCCGATCGCGGGCTTGCGCACATGATGAACGGTGGACAGTTCGACGCGAGCGCATTCAACCTGGGATCGCACTGGCGCCTGCTGTCGCCAGGGATCGACGTCAAGAGGATTCCACTGTGCCTGTCGTCGCATGCTGCGGTCGATGCAACCCGCGAGCTTGCAGGAGCCCATGCGCTCGCGCCGTCGCGGATCCGCCGAATCGTCTGCGACGTGCCACCCATCGTCGTCGCCAACCTGAAGCACCGACACCCGCAGTCAGCGCAGCAAGCGCAGTTCAGCATGCACTTCGCGGTCGCGGCAACGCTGCTGTTTGGAGACGTCGGCCTTGCACAGCTCGATCCCGCGGTGCTTGTCGATGCGAGGCTGCAGAGCTTGATGGCACGCGTGGAAATGGTGACGGGCCCGCGCTGGGACGTCGCGGCGCGATCCGCGGCGCCAGAGGGTGCCGTTGTGCGCATCGAATTCGACGACGGTAGCGCGATCGAGACATGCTGCGCACGCGCGCGAGGGTCCGCGGCGCGCCCGCTCGGCAGTGCCGAAATCGATGCCAAATTCCTGATGTGCGCGGACTACGCGCGAACCGAGATCGAGCCCCCGGGGTTGTTGCAGCGCCTGCACGGCGTCGAAGACCTGACGCGCGTCGCCGACCTGCTGGGCGCTATCCCGGCATAAGGCGTGCCCAAATCGAGGATCGTCAAATGGAAAGACTGACAAGCAGCCCGCGTACCGGTCACAAGACATTGCTGTATTCGGAGCTCGCGTGCGAACTGGAAGGCCTGCAGGCCGACATTGCAATCATCGGCATGCCATTCGGTGCAGCTTACGGTCCGCGCGCGTACACCAACGACCAGACCAACGCACCGCAGGCAATACGCGATGTCACAGACCGCATCGTCCGCCATCCCGATCACTACGACTTCGACATCGACGGACCGTTGCTGCAGGGGCGCAGCGACATCCGGTTCGTCGATTGCGGGGACGTGCTTCCCGACCTTGCCAAGCCGGGCGACCACTACCGCCGCGTTGAACTCGCCGTCAGGCACTTGCTGCGGGGCCATGCACTGCCGATCGTTCTCGGCGGCGATCACGGCATCACGACGCCGGTGTTGCGCGCCTATGACAGCCTCGCACCGGTCACGCTCGTGCATGTCGACGCGCATCTCGACTGGCGTGACGAGGTCAACGGCGTCAAGGAGGGACTTTCGAGCCCCATCCGCCGGGCGTCCGAGATGAAACATGTGACGAAGATCGTGCAGATCGGCCTGCGTGCGCAGGGCAGCGGGCGTCCGCAAGACTATGAGTTCGCCAAAGACTACGGATCGATAATGATTTCCGCCTATGAGTTGCACGAGGTCGGCATGCCCGCGATCCTCGAGCGAATTCCGAGCGGTGGCAATTACTACCTGAGCATCGACGCAGACGGCCTCGATCCGACGATCATGCCGGCGGTCGACGGCCCGGCGCCCGGCGGTGTCACGTTCGTGCAGGCGCGAGCGCTGATCCATGGCCTTGTGAAAAAAGGTCGCGTCGTCGGCATGGACATCGTCGAGATCCAGCCTGCGAAGGATAGCGCCAACAAAATCACCTGCGTCACCGCGGGACGCCTGATCGTCAACCTGATCGGTGCTTCGATTCGCGCCGGTTATTTCGACCGGGTGGGGCGCACGTCATCCACTGCCTGAGACTGCAGAGCGTAGTCCTCGATGAGCAGTGGCGAAGACTCGGTGCAGGAGTCGATCACGGGGTGCGAGATACACGCCGGCGCAACCATTGGCCTGTTGATCGGCGAGGCCTCACCGCGCCGGACGTCAATCAATTCAGTTTGCGGTGTCGAACCAAGCAGCCAGTCGACCTGGGTGGAGGACCTCAGCATCGCAGCCTCAGACCAGACGCGACTTCATATCCGGTTCGAGGCCGCGCTCGCTTGCGCGCTGCAAGTAGTCTTTATAGTCGAGCGGCCTGCTCGCGATTCACAGTACGGCTTGGGAGCATCCCTGCGATCGGCGATGGGTATTGTCCAAGCAATGCCCATTTGCGCATCGCTTCAATGTCATGCGCGAGGAAGCGGTCGGTCTCGAGGAACGCCACGCGCGTGCGGATACCGGCATGCGCGTGTTCGATGGCATCCGAACTCTTCAATGGTCGCAGGAAGTCGATCCCCTGCGCTGCGGCCATCGCCTCGATGCCGACGATGGTCG
>JBDTYX010000069.1:0-15468 GCA_040005435.1 Rudaea sp. | reverse complement strand
GCGGCGCGAGCTTGCGCTCGACACGCGCGGCGACCGCATGGTTGCCGATGTCGGTGTGGACGAAATACGCGTAGTCGAGCGCGGTCGCGTTGCGCGGCAGCGCATAGATCTTGCCCTTCGGCGAAAAGAGGTAGACCTCGTCCGGGAACAGGTCGACCTTCACGTTCTCGAGGAATTCCGACGACGACGACTCGCGCGCCTGGGTCTCGACGAGGCCCGCGATCCAGTCGCGCGCACGCGTCTGCGCGGCGTTGGCCGGGTCTGAGGCGGTCTTGTAAACCCAGTGCGCGGCGACGCCACGCTCGGCGCCCTGGTCCATGTCCTCGGTGCGGATCTGGATCTCGATCGGCGCGCCGAACGGACCGAACAGCACGGTATGCAGCGACTGGTAGCCGTTCGCCTTGGGGATCGCGATGAAATCGCGGAAGCGCGCATCGAGCGGCTTGTACAGCGAATGGATCGCGCCGAGCGCGCGATAGCACTCCATGGTCTCGTCGGTGACGACGCGAAATCCGTAGACATCCATCACCTGGGTAAACGTCTTGTGCTCGCCGCGCATCTTCGTGTAGATGCTGAAAGGCGTCTTGACGCGGCTCACGACGCGATGCTTGATGCCTTCCTGCGCGAGCCGGGCCGAGAGCGCGGCCTCGATCTTGCCCATCGCCTCGCGCCGATTGCCGAATACGCTCTTGATCCGCGCCTCGATGACCCGATGACGGTCCGGATACAGCGCGCGGAAACCGAGATCCTGCAGCTCGGACTTGAACTTGTTCATGCCGAGGCGTTGCGCGATCGGCGCGTAGATGTCGAGCGTCTCGCGCGCGATGCGCCGGCGCGACGTCAGCGCCATCGCGCCGAGCGTACGCATGTTGTGCAGGCGATCGGCGAGCTTGATCAGGATCACGCGCAGGTCCCGCGCCATCGCGAGCAACATCTTGCGGAAGCTCTCGGCGGCCGCATCCTGCAGGCTGCGGAACTTAACCTTGTCGAGCTTGGTGACGCCATCGACCAGTTCGGCGACGGTGATGCCGAACTTCTGCTCGATCTCCACGCGAGGCAGCGGCGTGTCTTCGAGCGTGTCGTGCAGGATCGCCGCAATGATGGTCTCCGCATCCATGCCGAGGTCGGCGAGGATCGCTGCGACCGCGACGGGATGGGTGATGTACGGCTCGCCGCTCTTGCGCGTCTGCCCCGCGTGCGCGCTGGCGCCGGTGAAGTAGGCCTCGCGCACGCGCGTGACCTGGTCGGCAGGGAGATAAGCGGCGAGTCTTGTTTCGAGCGCCAGAACGTCGCCAGGGACCACTTCCTGCAGCGACGCGCTCATAGGGTCATGCCATCCCGGCGATCAGATCGAACGCCGCTGCGCGCAGCGCACCGCTGCCTGTGCGGGGCATCGGAAACGCTGCAAGAGATGGCGATGACGCGGCAGCATCACAGGTCGTCGCCACCCTTGGACAGGTCGTCGTCGACTTCGGCAGCGGCCCACTCGAGGGCCTCACGCTCGGCCTTCTCGCGGTTGAGGCGGTCGACTTCGTCGATCAGGCCCTGGCTGATCTTGCGGCCCGCGATCTCGCGCAGCGCGAGCACGGTGGGCTTGTCGTTGGTCGAGTCGACGAGCGGGTCCGCACCATTCGCGAGCTGACGCGCGCGTTTGGTGGCCATCAGCACCAGTTCGAACCGGTTGTCGACCACTTCCAGGCAATCTTCTACGGTAATACGAGCCATAAAACCCTCGGGGAAAATCACATTGCGGGTGCCACGATCGTCACGCGGCGCCGACTGGCGTTCGGGTGGCTACCGCGGCAACGCCGGACGCGCGGCGGCGGAATTTAAGCGAAGCTGGCCGACGCATACGTGTGCGCCGCCGCTGCATCGCGGCAGATTTGAGAAAATTCTACGACTGCTATTGTAGCTTCTGCGCATGCTGCAGTGCAAACTTCGCAACGCAAACCTTGCTGTATTCAGGAGCTTGCGAACTGAACTGTGACTGACGCAGCTGCCCTTGAACCGCGCTGAGTCGTCCCAAGATGCGTTAAGTTAGTTCGGCTTCCTCGCGCAGAATCGTGGGTTCGGCCCCGCTCCGTGATTCGGCACTACCCCCGGCGGTTTGGCCCGAAATCGTAAGCGATGTCCTAGCCGAGCGCCACGCAAACGTTTGCCAGCAAGTCTCAGGAACCCGATGCAGAATTCTATGTTTTCCAAGCTTCGCCTAGTCAGCCTCGCCGTCCTGGCGACGCTCGTGGCCGGCTGCGCGACGCAAATGCCGCGGCGTGATGATCCCTACGAGGATTTCAACCGCAAAATATACGCGTTCAACGACTTCGCGGACAGGGTCGCGATCCGCCCGGTGGCGGTCGGCTATCGCAAGGTCACGAATGACACGACCCGTCGCCTGGTCAGCAATTTCTTCTCCAACGTCGAATCGCCGATAACGATCGTCAACGAGCTGTTGCAGGCAAATCCGAAGAACGCGTTCACCGCAACTAGCCGCCTGGTCGTAAACTCGACGGTCGGCATCCTCGGCCTGTTTGATCCCGCGAGCGAGATGGGCATCGACGCGCACGAAACCGACTTCGGGGTCACGCTCGCGAAATGGGGCCTGCCTGAGGGACCCTATATCGTGCTGCCGCTGATCGGCTCGACGACGGCGCGCGACGTCGCCGCATTCCCGATCGACAACGTGCTGCTCGATCCACTGCACTGGTACTCGACCAGTCACAGTCTAAATTTTCATGCGCAATACCTGCCGTCGACCGCTTACCTCGTGTCACTGCGCTCCAGCGCGATCGACGCCGAAGGCCTGCTCGAGGGCGTCTTCGATCCCTACGTGTTCTACCGCGATGCCTATCGCCAACGCCGCCTATACCGCATCTACGACAGCAACCCACCGATGGAAGCGATCCAGGCGCTGCAGGGCGCGGACGACATCGACATCGACAAGCTGCTCAAGGAGCAGGAAAAAGTCGAGCAGACGCCGCCGCCGCGAAAGAACTGAGCCGCGCGCGGTCGCGCGCGCAGCGAAATGTTCGCGACGCTCGCTAGCGCGGCGCCGCGTTTTCGGCGAACAGCCCGTCGAGGTCGCACAGATGGGCGAGATTGCGCAGTGGCACCGGGGCGTTCAGATAGCGGATCGCCACGTCCTGCGCCTGCGCTTTTGCGGCCCAGGCGACGAGCACTGCCAACGCGGCGCTATCCGCATCGTCCAGACCTGCGAGGTCCATCGCGAGGGACCCGCGCACCGCGGGCATCGCACGCAGCGCACTGGCGGCGTTGACAAACGTTATCCGCCCCGTCGCATGCAGGCCATGGGAGTCGTCTGCCGAGAGCTGGAAGGCCTGCGAGGTCATCGTGCGGCGCCTATTTCTTGACGCCCTCGGAATCCATGTTCTCGAGCGCCTTGGCGCCTTGCGATTCGAGGCGCGTCGTCAACGCATCGAGGCTCGACTTCTGGATCTCCGCGGCGACCTGGTTGCGATAGTTGGTGACATACGAGATGCCTTCGATGATCACGTCGTACGCCTTCCAGTCGCCCGCCGAAGTCTTGCGGAATGCGTAGTCGACCGGCACGAGCTTGCCGTCGTCGAGCACGACCTGCGTCCGTACGAGCGTGCGCTTGTCGTTGAGCTCGCCCTGCATCGGCAGCACGCGCACGCGTCCCTCGGTGTACTTGAGCAGGCCCTCGGCGTAGCGATGCGTGATCGAGTTGTACATCGCGTGCGCGAAACGCGCGCGCTGCTCTGGCGTCGCGACGCGCGCGTTCTGGCCGAGCACGAGGATCGACGCATAGTCGATGTCGAAGTGCGGCAGCACGATGCCATCGATCACCTTGATCACGGATTCGCGGTCCTTGGACAGCTCGTTCCGCCGCGCCTCCATGGTCTTGCCGAGGTCGTCGACGAGTACCTGCACGACCTGGTTGGGGGCGGGCGTGTCGGCGAGTACGGGCGCCGCGACGAGGAGGCCGAGGACACAAAGCAACGAAGAGATCATGCGCATGGTGGGTTACCTTTTTTGCGTGCTTGAGTGTTGACCGAACGATCTAGCCGGTGGCGGGCTTGGCCGCGGCGGGCTTCGCCCCGGGCTTGACGTCCGGCTTCGTTGAAGGCCTGGCGGCGGGCTCCTGCTCCGGCTTGGGCGGCTGCGTCTTGTCGGCGGCCTTGCCCGTATCGCCGCTGCCGACGAGATATTTGCCGATCAGTTCTTCGAGCTGCATCGAGCTTTGCGTCAACACGACTTCGTCGCCGCTCTTGAAGTTCTGCGGCGAACCGCCGGGCTGCAGCGAAACATACTGGTCGCCCAATAAACCGCTGGTGAATACGGCCGCCGCGGAATCGTCGGGAATCTGGTTGAAGCGCTGGTCGAGGGACAGCGTCACGAGCGCATCGAGTTTGTCCGCTTCGAGCTGGATCTCGCTGACCGTGCCGACGCGCACACCCGCGATCTTCACCGGCGCGCGCAGCTTGAGCTGGCCTACGTTCGTGAAGCGCGCCTTGAGCTGGTAACTCGCACCCTGCGTGTAGTTGGCCAGAGAAGTCGTCTGCGTCGCGAGATAGGCGAGCGCGCTGAAGCCGAGCAGGATGAAGAGCCCGGTGCCGATCTGGAAGGATTGTCGTTGTGCCATTGGATTGATCCCTGCTTGATTCGTTACCGCGCCGGCGCGATCGCGCTGGCCGCGTCACATCGGTTCGCGTTACATCAAAAACGCCGTCATCACGAAATCGATCGCCAGCGTGGCGATCGAGGAAAACACCACGGTGCGTGTCGTCGCGTAGGCGACGCCCTCGCTGGTTGGCGCGGTCGTGTAGCCCTGGAACGTCGCGACGAGGCTGCAGACCGCGCCGAACGCCATGCTCTTCCACACGCCGTTGATGACGTCGGTCCACACGTCGACGCTCGAGGTCATGTTCGACCAGAACGTGCCGTTGTCGAGGCCAAGCCAGGACACGCCGACGAGGTGCGCGCCGAAGATGCCCATCGCGTTGAATACGCAGGCGAGCAGTGGCATCGCGACGATGCCCGCGATGAAACGCGGCGCGACGACGTATGCGCGCGGATCGACTGCCATCATTTCCATCGCGTCGATCTGGTCGGTCGCGCGCATGAGGCCAATCTCGGCCGTGATCGACGTGCCGGCGCGTCCTGCGAACAGCAGCGCGGTGACGACCGGTCCGAGCTCGCGATAGAGCGACAGCGACACGACGCTGCCGAGCGCGGCGGTCCCGCCAAAGATGGACAACACGTAATACAGCTGCAGCCCCAGCACCATGCCGACGAACAGGCCGCAGGTCATGATGATCGTCAGGCTCATCGCGCCGACGAACCAGATCTGGCGGACGGTCTCGCGAAAATGCTTGAGGCTCGCGGGTATCGCGGCGAGGATCTGCAGCAGGAAGATGCCGCATGCGCCGACCTGCGCGATGCCCTCGACGACGCCGATCCTGTGCTTGCCGGTCGCGTTCATGACCTCGGCTCCGCGGACGCGACAACAGGCACCGAACTCAGCGCGGCCGGAGCCAGTCCGAGCTGGGCCGCGTAGTCCGGTGCCGGATAGTGAAACGGCACCGGACCATCGACCGCGCCGCTGAAGAACTGCTTCGTCCACGGTGTCTCGCCGCGTGCCAGTTCGTCGGGCGTGCCCTGCGCCGCGACCTGGCCGGCCGCAATCAGGTAGATGTGGTCGGCGATCTGGCGCACCGCGGCGAGTTCGTGCGCGACGAGGATGCTCGTGATGCCGAGCGTCTCGTTGAGGGTGCGGATGAGCTTGAGGATCTGGTTGAGCGCAATTGGGTCGAGGCCGACGAACGGCTCGTCGTAGATGATCAGCATCGGGTCGCGCACAATGGCCCTGGCCAGAGCGACGCGGCGCACCATGCCACCCGATAGCTCGCTCGGCATGAGCTCGGCCGCGCCACGCAAGCCGACGGCCTGCAGCTTGGTGAGCACGAGGTTGCGGATCAGTTCTTCTGGCAGGCGCAGGTGCTGGCGCAGCGGAAACGCGACGTTCTCGTATACCGAGTAGTCCGTGAGCAGCGCAGAATTCTGGAACAGGTACCCGATCTTCTTGCGCAACTCGAACAGTTCGTCGCGACCGAGGCGCAGGACGTCCCGTCCGTCTACGAGGATCTCGCCCGCATCGGGAGGCAACTGACCCGTGATATGGCGCATCAGCGTCGTCTTGCCGGTGCCGCTCGGACCCATCACGGCCGTGATACGCCCACGCGCGAATTCGAAATCGGCGTTGTCGAAGATCGTCTTGCCGTTGAGTACCGTACGCAGCCCGCGGATCGAGATCAGCGGAGCGGCGGACTGTGCTTCCGGTGCGGGGGCTGGTTGCGCGGAATCCATCGATGCGGGCTTTGCGGCGCACATGGGCGCCCGACCCACTACCTTACCCCATGCGCCGCGCGGCCAGGAAGGCGCGCGGCCACGCGATTAAGCGCAGCGTCAGCCGGACTCAGGCGTCGGCGTCGGGCTTGAGCAGTTCGGCGAGCAGCGCGCGGTAGCGCTCGCGCTGCGCGGTCGATCGCAACTGCCGGCTCGTCACGACGGCACGCAGGTCCGCCAGCGCGGTCGCGAAATCGTCGTTGACGATGAGGTAGTCGAATTCGACGGCGTGCGCGATGTCCTCGCGAGAGTCGTCGAGCCTGCGCCGGATCACCGCTTCGCTGTCCGCAGCACGCGAGCGCAGGCGGCGCTCGAGCTCGCCGCGCGAGGGCGGCAGGATGAAGATGCTCACTGTATCCGCGGTCTGCGTGCGCACCTGGCGCGCACCCTGCCAATCGATCTCGAGCAGCACGTCGCGGCCCTGCGCGAGCGTGCGCTCGACCTGCGTGCGTGCGGTGCCCTTGAGGTCGCCGTGCACGACGGCATTCTCGTAGAACTCGCCACGCCGGATCATCTCTTCGAACACCGGCCGACTCACGAAATGGTAGTGCACGCCGTCGACTTCGTTCGGTCGCGGCGGCCGCGACGTGTACGAGACCGACAGCGCGATATGCGGCTCGCTGTCGAGCAGCGCGCGGGTCAGGCTGGTCTTGCCGGCGCCCGATGGCGCGGCCACGATGTAGAGTGTACCGGACATGTATACTATTCTACATTCTGTACTTGTTCGCGCATCTGCTCGATCAACACCTTGAGGTCGATCGCGGCCTGCGTCGTGCGTTGATCGACGGATTTCGATCCGAGTGTGTTCGCCTCGCGGTTGAATTCCTGCATGAGGAAGTCTAGGCGCCGGCCTGCGGGGTCGGGCTGCACGAGGATGCGGCGCGCCTCCGCGACGTGGGCCGACAGGCGGTCGAGCTCCTCGTCGACGTCGATGCGCGAGAGCTGCAGCACGAGTTCCTGCTCGAGGCGGCCAGAGTCTGTGCGTAGCGCCTCCGCGCCCTGCGCGATTTCCGCGAGGCGCGATTCGAGGCGCGAGCGCAGCGCCTTGCGGATGTCGGGCAGCCGGGTGCGGACCTCGGCCACGATGCGTGCGACGCTGTCGAGGCGTTCGATGAGGAATCCGCCGAGGCGCTCGCCCTCGCGCTGGCGCGTGGCGACCATGTCCGCGAGTGCGCGCTCCAGCAGATCGAGCGCGGCCTGTCGCAAGCCGTCCTGGTCGACCTCCTCGCGCAACACGACGCCCGGCCAGTCGAGCAGGCGCGTCGCGTCGGTCGCGATCTGCGGAAAACGCGCGCGCAGGCGTGCTACCGCAGCCTCGAGGCGTTCGAGCATCGGTTCGTTGAGGCGGATCTCCGATGCCGCCGCGTCGCTCGCGCGGAAACGCAGGTTCACGTCGACCTTGCCGCGCGTCAGCCGCGCTGCGACGCGTTCGCGCAGCGCGGGCTCGATCGCGCGCAGCTCATCCGGCAGGCGCGGACTGAGTTCGAGGTAGCGGTGATTGACCGATCGCAGCTCGAAGCTCAGCGCGCCCCAGTGCGTGTCGGCGTCGGCACTGGCGAAGGCGGTCATGCTGCGGATCATGGGCGAAGGCGCGCGGTGCAAGGGTGCGCAGTATGCCACGACCGCCGCGAGCGGACCGCGCGCCGCGGTCGGCGGCGGGTCGGGGAAATCCGGCCCCTGCTAGACTGCGCGTCGATTCCGTGGAGTTTCCCGTATGTCGTCACTACGCCCCAGCGGTCGCGCCGTCGACCAGCTCCGAACCGTTTCCATCGAACGTCGCTTCACCCGCTACGCGGAAGGGTCGGTGCTCGTGTCGTTCGGCGACACGCGCGTGCTGTGCACCGCGAGCGTCGAGGAGAAGGTGCCCCCGTTCCTGCGCGGCAAGGGTGAGGGCTGGATCACGGCCGAGTACGGCATGCTGCCGCGCGCGACGAAGGATCGCACGCAGCGCGAGGCCGCGCGCGGCGGCCAGGGCGGTCGCACGATGGAAATCCAGCGCCTGATCGGACGCTCGCTGCGCGCCTGCATCGACCGCGCAGCACTCGGCGAGCGCACGATCACGCTCGACTGCGACGTGCTGCAAGCCGACGGCGGCACACGCACGGCCGCGATCACGGGCGCCTATGTCGCGCTCGTCGATGCAATCGGCACGCTGCTGCAGCGCGGCGCGCTGAAGAAGACGCCGATCCTCGGCGCGATCGCAGCAGTCTCCGTCGGCGTCTTCCGCGGCACGCCCGTGCTCGATCTCGACTATCCAGAGGATTCCGCTTGTGACACCGACCTCAACGTAGTAATGAATGACGGTGGCGGGTTCATCGAACTGCAGGGCACAGCCGAGGGACACGCGTTCCGTCGCGACGAACTCGATGCGTTGCTCGTGCTCGCGCAGAAAGGCATCGGCGAACTGCTCACGGCCCAGCGCGAGGCGCTGGGTTAGCGGCGCATGCGCCGGATCGTCCTCGCCAGCAGCAACCCGGGCAAGCTCGCCGAGATCCGCGCGATCCTCGCCGGCACCGGCATCGAATCGATCGCGCAGTGTGAGTTCGGCATCGACGACGCCGACGAGACCGGCCTCACGTTCGTCGAGAACGCGCTGATCAAGGCGCGTCACGCGACGCGCATCTCGGGCCTGCCCGCACTCGGCGACGACTCGGGCATCTGCGTCGACGCGCTCGGCGGCGCACCCGGCCTCTACTCCGCGCGCTACGCCGGCGCGCACGGCGACGCCGCGGCGAACATCGCGCGCCTGCTCGACGCGTTGCGCGACGTGTCGGCGCCGCGCCGCAGCGCCCACTTCCACTGCACGCTCGTGCTGCTCAAAAGCACCGGCGACCCCGCGCCGCTGATTGCCGAGGGCGTGTGGCGCGGCAGCATCCTCGACGCCGCGCGCGGCAACCGCGGTTTCGGCTACGACCCGGTATTCTTCGATCCGGTGCACGGCCCGGCGGGCGAACTCGACGCGGCGATCAAGAACCGGATCAGCCACCGCGGCCTCGCACTCGCGCAGATGCGCGCGCTGCTCGCCGCGCGCGCAGCCGTGTCGTCATCGTGATCGCGTCGTCGTCGACCGCGAGCGCCGCAGCGCTGCCGCCGCTGTCGCTTTACATCCATATTCCGTGGTGCGTGCGCAAGTGTCCTTACTGCGACTTCAACTCGCACAACGCGCCGGACGACCTGCCGCAGGACGCATACGTCGATGCGCTGCTCGCCGATCTCGACCAGGATCTGTTCGACCAGGACGTCTCGCTTGTTCGGCATCGTCCACTGCAGAGCATCTTCTTCGGCGGCGGCACGCCGAGCCTGTTCTCGCCCGACAACATCGCGCGGATCCTCGACGGCGTCGCCGCGCGGCTCACCTCCGTACCCGGCGTCGAGGTCACGCTCGAGACCAACCCGGGCACGGTCGAACACGGCAGCTTCGCAGGCTACCGGCGTGCGGGCGTCAACCGCATAAGTTTCGGCGTGCAGAGCTTCGACGACGGCGCGCTTGCGCGGATCGGCCGCATCCACGACGCAGCGCAGGCGCGCCGCGCCGTCCTGCAGGCGCAGGACGACGGTATCGACAACCTCAACCTCGATCTGATGTATGCGCTGCCCGAACAGTCGCTCGCGCAGGCGCTCGCCGACGTCGAGGCGGCGATTGCGCTGCGTACGCCGCACCTGTCCCACTATCAGCTCACGCTGGAACCCAACACGCGGTTCGCCGCGGACCCACCGCCGTTGCCCGACGACGATGCGGCGTGGGACATGCAGGAGGCCTGTCAGGCGCGGCTCGCCGCGGCCGGCTTCGTCCACTACGAGGTGTCGGCCTATGCGCGCGCCGGCGCGCAGTGCCGGCACAACCTCAACTACTGGAACTTCGGCGACTACCTCGGCATTGGCGCGGGCGCACACGCGAAGATATCGACGCCCGCCACGGGCGCGGACGAAATGCGCGTGCGGCGTCGCTGGAAGCTGCGCACGCCGCGTGGCTATCTCGAATTCGCCAACGACGCACGTCGCGTCGGTGGTGACGAACCGGTGGCACGCGCGCAATTGCCGTTCGAGTTCATGCTCAACGCGTTGCGTCTGCCGCAGGGGTTCTCGCTGGCCGACTTCGAGCGCAGCACCGGCCTGCCGAAATCCGCGATCGAACGCCCGCTCGACGCCGCGCTGGCGCGCGGCTGGCTCGCCCTCATCGACGCCGAGCACGTGCGCGCGACCGAACTCGGTGGGCGCTTCCTCAACGACGTCATCGCCGCGTTCCTGCCCGATCGCCGCGAGCTCGCGATCGCTTTGCACGGAGGACCCCCGCATGCTTGAGCCACTGACGATCCATTGCCCCTACTGCGGGGAAGGATTCGAGACGACCGTCGATCTGTCCGCTGGCTCGCAGAGCTACGTCGAGGATTGCGCCGTGTGCTGCCGTCCGATCGAGGTCGCGCTGCGTGTCGACGACGACGGCACGCTGCTCGGCGTGTCGACGCGCACGGATCGCGATTAACCGCGACGCCCGCCGATCACTTGCGCCGCGGCAGATGCACCCCTAGACTTCGCGCCGCGCAGGTGCCCTCGTCCGCGATCGCGGCGAAGGTGAAACGGGAAGCTGGTGCGAATCGATCGATCCGATCCGATTCAAGGCCGGCGCTGCCCCCGCAACGGTAAGCGAGTTCGGTCCCGGCTTCGGCTGGGAACCGGTCGCGATCATCAGCCACTGTACCTTCGCGGTACGGGAAGGCGATCGCAGATGACGTCGAAGACGTCGCGAGCAAGCCCGGAGACCGGCCTGCGCACGGCTGCCCTTCCGCTCGACGGATGCGGCGGCCACGAGCGCAGGCGTTGCGGCGGGCAACGGGGCGGCCGTTGCTGCATTCCTGCCGCCGGCGTCCCCGAAAATCCACCCCGACCCTGTCTTTTTCGCGGGTGTGCGTTTTTCGGAGACACAAGATGCCAAAGCAAACGATTCTTTCCCTTTCGATCCTCGCGCTGCTCGCCGCGGGCACCGCGCGTGCCGAGGACGGCACGCTGCAACCGACGGTCGAAGTCACCGCGCGTCGCGTCGCCGAGACGGTCGACGCGAGCCTCGCGGACGTCAGCGTCATCACGCGCCACGACATCGAAGCGAGCAATGCGCCGGACCTCATCGACCTGCTACGCCTGCAGGCTGGCATAGATCTTTACCGCACCGGCGGCGCGGGCGAGCAGACGAGTCTGTTCGTGCGCGGCACGAACGCCAATCACCTGCTCGTGCTTATCGATGGCGTGCGCGTCGCGTCGGCGAATAGCGGGGCGTTCGCGTTCGAGAACCTGCCGCTCGACGCGGTAGAGCGCATCGAACTCGTGCGCGGCCCACGCGCGAGCTACTGGGGTTCCGACGCGATCGGCGGCGTGATCCAGATATTTACGCGCAACCTGGACGGCGCGCATCTCGCGGCGGCGTACGGCAGCTATCGCAGCGCCGACGGCAGCGCGGGTTTCGGAACGCGCTCGGAAGAGGGCGGCTTCAGCGTGCAGGTCGGCGCGCGCCACGTCGGCGGCTTCTCGGCCACGAACCCGGGGATCTGCAACGGGCCGAACGATCCGTACTGCATCTACAACCCCGACGAAAACGGCGTGCAGAACCACAACCTCGTCGCTCACGGTGACTACCGCCTCGGCACGCAGACGCTGTCCGCGAGCGTATTTCGCAGCGAAGGCACGCAGAGCTTCGACAACGGCAGCTTCGGACCCGGCATCTCGCGCACGCTCGACCAGGCGGTCGGCGCGACGCTCGAGGGCGCGGTCACGCCGGACTGGTCGCAGCGCCTGTCCGCCGGCACCGCGCGCGAAGACATCGCGACAGCCGCGTTCGAGAGCGCGTTCCATTCGACCCGCGAACAGATCGCCTGGACCAACGACGTCGCGCTCAGTACCGCGCAGCGCCTCGTCGCGGGCATCGACTTCAACCACGACCGCGGCGCGAGCCTCGACTTCTCCGGTTTCGGCGCGTCCTACGACGTAGCGCGCAACAATAGTGGCGCGTTCGCGGGCTGGCGCATGCAGGACAACGCGCTCGATGGCGAGTTGTCGGCACGCTACGATCACAACAGCCAGTTCGGCGGCGCGGTTTCGGGTTCGGCGGCATTCGGCTATCACCTGGATGACGCACTGCGATTGAGCGCGAGCTACGGTACCGCGTTTCGCGCGCCGAACTCGAACGAACTGTATTCACCGGGCTACGGCGGTTACTACGCTGGCAACCCCGATCTCGATCCGGAGCGTTCGCGCAGCGGCGAGGTCGGGGTCGACTGGCAGATCGACGCCGCCAACCGCCTCGACGCCCATGCGTTCAGCACGCGTATCCACAATCTCATCGACTTCTCGGGCGGCACGACCTCGCGTGCCGTCAATGTCGACCATGCGGCGATCGACGGCCTCGAATTGACCCACGCCTGGCGCGACGGACGCTGGTCGTGGAGCAACGCGCTGACGCTGCAGAACCCGCGCAACCAGGACACCGATGCGCAACTCGTGCGCCGGCCGAAGGACAAGGCCTCGAGCGTCCTCGAGGCGGCCCTCGGCGGCGCGTTCAGCGCCGGCATCGAATTCGCCTGGAGCGGTAAACGCGACGACGTCGGCGGCGTCGTCCTCGGGTCCTACGCGCTCGTGAACCTGCGCGCGAACTACGTCGTCAGCCCGTCCTGGCGCATCGGTGCGCGGCTCGAGAACCTGCTCGACCGCGACTACGCGCTCGTGCATGGCTATAACACGCCGGGCCGGTCGGGCTATCTCACACTGACTTTCGCGCCGAACGGCTGACGCCCGTGGAGGCTGCCATCAGCGCGACCGCGCAGGTGGACTTGCCCGGTTCAACCTCAGTATGATCTTGCCGAGATCGGCAACAGCCCGCTTTTGCCAACGCCGCCGTCGAGGACGGGGCGAACAGATTCGTTGACTGCGCCTGATCCGCTTCGAGCGGCCGATTTTTGGCGTCGGAGCAAACAGGAACGAATCACGAGGGTCGACAAAGGATGAGCCAGCTCTTCCCAGGAGCCGGTCGGGGCACGACTGAGGAGACGCCGGTTCTGATCCGGCTTGCTTCACGCACTGATCTGCCGCAGCGCGCGCGCAGCCTGTTGACGGCTGCGTTCGAGCTCGCGCGCAAATTGGTTGGCGAGACGTTGCACGGTGCGCTCGGCGAGTTCGAAAAACACCTGTTCAAGCTCGCCGAAAATTCGCGCAGCAGCACGCAGCAGCAAAACTACATGCAGACGACGCAGGAGCTGATCGCCCGGCGTGCGCTCGTCGAGACCGTGTTCTTCGAGAACATCGAGGATTGGTTCGCGCGCACCGATCGCGCGGCGCGCAACGACAAGCCGGCGGCCTCCCCTGCCGCACGCGAAAGCCTATCGCTGGTCGCCAACAACGACCTCGACGAATCTCTGGCGGTGCAGGAATTCTCGGTCCGCAACGAAGTACGCCACAGCCAGGCGCTCTACGAACTCGGTCATCGCTTCGGCGTGCTCGTCGCCATGCCGCCACTGGACGGGCAGTTGGTGCCGCTTGGTCCCGCGTGCATCGGCGTCGCGCTGCGCCGCGCGAGCGAGGTACTGAAGATCCCGAGCGACCATCGCGTCCTGCTCTACCGCATTTTCGATCGCCTCGCCTCGAAGGACCTCGCGACCGCGTACGACGCGGTCAACAACTACTTCATCGAGCAGCGCATCCTGCGCCACTTGCGCGCGCAAGTCGTCCGCCTCAAGAAGCCCGGCGCCTCGGGCGCGCAGGCGGCTGGCGAAACGCCTGCGGAAGCCGCGCAGAGCGAGGCTGCGGCGAAGGATGCGGCGACGCCCGCAGCTCAGGGCACGCGGCCCCCGGACGGCTCGAACGAGCGACCGACGCGAGCCCAGGCGTATCCGTCGGACGAACGCGACGTCGAGCTTTTCTCGACGCTACGCGAACTTCTCGCAGGCAGCCGCGTCGCGCAGGGCGTACCCGCCGCGCAACCGCTGCCGGCGAATGCATTTGAGCCCAGCGGAGAGGACGTGCAGGGCGTCCTCGGCGCGCTGCAGAACCGACCGGGCTCGATCTTCCAGCCCGGCGGCCGCGAGTTGCGTTCGGTCACCCACCTCAAGCAGGAGCTGCTGCAGCAATTGCGCGAACTGTCTCCGGGACAGACGCCGCAATTGAGAGGCGAGGATTCCGACACGATCGACCTCGTCGGCATGCTCTTCGACAACATGTCGTCGAGCCTGCGCGCCGAGGCGCAGACCCGTCGCCTGCTGCCACGCCTGCAGGTGCCGCTGCTGCGCGTCGCGCTGCAGGACAAGACGTTCTTCACGCGCAAGTCGCACCCGGCCCGGCAGCTGCTCAACTCGATCGCCGAGACCGGCGAGCGCTGGATGGACGGCACCGACGACGCCGCCGACCAAGACCTGTACGGCAAGCTGCAGCTGCTTCTGGACCGCCTCGGCTCGGAGTTCGACGGCGACGTCACGGTGATCGAAGACCTGCTCGGCGACCTGTCGCAGCATGTGCACACGCTGTCGCGCAAGGCCGAGGTTAGCGAGCGCCGCCAGGTCGACGCGGCGATCGGCCGCGAGAAGCTCGCGCTCGCGCGCGAGACCGCGGCGCAGGCGGTCAGCGAGCGCATCGCTGCCAAGACGCCCAACATGTTCGTGCGCACCGTCCTCGAGCAGGCTTGGGCTGACGTGTTGGCGCTGACGCTGCTTCGTCAGGGCGAGGGCAGCGAAGCCTATCGCAAGCGCATCGATGTCGCCGATCGGCTGATCGAGTCGAGCACCACGCCCGCGCGCAAGGACAGCCCGGCCGAGCCGCCGAGCGAAGAGCTGCGCGAGGAGATCGAGAGCGGTCTGAGCCAGATCGGCTACCACCAGGAAGACATCCGTGCTGTCGTCGATCGGCTGCTCGTGCCGGACAGCGCAGCGAACGACGACGCGCCGATCTCGAAAACCGAGCTCGCGAGCAAGCTCGCGGCCAAGCCGCGGCTAGGCGACGAGCCGGGCCATACCAAGCCGATGGAGACCGCGGCGAAGCGTCGGAAGGCCCTCCAGCTCAACGCCGCCGAGCAGCACATGCTCAAGGAATTGACCGAACTGCCGTTCG
>JBDTYX010000068.1:0-15497 GCA_040005435.1 Rudaea sp. | reverse complement strand
TCGTGCATGTACAGCACGGGATAGCGCTTGCGCGACGCGTCGTAGCCCGGCGGCAGGTAGAGGCGGATCGTGCGCTCGCGGTCGAGCCCGGGAATCCTCATCGGCTTGGGCAACACGTGCACGTTCGGTTGCGCGGTGCCGTGGGCGAGCCACACGCCACCGAACATCGGCGGCACCTCGACGCCGAGCACGCCGTCGGCCGCGACCGCGGTCGCGCCGGTCAGCGCCTCGGTGAACGTCATGCCGTTCATGTCGGCCGGCACCTTGATCTTCGCGGCGCGCATGACTGCGTCGTTGTTCGTCGTCGTGACCGCCCACTTGCCCGCGCCGCGGCGCACGAGTGCGATGACGTGGTCGTCGATGAACGCGGGTGCCTCGATCGAGCCGCGACGCAGCACGGGCTCATCCTTGCGCAGCCTGATGAGCCGCTTGAATTCGGCGAGCAGCGCGAGATCGGGCTTGCCGCCACGGTCCGCCCAAGGATAGGTAACCCGGTTGAACGGATCGTCGCCCCCGGTCACTCCGACTTCGTCGCCATAGAACACGGTCGGCGCGCCGGGGAAGATCATCTGGAAGAACACCGCGAGGCGCAGGCGCTGCTTGGCGAGTCCGATTGTCGCGGCATCGGCGTGGTCATCCTTGTAGCCAAAGTCGTACAGTGCGCGCGCGGTGTCGTGGGTCGACAGCAGGTTCATCGTCGCGTAGAACGCCTGCGGCGGGTACTCCTCACGCATCAGTTCGATGTTGCGGTAGACCTCGCTCGCGCGGGCGCCGTTCGCGTAGGCCTCGACCGTGTCGCGGAAGATGTAGTTCATCGTCGAGTCGAATTCGTCGCCGAGCAGGAACTTCGACGAATCGAACTGGGTCTCGGCGATCGTCAGCGCATCGGCCTTCGTCGCCTTGACCGCGCTGCGCCATTCGCGCCAGAAGTCGTCGGGGATCCACGGCGCGACGTCCATGCGCCAGCCGGAAGCACCGCGGTCGAGCCAGAGCCGGGTCACCGAATCGGCCGCGCGGTAGGCGAAATCGCGGTAGGCGGGGCTCGCCTTGTTGAGTTCGGGCAGGTCGAGGATGCCGATCCAGCCACGATAGGCCTTGGCCGGGTCACGTTCGTCGGGATCGAACGTGTACCAGTCGGCCCAGGGCGAGTCGGTGCGTCGCCGTCCGCCCTCGAACGCGCCGATGCCTGGATAGTGCGACCAGCGATCGAAGTACAGCGAGTCGCTGCCGCTGTGGTTGAGCGAGGTGTCCGGAATCACGCGGATGCCGCGCTTCGCGGCCTCGCGACACAGGCGCACGAAATCGGCGTCGCTGCCGAAATGCGGGTCGATGTGCTTGAAGTCGGCCGTGTCGTACTTGTGATTGCTCGCCGCCTCGAACAGCGGCGTGATGTACAGCGTGTTCGCGCCGAGGTCGGCGATGTAGTCGAGTTTTTCGATGATGCCCGCGATGTCGCCGCCGAAGAAGTCGTTGCCGTAACTTTCGTCCGAGCCGTCGCCCGAGCGCGGCAGCCACGGTTTGTCGAGCCAGTTGCGATGCAGCTCGACCGTCTTGTCTTGGTACCGGTCGACGCCGGGTTTCGGGTCGTTGCGTGGGTCGCCGTTGCGAAAGCGCTCGGGGAAGATGTAGTAGAAGACGACGTCTCGCGCCCAGTCGGGAACGGCGTAGTCGGCAAGATAGACGGTCTGGCGAAAATGGCGCACCGCGCGCGCGCCTGGCGCGACCTCGCTCACCGCGCCGAGGCCGTTGGAACCGGCCTCACGCGTCCAGAAGATGCGGTCGCGGTTGTTCTCGTAGCGATAGGTCTTGCCCGCGATGTCGACGAGGAAGTAGTAGCCGTAGACGCCGATCGCGTCGAATTGATAGCCGCCGAACCAGCCTTCGCGTTCGCCGTCCTTGCGCCGCTCGAGCGGCACGCGCGCGAGTTCGCTGTACTCGAGCACCTCCTGCGGGCCTTCAAGTCGGCGCAGATCGACGACGAGTGTCGCCGAAGCGACGCCCGGCAGCGCCGAGAGGTAGAAGTCGACATGCGTGGCGGCCATTACCGCGCCCGGCGGCCACTTGTTCGGCGGATCGCTCGTGCGCGAGTCGAAGCGCAGGCTGCGTGCGACCGGATCGGCCGGCACGGCCGCGTCGGGATCGACGTAGGTCTGCGGCCCGATCGTGAGTTCGGCGCGCGCGACGCCTGCCGTTGCGGCGCCTTCGACGACGAGGCGCAGCGTGTGCGCCCCCGCGAAATCGAACGCGAGGTCCGCGGCGTCTTTTGCCGCGACGAGCGCGACCGCGCTGCCGGCCTCGATCTTGCTCGCGTGCCCAGCCGCTACGCCGAAGCGCAGGTTGCCCGCGAAGCTCGCATCGCTGACGCGGAATCTCTGCGCGCCTTGCAGGTCGACGTTGAGATAGTAGGCGTCGCAGTCGTAGCGGAACGCGTCGAGTTCTCGCGTCGACCAGTTGGTCATCGTGCCGCGCAGATACAGCGTCGCGGGCAGCGGCGCGGGCCGACACTTGCCCGCGTTGGCGGAAGCCGTGGCTACTTGGTGCGGCGGCGACGCTGCGCAGGCCGCGAGCATCAGCGCGGCGACAATGCACAGTGGGCGAAGAAACGGCGGCCGGTACGGGGCTGTGTTCATCCGACGAGCGTAGTCAACGCCGGCCGCGCATACAATTGACTGCATACGAATTCATATCGATGGCGCGGCGCAGCACGCGCCGGGCCGGCGCTCAGGTGCCGGTGACCGGCCGGAACGTGGATTGGCGCAGCACGAGCTTGACGGGCATCGTGAGGTTGCCGATCGGCTCGTTGTTGATCGACTTGAGCAGCGTGTCGACGAGCATGTGCCCGGCGACCTTCGTGTCCTGCTGCACCGTCGTGAGGCTCGGGTCGACGAACGCCGCGAGCGCAATGTCGTCGAAGCCCGCGACGAGCACATCGCCAGGCACCGACAGTCCATTGGCCTGCAGCGCCTTCATCGCGCCGATCGCGATCAGGTCGCTGGCCGCGACGATCGCGTCGAAGTCGCCGCCGCGCGCGACCAGCGTCGACGCCGCCGCGTGGCCGGATTGCTCGGACGAGATCGCCGCGACCTGCAGCTGCGCATCGGGCGCGATGCCCTCTTCGCGCAGCGCCTCGGCGTAGCCGCGGTGGCGCTCGCGAAACTCCGGCGATGAAGGCGAGGTATCGCCGAGAAACGCGAGCTTGCGCGCGCCGCGGTCGAGCAGGTGGCGCGCGATGTCGTAGCCGCCTTGATAGTTGTCGCAGCCGACCGAGGTCTCGGCCTGATCCAGCACGGCGGCGCCCCAGCGTACGAAGTGAATGCCGCGTTCGACGAGGTATTCGAGGCGCGATCGGTAGGCGAGGTAGTCGCCGTAACCGAGCAGGATGATGCCATCGGCCTTCTTGCTGTCCTCGAATCCGGCCTGCCAGTCGTCGTTGTTGGGTTGCTGGAACGAGATCAGCAGATCGTAGCCGCGCAACGCGCAGGCGCGCGTGATCGACGCGAGCATCGACACGAAGAACGGGTTGATCAGGGAATCGTCGGGCGCGGGGTCCTCGAAGAACAGCAACGCGAGCGTGCCGGTATGCTGGCAGCGCAGGTTGGAGGCGTTCTTGTCGACCTGGTAGTTGAGCTCGCGCGCGATCTTCTGGATGCGCCGCCGGGTCAGTTCGCTGACCATCGGGCTGCCGCGCAGCGCGCGCGAAACCGTCGGCTGCGAGACGCCAGCCAGGTGCGCGATCACCAGCGAGGTGGCTTTTTCTTTGTTGCGAATGGCCGACTCCTTCCCGGCGCGGACTATAGTCAGCCGCGCGGTCCACGGGCAAGGGCGCCTGCACAAGTCCGCGCGCACGGCGGGCTGCTAAACTACGAGGCCCCGCAGCCGGTTGCACGCACCGTGGCCGATATCCTGACTCCCGAGCTTCCCGAACTTCCGGATGCAGCGCACGCGCGCATGACCGCCGCGTATAGCCGCGACGAGACCGAGGCGATCGACGACCTGCTCGGCCAGGCCGCGCTGCCGCCGGCCGAACGCGACCTCGTGCTCGCTCGCGCCAGCGAACTCGTCACGCGCGTGCGCGCGAAGGCGCACGAACAGTCGGCGGTTGAGTCGTTCATGCGCGAATACGACCTGTCGAGCGAGGAGGGCGTGCTGCTCATGTGCGTCGCCGAGGCGCTGCTGCGCATCCCCGATCGCGCGACCGCCGACAAGCTCATCTCCGACAAGCTCGGCGAGGCCAACTGGGAATCGCACCTCGGCAAGAGCGACTCGATGTTCGTCAACGCGGGAACCTGGGGCCTCATGCTGACCGGCAAGCTCGTCACGCTCGCCGACGAGACGCAGAGCAACGTCCTCGGCGCGTTCAAGCGCCTGATCGGTCGCGCGGGCGAACCCGTGATCCGCCTCGCGGTGCGCCAGGCGATGCGCATCATGGGCCATCAGTTCGTCATGGGGCGCACGATCAAGGAGGCGCTCGATCGCAGCGTCGAATCCGAGAATCGAGCCTACCGCTATTCGTTCGACATGCTCGGCGAGGCCGCGCTGACCCAGCCCGATGCCGAGCGCTACCACCGGGCCTACAAGGACGCGATCGCCGCGCTCGGCCAAAAATGGGGTCAGGTTCATTTGATTTCCCGATCCGACCCCAAAGCAATCCGCGGCAAATCAAATGAACCTGACCCCATTTTTGCACCGAGCATCTCGATCAAGCTCTCGGCGCTGCATCCGCGCTACGAGCTCGCCAAGCGCGCTCGCGTCCATGCCGAGTTGACGCCGAAACTGCTCGAACTGGCGCAACTCGCGAAACAGAACGGTATCGGCCTCACGGTCGACGCGGAGGAGGCCGACCGCCTCGAACTTTCTCTCGACGTGATCGCCGCGGTACATGCCGATCCGTCGCTCGCGGGCTGGAACGGCTATGGCCTCGCGGTGCAGGCCTACCAGAAGCGCGCGCCGTTCGTGATCGACTGGCTCGCCGAGCAGGCGCGCAAGGTCGGCCAGCGGTTCTGCGTGCGCCTCGTCAAGGGCGCGTACTGGGATTCGGAGATCAAGCGCGCGCAGGAAGGCGGCCACGCGGGCTATCCCGTGTTCACGCGCAAGCCGAATACCGACGTGTCGTATCTTGCCTGCGCGCGGCGCCTGTTCGAACACGGCGACGCGTTCTATCCCGCGTTCGCGACGCACAACGCGCACACGATCGCCGCGATCCAGCACATCGCGCACGGTCGTCCTTTCGAATTCCAGCGCCTGCACGGCATGGGTGCCGACCTCTACAACGAGGTGATCGGCACAAAGAATCTCAACGTGCCGTGCCGCGTCTACGCGCCGGTCGGCTCGCACGAGGACCTGCTGCCGTATCTCGTCCGCCGCCTGCTCGAGAACGGCGCGAACACGAGTTTCGTCAACCGCATCGTCGACGAGTCGCTGCCGATCGGCGAGCTCGTCGCCGACCCGTTCGACACCGTGCGCGCATTCGCGAGCAAGCAGCATCCGCGCATTCCCCAACCCGTCGGCTTGTACGGCGAACAACGGAAGAATTCCATGGGCGTCAACTTCGGCAACGACAACGAACTGCGCGCACTCGCCGACAGCGTCGCGAGGGTCGAGGGCAACTGGCGCGCTACCCCGCTCGTCCCGGGCGCGAAGTCGAGCGGCGAGGTGCAGGACGTCACCAATCCCGCCGATCGCCGGCAGAAGATCGGCAGCAAGCAGCAGGCCGACGCTGCAACCGTCGAACGCGCGCTCGCCAATGCGGTAGCGGCGCAGCCCGAGTGGGACCGCCTGCCCGCGGCCTCTCGCGCGAAGATCCTCGAGCATGCGGCCGACCTGCTCGAGCAGCGCCGGGCCGAATTTGTCGCGTTGCTCGTGCGCGAGGCCGGCAAGACGCTGCCCGCGGCGGTCTCCGAGGTGCGCGAAGCGGCCGACATGTGCCGCTATTACGGCGCGATGGCACGCAAGCTGCTCGGCCAGCCCGAGTCGCTGCCGGGGCCGACAGGCGAGTCGAACCAGCTGTCGCTGCACGGCCGCGGCGTCTTCGTCTGCATCAGCCCGTGGAACTTCCCGCTCGCGATCTTCACAGGCCAGGTCGCCGCGGGACTCGCGACCGGCAACGCGGTGATCGCCAAGCCCGCCGACCAGACCGTGCTGATCGGCCACGCCGCGGTGAAGCTGCTGCACGAGGCGGGCGTGCCCGAGGGCGTGCTGCAGTTCGTGCCGGGCAAGGGCTCGATGATCGGCAGCACGCTGCTCACGAGGCCCGAGATCGCGGGCGTCTGCATGACCGGCTCGACCGAGACAGCATGGACGATCAATCGCACGCTCGCCGCGCGCGACGCGCAGATCGCGAGCCTGATCGCCGAGACCGGCGGCCAGAACGCGCTGATCGCCGATTCCTCCGCGCTGCCAGAGCAGCTCGTCAAGGATGTCGTCGCTTCCGCCTTCGACTCGGCCGGCCAGCGCTGCTCGGCCGCGCGCGTGCTGTTCGTGCAGGACGACATCGCCGACAAGGTCATCGCGATGCTGTCGGGCGCGATGGACGAACTCAAAGTCGGCGATCCGGGACTGCTCTCGACCGACGTCGGCCCGGTAATCGACGAACCTTCGCGCAAGAACCTCGTCGATCATGCGGCGCGCATGGACGCCGAGGCGAAATTGATCAAGCAGGTGCCGCTCGGCACGGAGACCGCGAGCGGCACGTTCTTCGCGCCGCGCGCCTACGAGCTCAAGTCGCTCTCGCAGCTGACCCACGAGGTGTTCGGCCCCGTGCTGCACGTGCTGCGCTGGAAGGCCGATGAGCTCGACGCGGTACTCGACGCGATCAACGCGACCGGCTTCGGCCTGACGCTCGGCGTGCACAGTCGCATCGACTCGACGATCGCGCACATCGCGCAGCGCGCGAAGGTCGGCAACGTCTACGTCAACCGCAACCAGATCGGCGCGGTCGTCGGCGTGCAGCCGTTCGGCGGCGAAGGACTGTCGGGGACGGGTCCCAAGGCGGGCGGCCCGCACTATCTTTTGCGCTTCGTCACCGAGCGCACGCTGACCGTCAACACCACGGCCGCAGGCGGAAACGCCTCGCTGCTGACGCTCGGCGCGTAGTCCTGCGGGTCGAACGCGCCAGGCGCGCGGCGGGCAACGCCGCGACCGACCGCGCCACAGCGCGCTTTGCGGACCTGTGGGAGCGGCAGCTGAACGGCCTGCAAGAGAGCGCTTGCCTCGCGCGCTCCGTGCAATCAGGATCGGACGAACACATGGAGGTTCCAATGCCTATCCACGCAGTTTTCGTCGTTCTCTCGATCTTCGTTTGCAGTTCCTGCATCGCGGCCCAGGCCAATGCGCCTGCGGCGCGCGCCGCGAACCTGAGCGTCACCGTCAGCCAGGGCGAGGTCGCCCGCTGGCCCGGCATCGCGGCGAAGGCCTGTCTGCTCGGCACGAAGAAATATGCCGCCGTCGACTCGGTCTGCTACTACCCGTTCGACGTCGAAGCGAAGCCCGGACGCTACCCGATCGGCGTGATCGATCAGGACGGCAAACACCTTCGCGCCACCGCGATCGTCGAAAAGGTCGACTGGCCCAAGGTCGACATCACGCTGCCGAACGACACCTACATCAACGTGACGGCCGAGAACCAGAAGCGTGCGCTCACCGAGCGCGGGCAGGTACTCAAGCTTTTTGCATTCAAGGACGCGCCCGCGCGTTTTTCGCTGCCGCTCGCCGCGCCCGCGTCCCCATTGCCGAAGAACGAGAACGATTTCGGCAGCGAGCGCACGTTCAACGGCAAGGTGGAGAGCCAGCACACGGGTCGCGATTATCCGGTCAACGAAGGCACGCCGATCCATGCGATAGCGGACGGCAAGGTCGTCCTCGTCGGAGAGCAGTTCCTGACCGGCAACAGCGTCTACATTGACCACGGCGACGGCATGGTCAGCGCGAGCTTCCACATGAGCGCAATCGCGGTGAAGGAGGGTGACGAGATCAAACGCGGCACGATTATCGGCAAGTCGGGCGGTACCGGCCGCACGAGCGGCCCTCACCTGCACCTCGGCATCCGCTGGCTCGCGGCGCGCGTCGACGCGCAGCCGCTGCTCGAAAGCCCGCTGCAACTGCACGACGTCGGCGAGAAGCCCGCGACCGAAGTGCGCAAGGAACAGAAGGTCAAGTCCGAGCCCAAGGAGTCGAACGCCTCGATCCGTCGCGATCAGGAAGGCTAAGGCGCCCGAAGCCTGCGATCTCCCGACCGCCCGCGAAGGGCCGCGCGGGTCGGCGAATGCTCGGCGCGCGCGGCGCGCCGCAACCTGGGTCTTGGCAGTCGCAAGGTTTGCGGTTTTGCACCGCGAGACGGCGCCGCGCACGCCGGAACGGCCGCTGCGAGCGCGCCCGTAAATGCCCGACTCCACGGCAAATACACGATCTTTTACCCTGTCCCAAGGTAAAGTAACGGTATGTATTTGGAGTTCTACGGGCTCAAAGAAGCCCCCTTCTCGATCACCCCCGATCCGCGCTACGTGTTCCTGTCCGAACGCCACCGCGACGCGCTCGCGCACCTGTTGTACGGGGTCGGCAAGGGCGGCAGCGGCGGCTTCGTGCAGCTGACCGGAGAGGTCGGCACCGGCAAGACGACGCTGTGTCGCCTGGTGCTCGAGCAGTTGCCCGAGAACACGCGCGTCGCGCTCGTGCTCAATCCGCGCCTGTCGCCGATAGAGCTGCTCGAGACGATCTGCGATGAGCTCAAGCTCGATATCGCCACGCGCAAGGGCAGCCTCAAGGGCCTCGTCGACACGCTCAACGCCTACTTGCTCGACGCCTACGCGCAGGGTCTGCGGGTCGTGCTGATCGTTGACGAGGCGCAGAACCTGTCGACCGAGTCGCTCGAGCAGGTGCGCCTGCTGACCAACCTCGAGACGCCGACGCAGAAACTGCTGCAGATCATCCTGCTCGGCCAGCCCGAACTGCGCGACAAGCTCAGCGATCCCGAACTGCGCCAGCTCGCGCAGCGCATCACGGCGCGTTACCACCTGACACCGCTCGACCGCGAGGAGACCGAGGCATACGTGCGCCATCGGCTCGCGGTCGCAGGCGCGCAGCGCGCGCCGTTCTCGCGCCTCGGCCTGCGCGCGCTGTTCCAGCGCTCGGGCGGCATCCCGCGCCTGATCAACGTGATCGCCGACCGCGCGCTGATGGCCGGCTACGCGCGCGAGCAGGCATCGATCGGCGAACGCCTCGTCGACCGCGCGGCCGACGAGACGCTGCCCGGCAGCGCGCGCTACTGGATCCATCGCTACGGCCGCTGGGCGGTCCTGGCGCTGGCCGTACTCGTGCTCGGCGCAGCCGCGACGTTTCTTCGGCGACCGCAGGATCCACCGGCAGCGGTCGTCGCGGCACCTGCGCTCGCACCGGCGCCCGCGCCGGACCCGACCCAGGCCGCGATCGAGCACCTCGTCGCCGCGTTCAAGGCCAGTCCCGATTCGGAGCTGACGACCTGGTCGCAGCTGCTCGCGCGCTGGCAGGTGAACTCGTCCAATGTGTCGGTGCGCGATGCGACGCGCTGCCAGACGCAGGTATTCCCCGGCCTCGACTGCCTGCACGGCAAGGGGACGATCGACCAGCTCGCGCGTTTCGATCGACCGCTGATTCTCGTGTTGCAGAAGGACCAGTCACAGGGCCATGCGCTGCTGCTCGGCGTCGGCGAGAGGCTCGCCTGGGTATCGTTCGCCGGCGAGCGTTATGCGATCGACAAGACGCGCCTCGGCGAGATCTGGTCGGGCGAATTCTTCGCGCTCTGGCGCCTCGCCGAAAACGTGCCTGCGCGCCTGCACAACGGCGACGCCGGAGAAGGCGTGGCCTGGGTGAAGACCCAACTCGCGCGCATGGATGCCAAGGCGAGCGAGCCCGGACCCGCGTTCTTCGATGCGGGCGTGGAGGAGCGCGTGCGCAAACTGCAGACCGCGTACGGCATCACGCCGGACGGCGTTGTCGGCCCGGAGACGCTGTTCGCACTCTCCGCCCTTGATCCGAACGGACCGCATCTTGCGCGCAATCTGGAATAGTTCCGATGAAGACCCGGCACATCGCCACGATGCCGCGCCGCGCCGCGTCGGCAGCCACTAAGAACACTTCATGTCACTGATCTGATGTCACTCATTCTCGAAGCATTGAAGAAATCCGAAGCGCAGCGTCGCCTCGGCGAGGCGCCCAACCTCGGCACGCCGATCACGGCGGCGCGGCGGCGGCGCAGCTCGCTGCCGTGGCTCGTCGCCGCGGTGCTCGTCGCCGCGGGCGCAGCCTGGTGGCTGCTGCTTCCGCGCGCGGCGGACGTCGGCGCCCCGCCGTCCGCGCCTACGCCTGCCGCTGCCGCTCCGTCCACACGCAAGGCGGCGAAAGCGGCAGCGAGAAATGCGACGGTCGCCTCCTCCGCGCCGGTGGCGAATGCGAATGCGGCGGTCGTGCCGCCAATCTCCGTGCTGCCGCCGCATGGAGCGACCGCCGTGGCACCCGCCGCGAACAAGCTGCCCGCAGCGGCCGACGCGCCCAAGCCGGTCGCGATGCCGCCGATACCGTTGCCGTCGGCGCCAGGCTTGCCGACCGCCGCCGCGAGTGCCCCACGCGCGCCTGCGCCGACCGTGCCTCCGACCGCGCAGACCGCAGCGCCCGCGCCGAAGCAGGCGGCGCTGCCGGCCGTGCCGACCGAAGCGGCGCCGCTGCCGGCGACTGCACCCGCGCCGCCCCCCGCCCCCGCGGAGCCTGCACTGCCGACGATCGACGATCTCGCGTCCGACGTGAGGGGTGCGCTGCCGAAGTTGCCTGTCAGCATGTTGTTCTTCTCCGCCGACCCCGCGCGTCGCTTCATCCTCGTCGATGGCGAGCGCAAGAAGGAAGGCGACGCGATCAGCGGCGTCGCGATCCGCGAAATACGCGCGAGCGGCGCCGTGCTCGAATTCCACGGGCAGCGTTTCCTGCTGCCGCGCCCCGGCTCCTAGACGGCGCGCGCGTGTTCGTCCACGTCGCCCAGCGACGCAAACCGACGCTGCCTTGGCAGTCGTTCGCGCTGATCGCGACGTGCGTCGCGGTCTACCTGTGGCTCGCGTTTCTGCCAGAGGACACGCGCAGCGATTTCGTCCGCCAGTGGGGTACCGTGCCTTCGCGCCTGCTCGACACGAACGCACTGTCGCTGCGCCAGCTCGCCGAGTTGCGCTGGCTGCGACTCTTCACGGCGCTGTTCATCCACGCGGGCTGGCTGCACCTGACCGGCAACCTGCTGTTCCTCATGATCTTCGGCGTGCCGGCGGAGCGCGCGCTCGGCGCGTGGCGCTTCCTGTTCCTGTTTCTCGTCGCCGGCGCGGTCGCCAACCTCGCCGCGGCATTCACACTCGCCGACACGAACAGGACGATCATCGGCTCGAGTGGCGCGGTATCCGCGGTCATCGGCGCCTATCTCGGGCTATTTCCGCGCGCGCGGCTCGGGCTCGTCATCCCGCTCGGCGTATTCCTCGAGTTCGTGCGCATCCCGGCGCCGCTGCTGATCGGCTTCTGGGCGTTGTTGCAGGTCGCGTTCACGTTCGTCGGGCCCGCGTTCGGCGCAGTGGCCTGGGCGACCCACGCGGTCGGCTTCGCGATCGGCATCTTGTTCGCGATCATCATGCGCCCGACGGTCGCGCGACGGCTGCGCGGATAGCCGACCTCTTTCGGGAGCCGCCGAATTTCAGCAGCGTCCGAACCGTGCGGCTCGCAGCGCACAACGGCGTCGGATAGTGCCAAAATGCGCGCATGCGCAACAAGAAGCTCTACAAGGTGACGTTCATCAGCCAGGGCAAAAGCCTCGAATTGTATGCGCGCAGCGTCGGCTCGAGCGCGCTATGGGGTTTCACCGAAGTCGGCGACCTCGTGTTCGACCAGGCAGGCGACGGCATCGTGATCGACCCGACCGAAGAGAAACTTCGCGAGGAGTTCGCAAACACGCGCGTGCTGCACCTGCCGATCCAGTGCATCGTGCGCGTCGAGGAGGTCGAGAAGCGCGGACCGCTCGCGATCCGCGACGCGGTGAGCGGCGACAGGGTCGTGATGCCATTTCCGGTCGCGCCGCCGCGCATCGGGGGGAAGTGAGGCGAGGAAACGCGCACACGCTTGGCGGGCGCCGCACTCCTCCTCGCCGCTAGTCTCTCCTGGGCGCACGCGCCGCCCGCGAACTGGACCGGCTGCTACCACATCACGCTGACGAGAGCGTCGCCCGCACGATCGGTGGATTTCTATGTCGAGCTTGCGCCCCTCGCCCCGGACGACGCGCGCGACGCATTCGTCGTTCGCGAGAACAGGTCGAGCGGTTTCGCGCGCACCTTCCGACATGCGCACTGGTGCGCGGATACGCATGCTCTCGCGCTCGTGCTGAGCGACGGGCCGAAGCTTGGTGGGCGGAGTTGCGCGGCATGCGGGAAAAAGCTCCAAGGCTCGGCGACGTACAGCGGCGACGCACCTTCGCCGGGTAGGCGCTGGCGCGCACTCGCGGCGCGCTACGCGTGCGCGCGCTAAAAGCCTCCGCACGCGCGGCCGGTTAGCCCTTCTTGCTGCTGCTGTCGGGAGCCTGCGCGGGCGCCGGACGGCGAACGGCCGCGAGCCCCTTGAGCACGTTGATCGCCTCGGTCAGCGCGTAGTCGTCGGTGTTGGCGCGCGTGCTCGCCTTGCCGCCGCTGACCTCGTTTTCGCCCTTGAGGTGATTCGGCAGATCGCGCTCGCCCGTGATCAGGCTCGGCTCCGCGTCGCGCACGACGAGCTTCAGGTCGCCCAGTTCGATGTCCGGATGGATGCCCTCGGCCTGGATCGAGATGCCGCTCGGCGTGTAGTAGCGCGCGGTCGTCAACTTCACGGCATGCGTGTCGTCGAGCGGCAGCACGGTCTGCACCGAGCCCTTTCCGAACGTGCGCCGCCCCATGATCAGCGCGCGATGATTGTCTTTGAGCGCGCCCGCGACGATCTCCGCCGCCGATGCGGTGCCGTTGTCGACCAGCACGACCATCGGCGCCGCGTCGGTCAAGTCGCCGCGCGTCGCGCTGAAGTTGAGGTCGGCCTCCTTGAGGCGGCCCTTCGTCGTCACGATCACGCCGCCGTCGAGAAAGTCGTCGCTGATCTCGACCGCGGACGTGAGTAGGCCGCCGGGATTGCTGCGCAGGTCGAGCACGACGCCCCTGAGCGCGTCGCCCTTCTCGCGCAGGTGCGCGAGCTTGCGCTTGACCTCCGCGCCGGTGTCTTCCTGGAACTGGGCGATGCGCACGTAGGCGTAACCCGGCTCCGCCCACTTCACGCGCACGCTGGCGACGCGGATCTGCTCGCGCGTGAGCTTGATGTCGACCGGCGCCGCGGCACCCTCGTGCATCACGCTCAGCGTGATGTCGGTGCCTACCTTGCCACGCAGCAGATTGACCGACTCGCTGACGATCTCCTGCGTGATCGGCTTGCCGTCGATGCGCACGATGATGTCGCCGGCCTTGATGCCGCCACGTTCCGCCGGCGTGTCGTCGATCGGCGCGACGACGCGCATGATTCCGTCGACGGTGAGGACTTCGAGTCCGAGTCCGTTGTAGCTGCCGCTCGTGTCCTCGCTCAACGTCTCCATCGCTTTCTCGTCGAGGTATTCGCTATGCGGGTCGAGGTTGCCTAGCAGGCCGCGGATCGCGGCCTGCATCAGGGTCTTGTCGTCGACGGGCTCGACATAGGCCTGCTTGATCAGGCTGAACACCGACGCGAATGCGCGGATGTCGTCGAGGTTCACCGCGGGCTTTGCCGCGAGCGCCGGCTTCGCCGCGGTGGATACGGCGGGCTTGGTTTCGTCGGCGAGACTGAGCGTGGTCGCGGTGCTTAGCGCGAGGGCGGCGAAGACGAGTTTGACCGACATGGAAATCACCCTTGATGACGTGCATCGGCGGTAGGAAATGGCGGCGACCATTATGCAGGGATTGGGCTTGCGAACACCTGAATCAAGGCTTGAGCCAGCCGCGCGGATCGACGGCCTTGCCCTGCGCGCGCAACTCGAAGTACAGCCCGGACGCCTTGCGGCCGCCCGTCGAGCCGCTGCTCGCGACAACCTCGTTGCTGTTGACCCAGTCGCCGACATCCTTGAGCAGCGTCTCGTTGTAGCCGTACAGGCTCATGTAGCCGTCGCCGTGATCGACGATCAGCAGCAGGCCGAAGCCGCGCATCCAGTCCGCGAAAACGACGCGTCCGTGCGATATCGCGCGTACCTCGCTGCCCTCGGCCGCGTCGATGACGAGCCCGCTGCTCGTGCGCTCGTTGCTCTCGCGCGCGCCGAAGCCGAGCGCTACCTTGCCGCGCAGCGGCCACGCGAGCCGCCCGCGCATCTGCGCGAACGGCTCGGCCCCGACGATCTGCTTGGGGATGTCGGCGAAGATGTCGCGCAACTTCTCGAGCAGGTCGACGAGACCCTTCTCGTCCTTGCCGAGCGCCGCGAGGCGCGCCTGTTCGTCCTTGAGCTGGCCATCGAGATCGGCGAGCAGTTTCAGCCGCTGCGCTCGTTCGCCGTCGAGCTGCGCGGCGTCGGCGACCCGCCGCGCGCGCGCGGCGACGAGTTCGGCCGTCTGTGCCTCGATCTGCCTGTGCACCTCGGCGAGCGCGCCGAGGTCGTTGAGCACGCGTTCTATCTCGGCGACGCGCGCGCGTTCGAAGTAGCGGAAGTACGCGAGCATCCTGTCGATCGTCGCGACGTTCTCTTCGGCGAGCAGCAGCTTGAGTTCCTCGTGATGACCGATCGCATAGGCCGAACGCAGCAACGCCGCGAGCGTCGCGCGCTGGCTGCCAAGCCTGACGTTGAGCGCGTCGCGTCGGCCCTGCAATTCGCCGAGGCGGTCCTGCTGCGCCACGAGCTGGGCGTCGAGCTCGCGCAATTCACGCGCGCTGCCGGCGATTCTGATCTCCTGCTCGCGTAACCCCGCCGCGACGTCGTTCTTGCGCAGGCTGATCTCTTTCTGCGCCTCGCTGATCTTCCTGATCTCCGCACGAACGCCGTCGAGCCTGCTGTTCGCCTGCGCCTCCTGCGCGGTGCGCGCGACCGTCTCGGCCGGCTCTGCCGCGGATCCAGCCAACGCGACGCAGCAGAATGCAAGCGCCGCGAGTGCGCCCGTCAGCCGCCGGCAAACGCGATCCACCGATGGCGTCAAGCGAGACGCACGAGAGAGTGCCCGGTCATCTCGGGCGGCTGCGGCAGCCCCATCAGCGCGAGCACGGTCGGCGCGAGGTCGCGCAGCGCGCCGTGTTCGAGCGTCGCTTTGCGTCCCACGTAGACGAGCGGCACCGGGCCGACCGTGTGCTGCGTGTGCGGCACTCCGTTCGCATCGACCATCTGCTCGAAGTTGCCGTGGTCGGCGCTGATCAGCATCTCGCCGCCGGCGATGCGGATCGCCTCCGCGAGGCGGCCGAGCGCGACGTCGACCGTCTCGGCGGCGCTGATCGCGGCGCCGAGCATGCCGGTGTGGCCGACCATGTCCGCGTTCGCGATGTTG
>JBDTYX010000067.1:0-15636 GCA_040005435.1 Rudaea sp. | reverse complement strand
TCTACACCGACGGCAGCGTGATGCTCAATCACGGCGGCACCGAGATGGGGCAGGGTCTGTATACGAAGGTCGCGCAGGTGGTCGCCCACGAATTCGGCCTGCCGCTGTCGCGCGTGCGCACCTCGACGACTGACACGAGCAAGGTGCCGAACACCTCGGCGACCGCCGCATCGAGCGGCGCAGACATCAACGGCAAGGCCGCGCAGGCCGCGTGCCAGACGCTGCGCGCGCGCCTCGTCGAGCACGCGTGCAAGCTGCACAGCGTCACGCCGGAACGGGTGCGCTTCGCCGACGGCGAGGTCGAGATAGGCGCCCGTCGCATGCCGTTCGCCGAGCTCGTGATGTCGGCCTATCAGGCACGCGTGTCGCTGTCGGCGACAGGTTTCTACGCGACGCCGAAGCTGCACTGGGACCGCAGCAAGCTCAACGGCCGGCCGTTCTTCTACTTCGCCTACGGCGCGGCGGTGTCCGAGGTCGCGGTAGACACGCTGACCGGCGAGACGCAGCTTACCCGCGTCGACATCCTGCACGACGTCGGCACCTCGCTGAACCCCGCGATCGACCGCGGCCAGATCGAGGGTGGCTTCCTGCAGGGCGTCGGCTGGCTCACGAGCGAGGAACTCTGGTGGAACGCGAACGGCGAGCTCAAGACCCACGCGCCGTCGACCTACAAGATCCCGAGCGTGCGCGACTGGCCGCTGCACGCCGACGTACGCATCCTCGAACACGCGCCGAACCCGGAAGACACGATCCACCGCTCGAAGGCGGTCGGCGAGCCGCCGCTGATGCTCGCGATGTCGACGCTGCATGCGATCCGCGACGCGGTCGCGGCCTGCGGGCCGGCGCACGCGATCCCGCGGTTGCCCGCGCCGGCGACGCCCGAGGCCGTGTTGCGCGCGATCGATGCGATCAGGGCCGCGTCGGGTTCGCGGTGACGAGTCGCTGCCGCTTCCCCATATCCGTCGGGCATTGCGCATGTCAGTTTGCGCGCGCTTAGAGCGTAACTCTTCGCGGCCGCCGGCCGAGTGCGGACTGCAATCGCGCCGCCGGCATACAGCCGGCGCATCCGTGCAGGACTCGCATGTTCGCACTCTTGGTGATGCTGGATATCCTCGCGCTGGTAAGTCTGTTCGCGACCCCAGTTGTTCTGTTCGTTTCGCTGTTTTTCAACGACAGTCCAAACGCGAACCAGATTCTCGTGTGGCTGCTGCCGCTGATTTTCTGGATGGTTCCGCTGACCGCGGCGAGCGGAGGAGTGATGGGATTGCGCGCCGCCAGAAGCCGAAACATCCGCGCGATGGCGATCTGGACCGCCGTCGCGTATACCAGTCCGATGGCGCGGTGTCTCGTTTGGGTTGTCGTTTCAGCGCTGGGGGCATGACGGTTCGTGGGTCTCGCAATTGCGTCGCAGCCGCTCGAATCGGAACTGCCGTGGCACCTCGTAGCGCAACCGACGCTGACGCGACTCGCCGGCGGGCGGGCTCCTGCCTTGCCGTGGCTCGCACTAAGAGGAGCACATGATCGATTACCTGTTCGACTGGGCGAGCCTGCTCGGCCGCTGGCTGCACCTGATCACCGGCATCGCCTGGATCGGCGCATCGTTCTATTTCGTCTGGCTGGACAACCACCTGCTGCCACCGCGGCGCAAGGAACTTATCGATGCCGGCGTCGGCGGCGAGCTTTGGGCGGTGCACGGCGGCGGCTTCTACAATCCGCAAAAGTATAAAACGGCCCCCGCCGAACTGCCCGAGGCGCTGCACTGGTTCTACTGGGAGGCATACACGACGTGGCTGTCGGGCTTCTTCCTACTCTGCCTGTTGTACTTCGGCCAGGCGCAGACCTATCTGATCGACCCCGCGGTCGCCGCGCTCAGCACGCCTGCGGCGATCGGCATCGCGCTCGCGTTCCTCGTCGCCGGCTGGCTGGTCTACGACGCGCTGTGCCGTTCGCCGCTCGGGCGCGACGACAAGGCGTTTGGCGCGGTGCTGTTCGTGCTGCTCGCGCTCGCCGCCTATGCGCTCTGCCATCTGTTCTCGGGTCGCGGCGCGTACATGCTGTTCGGCGCGACGATCGGCACGATGATGGTCGCCAATGTATTTTTCGTGATCATTCCGGGCCAGCGCGAGATGGTGCGGGCCAAGCGCGAGGGTCGGCCGCTCGATCCCATTCATGGCATCCGCGGCAAGCAGCGCTCCGTGCACAACACGTACTTCACGCTGCCGGTGCTGTTCGTAATGATCAGCAACCACTATGCGCTGACCTATGGTGCGGAATACAACTGGTTCGTCCTGATCGCGATCGCGTTCGCGGGCGCCGCGATCCGGGCCTGGTTCGTCGCACGCCACAATGCGCACGAGCGCGGGGGCAGGACGCCACTGCTGCCGCTCGCGCTCGGCCTCGCGGTGCTCGCGGGCGTCATCGTTGCGCTCGCGCCGTCGCCGCACAGCGGCAGCGCTGCGAGCACACTGCCGCCCGCGCAGCGTTTTGCCGAGGTGCAGGCGATCGTCGACGAGCGCTGCGTCCCTTGCCACGCGGCGAAGCCGACGTTCGCGGGCTTCCCCGCGCCGCCTAAAGGCGTGCAGCTCGACAGCCCCGCGGCAATCCTCGCGCAGACCGCACAGATGCAGGTGCAGCTGCGCACGAAGGTGATGCCGATCGGCAACCTGACTCAGATGACAGACAGCGAACGCGCGAGCGTGCTCGCATGGCTCGACGAAGGTGCGCCGCACTAGGGCGCTCGCGCGAATCCATCAATCTACTCTCGCCGGCGATGCCGGTTTCTGCCTACCCAACCTGTTCTTTTGCCTGGAGACAGATTCATGACGCGTTCGATGCCGCTGCTATTGCTCGCGATCTTTCTTTTCGCTGCCGCGTCGTCGGTGCGCGCTTTCGACCCGGTCATCGACGACCCCGTCGTTACCGACAAGGCGCACGCACCATCTTCGGCGGAACTGAAGATTCCGATTGCCAACACGCGTGTGAACGGCTTGCTTTATCTCGCGCAGGGAACTGGCACGCATCCACTCGTCATCCTGCTGCACGGCTTCCCCGGCAACGAGCGCAACCTCGACATCGCCCAGGCGCTGCGTCGCGCCGGGTACGACGCGCTGTACTTCAACTATCGCGGTTCGTGGGGCAGCGGCGGTGGTTTTTCATTCGCGTCGGCACGCGCAGACGTCGCCGCGGTTCTCGCGTGGGCGCGCTCGCCGCAGATCGCGCAGAAGTACGGATTCGATCCCGCGCGCGTGATGCTGTTCGGACACAGCATGGGCGGCTGGCTCGCGCTCGCCGGCGCGGCCGACGATCCGAACGTCGCATGCACGATAGCGTTCGCGCCCTGGAACATCGGCCGCTTCGGCCAACTGCAAGTCGATGGCAAACCGATCACGCGCCGCGACTTTCTCGTCGAGACGAAGAGCTACACCGACCCGGAGGCGGGACCCCTGCGCGGCACGACGGCGCAGGCGCTCGCGGACGAGGCGAAGGCGCATGCGAAGGACTGGGACTTCCTCGCGTTGGTACCCGAGTTGGCAAGCAAGGCGGGCCTCATGATCACGAGCAAGAAGGACACTGACGGCTCTACCGAGATGGTCACGACCCGGTTCGAGGAGGCGCTACGAGGCGCGCACGCGACGCACTGGACGTTTCGTGCGTTCGACGACGATCACAGCTTCTCGGCGCATCGCATCGAGGCCGCGCGAGCCGTGCTCGCGTGGTTGGACCAGACTGCGGCGCGCCGCGCTAGTGAGGCACGCGAGTCGCCGAGGACTCGGCCAGCTTCGACATCGCCGCGATTCTCGCTGGCGCGGGCTCGCGCGCGAGGTTGCTGGCGCGCGCGTAAAACTCCGGCCAGCGCGAACCCGCCGCGCGGAACAGCGCCGCGAACGCGGACACCCATTGGTCGTAGAGGCCGTACGGCAGTAGCGAGGCGTTGTTGAGTGGCGCGGCGACGAACGCGTCCCGCGTGTGGTCTTCGGGCGTTCGCGCATCGCGCCACTGGCGATAGCGTTCGCGGAAGCCCTCGAACTCGCGCTGCTTCTGCTTCTCGATGTCCGAGATGTCGCCGAGCGAGGCGTACAGCCGGCGCAGGCGCTCACGCAAGTCGAGCACGAGACCCACGAATTCGTGTTCGCGCGAGCGAGCCTGTTGATCGACCTCGGGCAAGCTCCGCGCCGCGTGCCACTGGCGCAGGCCCTCCTGCTGCACGAACGTCGCAAATGATTCGTTGAACGCGGTATCGTCCTTCACGTAGATGCGCTGGTGGGCCAGCTCGTGGAAGATCGTGCCCGCGAGTTCGTCGTCGTCCCAGCGCAGCATGCTCGACAGGATCGGATCGGCGAACCAGCCCAGAGTCGAATAGGCGGCCACGCCGCCGACGAAGACGTCGTCGCCGGCAGCGCTCAGCCGAGCGGCTTCTTCCTTCGCGAGCGCCTCGGTGAAATAGCCGCGATATGGGACGCAGCCGGCGATGGGGAAGCAGTGCAGGACCGGGTCGACCGAGTAGCGTGGCGCAGCGAACACGTTCCAGACGACGTAAGGGCGACGCAGGTCGACGTAGGTGGTGAAGCTGCGATTGTCGGGCAGGCCGATGTGCGCGGATGCGAAAACGCGGGCGTCGCGGGCCAGCTCAAGGCGGCGCGCGAGTTGCGCATCGGTACCTGGCGCCGCAATCACCGCGGTCAACGCGACGCGTGCATGCGCGATCGCAAGTTGCCCGTGTGTGACATGCGCGAAATAGCGAACGTCGGCACAGCCGGAAGCGATCAGGCTAAGCCATGCGATGGCCGCTGACGGGAAGGCCGATTTGAGCCGGCCGCGGCGTGTCCGGGACGGGAGCATTCTGCGCATTGTGCCGTATCATGGCGGCAAGCAGCAGACGAAGAAAACCGACAGATGTCCGCCAGTCAAACCGCGCCGTCCGGGCGCGATCTCATCGGCCACGGCCGCACGCCGCCGCACCCGCGCTGGCCCGGCGGCGCACGCATCGCGCTGCAGTTCGTGCTCAACCACGAGGAGGGCGCCGAGAACAGCGTGCTCAACGGCGACTCGGCGTCCGAGACGTTCCTCTCCGAGATCATCGGCGCACAGGCGTTCAGCGCGCGCCACATGAGCATGGAGTCGCTCTACGAATACGGCGCGCGCGCCGGACTGTGGCGCGTGTTGCGTGCGTTCGAGTCGCGCGCGCTGCCGCTCACGGTGTTCGCGGTCGCACAAGCGTTGCAGTGGCACCCCGATGCGCTCGCCGCCTACCGCGAGCTCGGCCACGAGATCGCCTGCCATGGGCTGCGCTGGATCAGCTATCAGGACATCGACGAGGAGACCGAGCGTGCGCACATCGCCGAGGCCACGCGAGTCCTCACCGGGCTGTGCGGCAGCCCGCCGCTGGGCTGGTACACGGGTCGCGACAGCCCGAACACGCGTCGCCTCGTCGCCGAGCACGGCGGCTACCTGTACGACTCGGACTCCTACGCCGACGACCTGCCGTACTGGACCGAAGTGGACATCCTGCGCGACGGCGCCGCGGGCAGCGTGCCGCGCCTCGTCGTGCCGTACGCGCTCGACAGCAACGACATGCGCTTCTCCGCGGCGCAGGGCTTCAATTCGGGCACCCAGTTCTTCGACTATCTGAAGGATGCGTTCGACGTGCTCTGGCGCGAGGGCGATCCGGGCGGCCTCGACGCGCCGAAGATGCTCTCGGTCGGACTGCACGCGCGCATCGTCGGCCGCCCTGGCCGCATCGCCGCGCTCGAGCGCTTCCTCGACTACGCGCAGGCACACGAGCGCGTCTGGATCTGCCGTCGCATCGACATCGCGCGCCACTGGCTCACGACGCATCCGTCCCCGGGCGTGCCGGCATGATCGCGCTCGCGGAGCTCAACGCGATGCCGGCGGATCGGTTCGCGAGCGCGCTCGCCGCGATCTTCGAACGCTCGCCGTGGGTCGCAGAACGCGCGGCCGCGCGGCGACCGTTCGCGTCGCGCCTCGCGCTGCTCGCCGCGATGCGCGCGGTCGTCGACGAGGCCAGCACCGCCGAGCAGCTCGACCTGGTCCGCGCGCACCCCGAGCTCGCGGGGCGCGCGGCAGTGCGCAGGGAGCTGACGGCGGACTCAACGCGCGAACAGCAAGGCGCGGGCCTCGACGCGTGCACGCCAGAAGAGTACGCGCAGCTGCAGGAACTCAACAGCCGCTACAACGCAAAGTTTGGCTTCCCGTTCATCCTCGCTATCCGTGGCCACGACCGCGCGTCGATCATAGCGACGTTCGTCGAACGCGTAGAACATGCGAACGACGCGGAGTTGCATGCGGCGCTCGCGCAGATCGCGCGCATCGCGTTCTTCCGAATCAACGATACGGTCGCGGTGCCGCCCGGCGACCAGATCATCGCGATGCATGAGGGCCTCGCGAGTCACAGCGACGAGCCCGACGCGTTGACCTGCACCTACCTGCGACCCGCGCACCTCGCGACCGCGCAGCAGATCCGCGACTTCATGCTCGCGGCAGGCCTCGAGGTCGACATCGACGCGGTCGGCAACGTGATCGGCCGCTGGCGTTGCGGCGACGCGCATGCGAAGACGCTGCTCACCGGCTCGCACTACGACACAGTGATCGACGCGGGCAAGTACGACGGTCGCCTCGGCATCCTGCTGCCGATCGCGGTCGCGCAGAATCTGCGCCAGGCCGGCGCGCGGCTGGCGTATGACCTCGAGATCGTCGCGTTCGCCGAAGAGGAAGGCGTGCGCTTCAAGTCGACCTTCCTCGGCAGCAGCGCTCTCGCGGGCAGCTTCGATACCGCGGTGCTCGACAACGTCGACATCGACGGCGTGAGCATGCGCGATGCGATGCGCAGCACGGGCCACGATCCGGACCGCATCCCCGCGATCGCGCGTAGCCCCGATTGCCTCGCAGGCTACGTCGAGGTGCACATCGAACAGGGCCCCGTGCTGCTCGACGCGGACCATGCGCTCGGCGTCGTCACGGCGATCGCCGGCAGCGTGCGCAGCGTCGTCACGATTTCTGGCCAGGCGGGCCACGCCGGCACTGTGCCGATGGGCCTGCGACGCGACGCGGCGGCCGCGGCCGCCGAGATCGTGCTCGCGGTCGAACGCTTCTGCTCGACCGCCGCTGGCCTCGTCGGCACGGTCGGCAAGCTCGAGGTGCCGCGCGGCGCAATCAACGTGATCCCCGGACGCTGCGAGCTGTCGATCGACATCCGCTCGGGCGACGACTATCTGCGCGATGCGGCCGAGAACGCTGTGCTCGGCGAGATCGAGCGCATCGCGGCGCGCCGCCACGTGCGCATCGACGTGCAGCGCGTGCTGCGCGCCGCTGCGACGCCATGCGCACCTGCGTTGCAGGCGCAGCTCGCGGCCGCGATCGCGCGCGCGGGCGAGACGAATCCGCTGCACCTGCCGAGTGGTGCGGGTCACGACGCGATGAAGATGGCGACGATCACGCCGGTCGGCATGCTGTTCGTGCGTTGTGGCAACGGCGGTATCAGCCATCATCCCGACGAGACGCTGAGTGCGGCCGACGCCGACGTTGCGGCGCGCGTGTTCGCCGATTTCCTCATCCACTTCCAGGCTGTGCGCGAATGACCTCGATCTCCGACACCATTGCCGCGTTCGTCGACGGCCGCTTCGCCGACGAGTGCGCATTCCTCGCAGAGCTCGTCAAGCTGCCGAGCGACAATCCGCCCGGCGACTGCGCGGCGCATGCGGTGCGCGCGAAGCAACTGCTCGAGGAGCTCGGCTTCGCGGTCGAGGCGCACGTCGTACCCGCAGCCGACGCGCGCTCGAATGGCATGATCTCCGCGACCAATCTCGTCGTGCGCCAGCGTTTCGGCGAGGGGGGTGGTCCGGTCGTTGCCCTCAATGCGCATGGCGACGTCGTCGCGCCCGGTGCGGGCTGGACGCATGACCCGTATGGCGCCGAGATCGCAGACGGGGAACACGGCCCGGCGATGTTCGGCCGTGGCGTCGCGGTCAGCAAGTCTGATTTCGCGACCTACGCATTCGCGCTGCTGGCGCTGCGCGAGCTCGCGTCGACGGGCGCGCAGCTCACTGGTGCGATAGAGCTGCACCTGACCTACGACGAGGAAGCCGGCGGTGAGATCGGCCCGCGCTGGTTGCTCGAGCAAGGACTCTCGCAGGCGACGCTGGCGCTGAGCGCGGGATTCTCGTACGCCGTGACGACCGCGCACAACGGCTGCCTGCACGTCGAAGTGGTCGTACACGGCAAGCAGGGGCATGCCGCGATGCCCGAGCGCGGCATCGACGCGCTTGCGGCCGCGACGCAGATACTGTCGGCGATCTACGCCTCTCGCGAGGCGCTCAAGTCGCGCGTCTCGGCGACGAGCGGCATCACGCACCCGACGATCAACGTCGGGCTGATCGAGGGCGGTATCAACACGAACGTCGTTCCGGATCGCGTGAGTTTCCGCATCGACCGGCGCATCATCCCCGAGGAATCGCCAGCCGCGGCCGAGGCGGAGCTGCACGCGCTGATCCAGTCGGAAGCGGCGAAAATTCCCGGCATCCGCGTAGAGATCACGCGCATCATGCTGTCGCAGCCGCTCGTGAAGTTGCCGGGTGCCGAGAAGATCGTCGCCGCGCTGCAGGCGCGCGGCGCCGAATTCTTCGGCGTCGACATCATCGAGCACGGTGTGCCGCTGTACACCGATGCGCGACACTACACGGCCGCCGGCATCCCGACGGTGCTCTACGGCGCAGGTCCACGCACGCTCGCGGAGGCGAACGGACACGGCGCCGACGAGAACCTGCAACTCGAGGACCTGCGTCGCGCGACCAAGACCGTCGCGGCGGCGCTCGCCGACCTGCTCGGTGCGGCATGAACCGGCGTCGCGCGGTGGCTCGCGTCGCGCCGCCGCATCGGCACGAATGCGCCATCGAGCCTGCGTGACCTACGCGGGCGGCGCGACAGCGACGTGCCGCGTACGCTGCAATCGATGAACTTTCCGATCGCCGAAGTCCTGCCGCAGTTGCTCGCGCAGCTGCGCCTGCAGTCGCGCCTCGTGCTCGAGGCGCCGCCTGGCGCGGGCAAGACCACGCAGGTTCCACTCACACTGCTCGACGCGGAGTGGCTCGCGGGACGCAAGATCGTGATGCTCGAGCCGCGCCGCATCGCCGCGCGCGCGGCGGCCGAATTCATGGCCGCGCAGCTCGGCGAGGAAGTGGGCGCGACGGTCGGCTACCGGATCCGCTTCGAGGCGCGCGTTTCGGCGCGCACGCGCGTCGAAGTCGTCACCGAGGGCATCCTCTCGCGGATGATCCAGGACGATCCCGAGCTCCCCGGCGTCGGCGCGGTCCTGTTCGACGAATTCCACGAGCGCCATCTCGCCGGCGATCTCGGCGCCGCGCTCGCGCTCGACGTGCAGGCCTCGCTGCGCCCCGACCTGCGGCTCGTGATCATGTCGGCGACACTCGACGGCGAACGCGTCGCGCGCTGGTTCGATGCGCCGCGACTGACGAGCGCCGGGCGCAGCTTCCCGGTGCGCATCGAATATCCGCCAGCGAAAGCGGGCGAGGCCTGGGAATTCCAGCTGCGCCGCGTCGTGACCGGCGCGCTGGCCGAGACCGACGGCGACCTGCTCGTCTTCCTGCCCGGTCGGCGCGAGATCGATCGCGCGCAACGGATGCTCGCGGCGGCGATCGCCGAGGATGCCGACGTCGAGCGGCGCGGTCGCATCGTGTTGTTGCCGCTGCACGGCGAATTGTCGCTCGCCGAGCAGCACGCGGCGCTCGCGCCCGCGCGCACGGGCGAGCGCCGCATCGTGATCGCGACGAACGTGGCCGAGTCGAGCGTGACGCTTCCCGGCGTCCGCGTGGTGATCGACTCGGGTCTCGCGCGCGAGCCGCGCTTCGATCCGAACTCGGGCTTCACCCGGCTCGAGACCGTCGCCATCTCGCAGGCCTCGGCCGACCAGCGCGCAGGGCGCGCCGGCCGCGTCGCCGATGGCATCGCCTATCGGCTATGGCCGCAGAGTCAGCGCCTCGAACCGTCGCGGCGCGCCGAAATCACGCAGGTCGAGCTGTCCGCACTCGCGCTCGAACTCGTCGCGTGGGGTGCGGATGAGCTGCGCTGGCTTGATCCGCCGCCGCCGGGCGCGCTCGCAAGTGCGCGCGCGTTGCTGCGGCTGCTCGGCGCGCTCGACGCGCAGACGCGCCTGACCGACCTAGGCCGCGCGCTGCTCGCGACCGGCGCGCAGCCGCGTCTCGCGGCCGCGGCGGTGCGCGCCGACGATGCGCATCGTGCGCTCGCCTGCGACCTGATCGCGCTCGTCGAGGCGCGCAGTCCGCTGCGCGGCGAGGCGGGGCGCAACGACGACTTCCGCGCGCGCCACGCGGCGCTGCTGGGCTGGCGCGCCGAGCGCGCACGCGCGGCACGGCTGCATGGCGCCGATGCCGGCGCGCTCGCGGCGATCGACGAGGCCGCGGCGGGCTGGCGTCGTCGATTCGGCATGCGCCAAGCGCCCTTGCAGGTCGCCGGCACGCATGCGATCGGCGATGTGCTGAAGCACGCTTTCCCCGACCGTGTCGCACGCCAGGATGCCGCCAATCCGCGCCGTTACGCGATGAGCAACGGCCGCGGCGTGACGCTGCATCCGAACTCGACGCTCTACGGCGAGCGCTGGCTGATCGTGATCGACCTGCGCCACGAGGATCGCGACAGCCTGATCCTCGCCGCGGCGCCGTTCGACGCCGATCTGCTCGAACGCGACTTCGCCGAGCGCTTCACGCGCGTGCGCAGCGTGCGCTGGAATCGTGACACGCGCGCGGTCGAGGCGTTCGAGGAACAGCGCTTTGCCGAACTCGTGCTCGAACGCCGCGGCGTGCCCGCGAAGTCCGAGGACGCGCTGCCCGCGATGCTCGCGGCGGTGCGTGATGAAGGACTCGGGCTATTGCCATGGAGCGAACACGCGCAGCGCCTGCGCACACGCGTCGAATTCCTGCGCGCGGCCTGCGCGGAGCTGGCGTTGCCGAATTTGTCGGACGCCGCGCTGCTCGAATCGCTCGACGACTGGCTCGCGCCGGCACTCTCGGGCAAGACCCGGCTCGACGCGTTGTCGTCACAGCAACTGGGCGAGGCGCTCGCCGCGCGCCTCGACTATGCGCAGCGTCGCGCGCTCGACGAGCACGCGCCCGAGTCGTGGCAGGTGCCGAGCGGTAGCCAGCGCACGCTTGTCTACGAATTCGACAAGCCGCCGGTGCTTGCGGTCAAGCTGCAGGAGCTGTTTGGACTCGCCGATACGCCGCGCGTAGCGAAGGGTCGCGTGGCGGTGACGCTGCACCTGCTGTCGCCAGCGCAGCGCCCGATCCAGGTTACCCAGGACCTGCGCGGTTTCTGGGAGCGCACCTACCCCGAGGTGAAGAAGGAACTCAAGGGCCGCTATCCGCGCCACCCGTGGCCGGACGATCCGTGGACCGCGACGCCGACGGGACGCGCGAAGCCGCGTCCGCGCTAACGCCAAAATGAAAAATGGGGTCAGGTTCTAAAAAAGGGGTCAGGTTCAATTTCTCTGCCACTCAGCCGAGAAAATAGTTCGCCAGGAAATTGAACCTGACCCCTTTTTTTATTTTGCGGTTAGCGCGTCAGGAACTTCACGATGAAATCGGCGAGCCCGCGATAGGGCGGCCGCATCGCCTTCATGCTCGAGAAACGCGCCTGGTAGAGCACGGGTTTCTGCTTGCTGAAGGTGAGAAAGCCCTCCTCGCCATGGTAGTGGCCCATTCCCGAGGGCCCGATGCCGCCGAACGGCAGGCGACTTTGCACGAACTGCAGCACAGTCTCGTTGACCGCGGCGCCGCCCGCGACGGTGCGGTCGAGGACCTGTTCGGCGCGCGCCTTGTCGTCGTCGAAATGGTAGAGCGCGAGCGGCCGCGGCCGCGCATTGACGTAGTCGATCGCCGCATCGACCGAGTCTATCGCGATGAGCGGCAGGATCGGCCCGAAGATCTCGTCGCGCATGACCGCAAGAGACTCGTTCGCGCCCACGATCAGCGTCGGTGCAAACACGCGCTTCGCGGCATCGCCCGTGGCGAGCTCTATCACTTCGGCGCCGGCCGCACGTGCCTCTTCGACGTATCCCACGAGCCGCCGGAACTGGTCCTCGTTGATGATGCTCGAATAGTCCGGGCTCGCGGCGAGATCGGGATAACTCCGCGCGACATAGCGCTTCATCGCCGCGACGAACGGCGCGATCGTGGCCTGCGGCAGCAGCACGTAGTCGGGCGCGATGCAGGTCTGCCCCGCGTTGAGGAACTTGCCGGCGGCGATGCGATCCGCCGCGGTCGCGACCGGATAGCCCGGCGCGACGATCGCCGGCGACTTGCCGCCGAGTTCCAGAGTCACCGGCGTGAGGTTCTGCGCCGCGGCCGCCATGACCTTGCGTCCGACCGCGGTCGAGCCGGTGAAGAACAGATGATCGAATGGCAGCGCGGCAAATGCAGCGGCGACGTCGGGTCCACCGAGCGCCGTCGCGACGCGGTCGGCGGGGAAGACCTCCGCGAGCAGCGCCTGCAGCGTCTCGGACGTTCGCGGCGTGTGCTCGGAAGGCTTGAGCATGACGTGGTTGCCCGCGGCGATCGCCGCGGCCAGCGGCATCAGCGCGAGATTCACAGGATAGTTCCACGGCGCGATGATGCCGACGACGCCGACCGGCTGATAGCGCACCTCGGTGCGTGCGGGCCAGAACAGCCAGTCGGCGGCCGCGCGCTTGCTGCGCATCCAGCCGCGCAGTCGCGCGCGCAGGAAATCGATGTCGTGCAGCACGGTCATGCCGTCGCTGAGCAGCGACTCGTGGCGCGAACGGCGGCCGAAGTCGGCACTCATCGCGGCGACGAAGTCCTCGAGGCGCGCCTTGAATGCGTCGCGCAGGCGCGCGAGGTCGTCCATGCGCTGCGCGTAGTCCGGTGTGCGCGCCAGTTGCGCGGCGCGCAGCCGCACGAGCGTCGCGTGCAGCGTGCGGTTCGTTTCAGGCATGTCCATGGGCGGACCTCGTTGCAGACTGTTGCGAGCGCAGTGTAGCGCGTGCCGTCGATCCGCAAAGCGATCGCGGTCGGCGTGGACACGTCGCGGACGTCGCGTTCGCAGGCGTCGATGCCGACTTGTGCGGGGGTTCGCGTGTCGTTCGCGCCGGCTCAGAAACCGATGCGTCTGCGCCGTTGACAAGGCCCGCGATCTGGCCCCGGGCGCGATGCTAACATCGTGGCGATTTCCGCCAAGGCACGCCGAACGATGAATCTACGCCCCTATCGTGGACAGCTGCCGTGTCTCGGCCAGCGTGTCTATGTCGATCCTGCCGCAGTCGTGATCGGCGACGTCGCACTCGGCGACGACGTGTCTCTCTGGCCGTGCGTCGTTGCGCGTGGCGACGTGAACCACATTCGTATCGGTGCGCGCAGCAACATCCAGGACGGCGCAGTGCTGCATGTCACCCACGACGGCCCCTACACGCCGGGGGGATTCCCTCTCGTGATCGGCGCGGACGTGACGGTCGGACACGGCGCGATACTGCACGCCTGCACGATCGACGATGCGTGCCTGATCGGCATGCACGCGACCGTGCTCGACGGCGTGCACGTGCACAAGCATTCGATCATCGGCGCAGGTGCGGTCGTCACCCCCGGGAAAGTCATCGGCGAAGCAGAGCTGTGGGTCGGCAATCCGGCCCGCTGCGTGCGCGCGTTGTCGTCCTCGCAGATCGCGCAGCTGTACTACTCGGCGAAACACTATGTGAAACTCAAGGACGAGTATCTCGGCGTCGTGCAGGGCTGACGAGAGCTGCAGCTACGGCTTCGGACCGCACGCCGCGCGAGGGTGATGGCGTGTTTCCCGCCCCACCAAATGCGCGGCCTCTGGGTTTCCGTGCGGAAAGTCGCGTCGAACAGGATATTCGCGACCCTGGCCGGGGATCGGCGCGGATATCTGCCGCGGAGCAATGCCTGGTGCGCCGACAGCGCAGACCAGACCGTTCCGGGTGGGTGATCGCAGTGCAGGATGAAGAAGCGATCAGCGGATTCTGGCACTCCACATCGAATCGCGCGACGTGCGTCGCGTGATCGAAGTGATGCAGGTTTGCGCGTGCGATCCGCAGATAGCGATGCATCTGCCGCAGACCGAGATCGGGTAGCTGAGACGTTACGGCTTTGGCGCGCGGCGCGCAGGAGGCCGGCGGACTCTTGTGCGGAAAAGAAAATGACGCACCCCGGCGCGCGCACCTTTTGCACGCGCAGGCCTTTGCGTCTTTCCTTTGAGACGCATGGCCCGTAAGGGCATTTATGTCTTGGTTGAGACAGGATTTTCGAAAGCGGAGGCATATCGCTCCGAGAAATTTCGCGTTTGCAACGACAGCTATCGGTTAAAAGTTCTTCTTTCTTAAAAGTTGGCCGTCAAGGAGTCGATATTCGTGTGCAAAGTGTGAACGGCGTCTCATCACACGACCTCTCGAGGCTCGCATATTGGATTGACGCAGCATATGTGTGCCAGCGTACGGAAGAGGTCGCGCATGCGGCGTATCAGTGGTTCCGGAAAACGAATTTCCCGTGACAGGATGCACTGACAATGCAATAGCAATTCCCTGAAATGCCACGCTCTCAAAGGGGGAGTACAGCATGAAAGCGACGACACGAAATTCCTACAATGCCACCCAATTTGCGGTAACGGCACTCGCCCTTGCCGTCAGCAGCGCGATCTCGGCGCAAACCCCAACAACGAATATCAGAGCGGCTACTTCCGCCGTCTCGGCGGACCAGTTGGTCCGCGCGCAACAGCGATTTTCGAACATCAATTCGATTGCCGACCGCTTCTCCGCCGAGTTCGTTCGCGGCGCAGACGGCGCGATAGATCCCAAGCGCGTGCAACTGATCAACGACCTGATGCGCGGCGACGCGCAGGGACTCGTCGAGGCGTACCGCGCGACGAACCTCCAAGACGCGCTCTCGACGGCGTCGGCATCCGCGCTGCGTCATTCCACGACTACCATCACCGCGACGCAGTCTTCGGATGGCTCCGCCAAGAGCCTCGGTGACACGACGCAAGACCTCGTGTACACGCCTATCGAGCCGTGCCGCGTCGTCGATACGCGCCAGACCGAGGCGCAGCCCGCGATCGCAGGCGGGACCTCGCGCGACTTCAAGGGCGATACCGGCATCGGCCAGGGCGGCGGCGCCTGCGTGACCTTTACCGGCGTCATTCCCGCTGCGTTCGCGCTCAACGCGACCGTCGACACGCTGAGCCAGGGATTGGGCGATCCCGCGATCTATGGATTCGTCACGCTGTGGCCGCAAGGCCAGCCGAGACCGCTGGTGAGCTGGATGAACTCGACCGGCAGCCAGGACATCGCGAACTTCGGTATCGCGACCATCAACCAGTCCAACGGCATGTTCTCGGTTTACGTACAGAACACGAGCAACATTGTCGTTGATGTTTTCGGCTACTTCCGCCCGCCCACCGGCGGAGCCGCAGGCGCGACCGGAGCGACCGGAGCAACCGGAGCGACGGGTTCAACCGGAGCGACCGGCATCGCAGGTGCGACGGGCATAACCGGAGCGACCGGAGCGACGGGCGCCACCGGCATAGCAGGCAGCGTCATCCTTAGCGGCAATACGCTTCCGACGG
>JBDTYX010000242.1:0-4611 GCA_040005435.1 Rudaea sp. | reverse complement strand
GCGCACCCCGAACAGGTCAGCCTGTCGATCGACGAGCCCGAACAGCGCGCGATCGATCTCGGGCTTCTGGTCGATGCGACGAACGCCACGAACGCGCGCGACGGGTTGCGCGTACTCGGCGCGACGCCGGGCAGCTCGGCCGAGCAACTGGGCGTGCATCCGGGTGACCTGCTCGTGGCGGTCAACGGCCGCTCGTTGCGCGATCTCGGCGCGGATGACCGTGGGCGTGCGCTCGCGGCGACGACGCTGCGCGCCGACATCGAACAGCTGCCCAATGGCGCCACGCTGCAGCTCGACGTGATGCGCGAGGGCACGCGTCTGGCGCTGAATGGCCCCGTGCAGGCGGTGACGCTGCCGGCCGTGCGGCTCGGCCTCGGCGCGGCGGCGGCGGTCGCTGCCGAAGCGGCGGCGGCGGATGCAACCAGCGGTTGCGGTCGGATCAGCATGCAGGACCTCGCCCCGCGGCAGCAGAAGCTCTATGGCGCGCTGATCCTGACGATCGATGGCGTGACGCCCGGTCCGCAGGGCGTGAAGCGCTTCCGCGTCTCCGCGGGCGAGCATAAGCTCGAGGTCGCCGAGCGCATCCCCACGAGTTCGATGGGCCTCGGCGAGATCGCCTCGCTGCGCAGCACGAAGCTGAAGAATCTCACGATCACCGTGAAGCCGAACACGACCGTCCTGATCGCGGCGCGCTTCAACGAGGATCGCTCGACACGTCTCAATGATGGCGGTTACTGGGATCCGGTTGCTTGGCGCGAAATCCCCGAGTCCTGTCCGTAAGTGCGGTGAACTTTTCGCGCGCCGTCCGGTCACAGTAGGCACACTCCCACACAGGAAGTCTTCTCCACAAGGATGTGGTTTTTTCCCGCTGCGCTCGAAACGCGTGCGCTATCCTTGAACGCATGGCCGTCTCCTTGCTGCGCCGCCTCGCGTTCATCCCGCTCTGCTTGTTGGCGCTTCTAGCCGCGGCCGTTGGCGCCGCGCCGCGCAACCCCGCCGCCTCCGCCGACCAGGCGCTTTTTCCCCGATCGTTCCGCGAAGTCATCGATGACGGCGTCCGCAATGGCGCATTTCGCGGCGTGGCAGTCGGCCTCATCGACGGCAAGCGCCGCGAGACGCTCTATATCGGACACCGAGACGGCGGCAAATCTGCCCCGCCCGATGCCGACAGCCGTTTCGAGATCGGCGCGATCAGCGAGGTGTTCGCGGGCCTGCTGCTCGCACAGTCGGCGATCGATGGAAAATTGCGCATGCACGATTCGATCGGCGGATTGTTCGCGCCGGGTTTTCCGTTCGCCGATCCGGCGCTCGCGAAGGCTTCGCTCGAAGCACTCGCCACGCAACGCGCCGGCCTGCCATCGCGCCCCGCGAATCTGTTTCCGGCCAACCTCGCGGACCCGTATGCAGACTATGCGACCGAGGATCTGTTCGCCTGTCTCGCGTTCGAGGGCGAAAAGGATCTTACGGCGCCCGCGCCGGACTACTCGGTTCTGAGTGTCGGCCTGCTCGGCGCGTTGCTGGGTCGCGCCTATGCCACGCCGTATGCGGAACTTGTCGCCGAGCGCGTGCTCGGGCCGCTCGGCATGTCGCATACCGGGTTCGGCGACGAGCGGTTGCTGGCCGGGCATGCGCGTGGCGACAGCGCGCCGCACTGGCACTATGGCGTGCTCGGCGCCGCGGCCGGCATGCGCGCGAACCTGCCCGACCTGCTCGCCTTCCTGCAACACAACCTCACGCCCGCGGACTCGCCCATGCGCGGTGCGCTGCTGCTTGCGCGCCAGCCGCGCACCGACGGCAGCACCGATCAACTCGGCCTGGGCTGGAAAGTGCGCGAGGTCGCTAGCAGCGACGGCACCTGGCCGCTGGTCTGGCGTGCGAGCGACACCGCGGGCTTCTCGGCGTTCGTCGGCTTCCGAACCGACAAGCAGCGCGCCATCGTGCTGCTCGGCAATGCCGCAGAGGATCTGTCCGAACTCGGTATGGCATGGCTCGGCGAAGGCACCGCGCCGGCCGCGCCGCATGGCTTCAGCGCGCCAGAGAGGCCGAAGCTCGATGCCTATCCAGGCCTGTATGCACTGATTTCCGGCGACGACATCATCGTTCGCGGCGATGGCGATGCGCTGCAGGTGCAGCTGCCGGGGGCGTGGCCGCAACGCCTGCGCCTCGTCGACAAGGACGTATTCGCGGTCGACGGCAGCGCGCTCGCGCTGACATTCATGCGCGGTGGCGACGATATAAACGGCGTCGTGCTGCGCCTCGGCGATCAGAATATTTCGGGCCAGCGCCGCAGCATGCACGCACCGCGCGTCGCACGCGCACATATCGAGACGAATGCGGCGATACTCGCGCAATATGCCGGTGACTACCGGGTGGCGCCGGAATCCTGGTTGCGCCTCGCGGTCGACGACGCGGGGCTAAGCGCCCAACTCAGCATGGGCGAGCGCGTCGCGTTGTTTCCGTATGCGGTTGACCGGTTCAGCGACACACAGGGTGCGCTCGATCTCGTCGGCCATCGCGACAATGAGGGTCACATCGACAAGCTCATTTTGGAACTTGCCGGCGGGCGCCGCGAGGCGAACCCGCTGCGCGTCGAAACGCGTTCCCCGGGAGCCTCGCAATGACCGCGCTCAGCGTCAACGTCAACAAGATTGCGGTACTGCGCAATTCCCGCGGCGGACGGCTGCCCGACGTATGCGCTGCGGCTACAGCGTGCATTGCGGCCGGCGCCGCGGGCATCACGGTGCATCCGCGACCAGACCGTCGGCATGTCCGTTCCGAGGACGTCTTGGCATTGCACGCGCTGATCGCGGGACGCGTCGAATTCAACATCGAGGGCAACGCATTCGCGCCAGCGCGCGAGGGCTATCCGGGTCTTCTGGGTCTCGTCGCGGCCGTGCGGCCTGCGCAGTGCACGCTGGTACCCGACGGCGACGCGCAGATCACGTCCGATCATGGCTTCGACTTGCGTCGCGACGGCGCGCGCCTGCGACCGCTGATCCGCGAACTCCACGAGTACGGTGCCCGCGTCAGCCTGTTCGTCGACGCCGATGCGAAGGACGTCGCGCGAGCGGCCGAAGTCGGCGCGGATCGCGTCGAGATCTATACCGGACCATTTGCCGAGGCGTTTGCGACCGGGGATTTCTCGCGCGCACTCGCGGACTGCGTTGCCTGCGCCGACCAGGCGCAGGCCGCTGGACTCGGCGTAAACGCAGGACACGACCTGAGCCAGCAGAACCTGGGCGAACTCAAGCGCGCACTCCCGCAGCTCGCCGAGGTATCCATCGGTCATGCTCTGATCGACGAGGCGCTGTATTCCGGCCTCGACGCCACGGTCAAGGCCTACCTGCGGATTCTGAGCGACTGAACGTCAGTAGGGGGTCGACACGATCGTGATTCGTCGCAGGTCGGCATTCTTCGCCTGCGCGAGCACGTCCGCGACCAGCTCGTAGCGCGCGTGCGCGTCGGCACGCAGGTTCAGCAACGGCGGGTCGCTCTGGCGGGCCACCGCGGCGAGATTTTGCGAGAGCTCGGCGCGGTTGAGTGCGACGCCGTTCCAGTACAGTTCGCCGGTCTGTTTAATCGACAAGTTGACCGGCTCGTCGGGAGTGGGACATTCCGCATGGCATCCGCTACTGAAGTTCAGCGTCAGCTTGTGCGTGAGCAGAGGCGTCGCGATCATGAAGATGATCAGCAGGACGAGCATGACGTCGACGAGCGGCGTGACGTTGATCTGGGCGAAGCTGCTGGCTTGGCGGTCGAGTGCGAAGGCGGACATCGGCAACCTCCATCGAAGCACGTGAGCGTGCGATGCCAGCCTAGCGTGATAGTCGGTCGCCCATCAATGGCCTCGCTCAGCAAGAACAAAAACGCCGCATCACTGCGGGGTCTCTTGCGTTACAAGTCGACGACGCCGACTACTGGCTCGTGCCTCGCGCCGGCTGGAACCCGATCTTCAACATGCCGGCGTTCTTCGCGTCGGCGAGCACCGTGGCCACGAGTTGATACTTCGCGGTCTTGTCGGCCTGGATCTGCAGCTCGGGCTGCGGGTTCTTCTTCGCGGTCACAGCCATCATCTGCTGCAGCTGTTCTTCGGTGACCGGCTGGTCGTTCCAGGAGTACTGGCCGCTCGTGCGCACCGACAACGTGATCGGATCGGGCGGATTGTCGATCTGCGGCGGCGGGTTGTTGGTCGGCTGCGGCAGGTCGATCTTGATGCGATGCGTGAGCATCGGCGCCGTGATCATGAAGATGATCAACAGCACGAGCATGACATCGACGAGCGGCGTCACGTTGATATCCGCCATCGCCCCGCCACCACCGCCACCTGCACTGAACGCCATACGCTTGCCTCTCTAACCTTTTGTCGCTGCTGCGTGAGCTCGTCTTACTGGTTGCGCACCGGCGACGTGATGAAGCCGACCTTGACCATGCCGGCATTCTTCGCGTTCGTCATCACGTTGGCCACGAGCTGATATTCGACTTCCTTGTCCGCGCGGATCTGCACCTCGGGCTGCACCGCCATCGGGGCGACCACGCGGAACTGCGCCTGCATCTGCGCCTCGCTGACCTGCTCGTCGTTCCAGAACATCATGCCGTCCTGGCGCACCGCGA
>JBDTYX010000241.1:0-4626 GCA_040005435.1 Rudaea sp. | reverse complement strand
CAGCGCGTTCGACGGCATCTATCGCAAAGCGGGCGGCTGACCCGCCGCTGCGCTTGGCGCGCCGGCATCGCGGCGATCAGACCAGCGCCGCGCCGATGGCTTTTTAGGGCGCCCGCGTGCTGTGAGGGAACGCGATGCGCCAGCTTCCGTTTTGCTCGCGCAGGAATGCGGATTCGAGCCAGGTCACATCGTTCTTGTCGGCGGCTTTCTGCACCGATCCCCGATTGACGTAGGTGATCCTGGCCGTGTTCCCGTTGATCTGCACCTGCGGCTCGGTGACATGCCATGCGTACACCGCACCACCGGCGTGCGCGGCCTTGATGCGTTGCATGAGTTCATCGCCGACGAAGCGCTTGGCGTTGTCGAACGCGTAAAAGTCCGGCGCGGCCGACGGAATGTAGCTTCGCCAGATCGTCGTTCCCAGCAGCCATATACATCGTCGCAAGAGCGTCGGTGATCCTGCCTTCCTCGGTGGCGGACGTCGCCGCGATCAACGGACTTAAACAGCGAGGATGAGTGCCACCATTGGCAGCACTGCGGACGAGAATCGCGAACGATGTTTTCTCACGTCTGCGGGCTCGGGCATCAGCAGTTGGCGTATTTCCAGTTGCGCTGCTTGCCTTCTGCCATCCACTCGACCGCCTGCGCGACACGCTTGGCGCGCGTTTCCTCGCGCTTGGCCTCGACGACCCAGTCGACATACTCGCGCTTCGCGCTCGGGCTGAACGCGTCGTAGGTCGCGAGCGCCTTCTTGTTGCCGCGCAATGCGCCGAGCAAGTCTGCCGGCGCCTTCGGCGGCGGCTTCTTCGCCGGCGCAGTGCGCGATACCGCGCCTTCCGCGCGCAATGCCAGCGCCGCGTTCACGCGTGCCATGAGCACCTTCTTCGACGGCAACTCCGCAAGCGTCGTGATCCGCCCGAACTCGCCCATACCATCCGCGTATGCACCGCTCGCCGCCGCGAGCGTCTTGCCGCGCCAGAACCACAGCGCGCAGTGCTGCTTGAACGCGGCCATGCCGCAGAGGATCCGGCCCTCGTGCAGGAAAGCGGGCATGCCCCACTTGATCGCCTCGTCGAGATCAGGCGACGACGCGTGCACGACCTCGCGCAGATGTTCGAGCACGGGCCGCGCGAACGGTGCGGCCTTCTCGATGTAGGCATCCAGTCGGGAGTCGCGCTTGCCCATGCCGTGCATCCTTCGCCTAGCGTTTCTTCTTGCCGGCCTTGGCCGCGGGCTTGCCTTCGGGCTTGGCCTTCGCGGTGGCGGATGTGAGCACTTTCGATACGAACGAGACATCGGGCTGATCGAAGATGCGCTCGAGCTTGTCGCCGAGCGTCTTGACGAGCGCATTGCGAACGAGCTGGTCGAACCCGCCCGGGATGTCGGATTCCTGCACCGCGGCGAGGTTGTCCTGGTATTCGTGCAGCGCGACGATGATCGCTGCTTTCTTCTGCTCTTTGGTCATGGCAACCTCGGCAAAGAAGGACAAGTCCGCGGCGACTATAGCATCAGGCTTCCGGCCGCATGTACGGGAAAAGCAGCACGTCGCGGATCGACGGCACGTCGGCGAGCAGCATCACGAGTCGATCGATGCCGACGCCGAGGCCGCCGGTCGGCGGTAGGCCGACTTCGAGCGCGCGGATGTAGTCCGCGTCGAAGTGCATCGCCTCGTCGTCGCCCGAATCCTTCGCGTCGACCTGCGCGCGGAAGCGCTCGGCCTGCTCCTCGGGATCATTGAGCTCGGAGAAGCCATTCGCGATCTCCTTCGCGCCGACGAACAACTCGAAGCGATCGGCCACGCCGGGATCGAGATCGTTCGCGCGCGACAGCGGCGACACCTCGGTGGGATAGGTCGTGATGAAGGTCGGCGCGATCAGCGTGTCCTCGACCGTTTTTTCGAAGATCTCGAGCAGGAGCTTGCCCCAGCCGAATTCGTTCTTCACGTGCACGCCGAGCGCCTGCGCGTGTGCGGCGAGCTTCGCGCGGTCACGCAGGTCGGCGCGCGCGATCTGCGGATTGAGCTCGATCACGGCGTCCTCCATCTTCCAGCGCCGGAACGCCGGCCCCACGTCGATGTCGCGACCTTCCCAGGTGAGCGCGGTGTTGCCGACGACATCGCGCGCGGCGCTGCGAATCATCTCCTCGGTGATGTCCATGATCTCGTTGTACGTGGCATAGGCCTGATACAGCTCGAGCATCGTGAACTCGGGGTTGTGTCGCGTCGACACGCCCTCGTTGCGGAAGTTGCGGTTGATCTCGTAGACGCGATCGAAGCCACCGACCGTGAGCCGTTTCAGGTACAACTCCGGCGCGACACGCAGATACAGATCCATGTCCAGCGCGTTGTGATGCGTGACGAACGGGCGCGCGGTCGCGCCACCCGGGATCACATGCATCATCGGCGTCTCAACCTCGAGGAAGCGTCGCGCGTCGAGGAACAGACGCAGGTGGCGCACGATGCGCGAACGCAACTCGAACACGCGGCGCGATTCGGGCGTGACGATGAGGTCGACGTAGCGCTGGCGATAACGCGTCTCGACGTCGGCCATGCCATGCCACTTGTCTGGCAACGGCCGCAGGCTCTTCGTCAGCAGGCGTAGCTGGTCGACCTTCACCGACAGCTCGCCGGTCTTCGTGCGCATCAGCAGGCCTTCTGCTCCGACGATGTCGCCGATGTCCCAGCCCTTGAACGCCTTGTAGGTCTCCTCGCCGACCGTGTTGACCTGGATGAACAGCTGGATCCGCCCGCTCATGTCCTGGATGTGCACGAACGCGAGCTTGCCGGTGTCGCGCCTGCTCATCATGCGTCCCGCGACCTTCACGCGACACGCGGCCGCCTCGATCGTGACCGCATCGGCTTGCGCGTGCTCGCGCTGCAGGTCGCCCGCGAACGCATCGGGCGCGAAATCGTTCGGGAACGCGACGCCCTGTGCGCGCAGTGCACGCAGCTTCTCGCGACGCTCGGCGATGAGCTTGTTTTCGTCCTGCCTGCTTTCGTCGGGCGGCAGATTTTGCGTCACGTCGGACATAAAAATGGGGGTTCCTGGTCGACCGAATTGCTCAAGCAATTGATTTTAGCGTAGTCATGCTCGGCGGTTCTCATTTTGTGATGCAGTTCACAGTTAAGAGTATACTCAGCATTCCCCCGCGAGCTTGGTCATGGCGACGCGGGATGATGCTCCATCACCGTTGCGGAACGAGGGAGGCAACATGAAAACACGATATCTTCGAAACGCACCAGGGTTGTTGCTGGCATTGTTTTTCGCCGTAACCGGATCGACGGCCGTCGCCGCCGACACCCCAGCGGCCAAGAGCACGCGAGGCCCGATCACCGACGTATGGGTCATCTGGCCCAAGCCTGGCCAGAGCAAGGATTTCGAAGCCGGGCTCAAGGCGCATGCCGCCTGGCGCAAGTCCGCCGGTGAGGAATTCAGCTGGTCGATCTATCAGCCCGTCGTGGGCGCCAATCTGGATTTCTACGTCATCCGCTCCGAAGGCCACAATTGGAAGGAGATGGACGCGGAAGAGGCCTGGTCGGCGAAGGCCAAGTCAGACGATGCCTACGAAAAGCAGGTCGGAGAACACGCATCTCGCGCCGAGCACTATTTTTCCGAAGACGACGTTCAGCACAGCCACTGGGTCGACAGCAAGGACTATAAGTATTTCATGGTCACAAGCTATCGCCTCAAGTCCGGCACGCGCGCCGAGCGAATGGACGCGCTCAACAAGATTCAGAAGGCCGTCGTCGATACCAAATGGCCCTATCCGTATGCAATTGAAAACGGCGTCGGTGGCAAAGAACCGATGCTCATCGTCGTTCCGATGAAGAGCTACGCCGACATGGCCGACCCTGAGCCTTCGCTGATGAAGGTCCTCGCGAAATCGCTCGGCTCCGACGCGGCCGCTACAGAGACGATGAAGCATTTCGGCGCCTCGGTCGATCAAACCGACTCGACGGTTTACCTCTACCGAGGCGACCTCTCGACGCCGAAATAGGCCCGCTCGACGAGATCTCCTCCCGGACTGCCGGGAGGGGATCCGGTCAAGCGTCGATGCGCTTGGCGCCGGCCTCGAGTCCGGATTTGAGGCTGCCCTCGATGAATTCATCGAGATCGCCATCGAGCACCTTCTGCGTATCGGTGCGCTCGATGCCGGTGCGCAGATCCTTGATCCGCGACTGGTCGAGCACGTAGTTGCGGATCTGGCTGCCCCAGCCGATGTCCGACTTGGTCGCCTCGAGCGCGGCCTTCTCGGTGTTGCGCTTCTGGATCTCGAGCTCGTACAGCTTGGCCTTGAGCATTTTCATCGCGCGATCGCGGTTCGCATGCTGGCTGCGCTCGGTCTGGCAGGCGACGACCGTTCCTGTCGGAACATGCGTGATGCGCACCGCCGATTCGGTCTTGTTGACGTGCTGACCGCCGGCACCCGACGAGCGATATACGTCGGTCCGCAGGTCGGCCGGATTGATCTCGATGTCGATGTCGTCGTCGACCTCGGGCGAGACGAAGATCGAGGTGAACGAGGTGTGCCGGCGATTGTCCGAATCGAACGGCGACTTGCGCACGAGGCGATGCACGCCGATCTCGGTCTTCAGCCAGCCGTAGGCGTATTCGCCCTCGACCCGGA
>JBDTYX010000240.1:0-4628 GCA_040005435.1 Rudaea sp. | reverse complement strand
GCGCCTTCATGCGGTCGAGCAGGTTGCGATCCATTTCGCCCTGCGCGCCCTCGACGCGCAGCTGCGCGCGTTTGCCGAGCTCGGATGCGGTTTGGCGCAGCGTGCGGCGCAGCGCGGGCACGAGCGAGTCGAACGGCACCATGCGCGTACGCATGAGGCCTTCCTGCAGGTCGGAGTTCACGCGCGACTGCTGCAGAAGCAGTGTTTCGGACTGACGCGTCAGATCGTCGAATGTGCCCTGAATCGAGCTCAAGTCGGACACCGACTCGGACAGCGAACGCGACAGCTGCTGCAGGGTCGAGAAGCGGTCGAGCTCGAGCGGGTCGAACGCCGACAGGCCCGCTTCGTCCGCGCGCTGGTAGCGCGACAGGATCTGCGCTTCGGTCTCGAGTTCGAGCTTGCGCAGCTGCTCGCGCAGGCGCGTGACGGTCGCATCGAGTTCGACGAGGTTGTAGCGATAGCCGGAGACCTGCTGCTCGAGGCGCGACCGGTAGATCGCCACTTCGCCCGCTGTGTTGACCATCGTGTCGAGCAGGTCCGCGCGGACGCGGATGTATTCCTGGATGCCGCGCGCCTGTGCTTCCTCGTCCTCGATCGGACGCGTGGCTTCGGGCGTGGGACGCTGAATCTGTGCGGAAGCTACGGGCGCCGTTTCGACGATCGTAGACACCGCGTCACCGGAGACCAGACCCTCGATGCGGCGGATCAAACCGCTCGGCATCATCGTGGGCTGGCGGTGGCCGACGAGCTGGACGAGTCCATGCAGGCGATCGAAGCCCGCTTCGAGCGCCTCGACGGCGCTGGGCGTCATCTCGCGGCGATTCTCGCTGACCGCTTCGAACAGGGATTCCATCGCATGGCCGAGATCGCCGATCGACGCGAGCGCGGACATGTGCGCGCCGCCCTTCACGGTATGCAGGTCACGCTGCAGACCGGTGACGATCTCGCGATCGTTGGGGGTTTGGCGAAGACGCGCCATCAGCGCGTCCGCATGGTCGAGGATCTCGGTCGCTTCCTGGATGAAGATCTCAAGCAGATCCTCGTCGATTTGCGGCATCGGCTGCAATTCGCCGATTTCTTCGTCCTCGGTCGAGCGCGACACCTGCGGCACGAACGCCGCGGGCGCGCGAACCGCTTCGACCGCGAATTCTTCGACGGCGACGCCCGGCACGACAGTCGCCATGGGCTCGTGCGCGGCGTGCTCGAATCCGGCAATCGGCGCTTCCGCGGCCGGCTGTTCTTCGAGGTGTTCGGCCGACGCCGTGATGGACCCGGCGGGTTCTGCGTCGACGCCGTGCGTCGCCGTTGCTGGCGAGTCCGCGGCGATCTGCGCGGTCTCGTGCGCGTCATCGGCGCGGACCGGCTCGGCGAGGTGGTCGGCGAACTCGCCGGCCAGCGGGGCAGAGATCTCGCTTCTATCGGCAGGCTCGAGCGGCGACGCGCGCTCGGCGATCGTCTCGATGGCGTGGGTCTGCTCGACGATCGGCTCCGCCGCGTGCGCATCGACCGGCGCAGCGTGGGTGAAGGAGGCATCGTCCAGCGCGTCGAAGTCGAACGCATGCTCGACAACGGTTTCGCGGAAGTCATGGTCGGGAGGCGCGAGCTCGGCGATTGTCTCCGAAGCGATCGCCGCGCTGTATTCGCGTTCCTCATCCGTCTGCGGCACGCCGGACAGATCGTGCTCGTCGAGAATGGGTTCGGCAGGCTCGGGCACGATGAGCGGCTCGATGCCCGCGTTGCGCTGCGCGTGCGCCTCGCGCGCCTCGGCGGCGATCTGCGCCTCGGCGAGCGCCGCGAGCGCGACCTGTATCGCTTCCTCGTCGGCGGCCTGCAGTCGGCCGATACGCGGCGTGGGCGCCGGCGTAGCCTCGACTGCCGCCGGTGTGGCAGCGAAAGCTTGCTCGAAGTGGTGGGTGTCGTGCTGTTCTGCGCTCGACGAATCGTCGCCTTCGGAGGCGAGCAGCGAATGCAGCAACTCCGGTTCGGGCAACGCCTGGGCGAGATCGTGGACGCGTTCTGCGAGACCCGTCGCGTCCGGCAGCGCGGTCGAGGATTGCTCAAGCGCAGCGATCGTCGCCTTGACGAAGGTCGACGCGTCGCCGAGCGCGGCAATGCCGTCCGCGTCGGGTGCCTGCTCCCACGCATGCAGCCGCTTGACGTAATGTTCGAGCGGCATCAGCACCTGACTCAGCTGCGGCAGATCGACCATGGCGATCGCGCCGTTGAGTGTGTGCACCGCGCGCAGCACGATCTCGCTGACCGCAATGGAAGTCTCGCGCGAGCTCGCCACGAACGTATCGATCACGCCGAGATGCGTACCGACTTCGCTGCGCAGAACCTCGAAAAGCATCGGGTCGATATGCGACGCGCCCTCGCGCGTCGCAGGAGCTTCCGCGGTGACCGACTGTGCCGGTATCGGCATCTCTAGGGTTGGCGCATCGACGTGTCGGGCCTCTTCGCGCGGCGCGTCGACCGGCTTTGCGGCCACGAACTTCTTCGGGCGCAGCGTGGCCTCGTCGACGAACGCCTCGTCGCCGAGGGCGACGCGATCGGCGACGTCCTTGATCGCGACGGTATCGACGCCCGGTCGCGGGCCGCCTTGCAGCGCCGCGAGCAGGTCCGGCAGCGCATCGACCGCGTGGCCGAGCACGCTCTGCGGCGCCGAACCGGGGCGAATGCTCTTGTCGAGCACGCGATTGAGCATGTTCTCGATCTTCCAGCTGAAATCGCCGAGCGCGAGCGCGCCGACGAGACGGCTGGAACCCTTAAGCGTATGGAACGATCGACGAATTGTCTTGAGCAGTTCGAAGTCGCCGGTGTTGTTGCACCACTTCGGTACGTTGCCCTGCAATCCGCCGATCTCCTCCTGCACTTCCTCGAGGAAGATGTCGCGAATCTCGTCGTCGAACGTATGCGAAGCGTCGCTGCTGAAGCCGAAATCGACGCCATGGTTGACGGCATCGGGGTCGGCGACTTGCTGCTCATCCATGGTTTCGCTCTTGGTCGTCGCGGATCGCGGCGCTTCTTCCTTGGCAGGTGCAGCGCTGTTGTCGACGAACGCGGTGACGGGTGTGGCCTCGGGCACGGCCTCGATAGCCGAGGACGGCACTACCGCCTCGATCTCGGGGGGCGCGACGTGGGTATGCGCCGCAGCGGGCGCGTCGAGCTCGATGCGAGGCGTCGTCGCAGACGACGTACCGGGCGATGCCGGGCCACCGGGCGCGCCGGGCAGCGGCCAGTAATTGAGCGCTCGCAGGCTCGTGCGAGTGATGTCGAGGATGCGTTCGCGACCGCCGCGCTGCTCGCGCGTAGCCTCGATGTAGTACTCGATCGATGCGAGCGCGTCGGCCAGCGCATCCATCTGTTCGTGATTGGGCACGCGCCGGTACTGCAGCAGTTCGGTCTCGACGAACAGCACGACGCCGTTGATGAGCTGTGCCGCATCGTGCAGCGCGAGCATGTCGAGCGCGCCGGATACTTCCTCGAGCAGGCGCGGAATCTGCTCGACCTGCGCGTGGTCCCACGGCGCCTCGACGAACGCGACCATGTCGTGCTTCGCCTGGGCCAGGTTCGCCGCCGCCTCGCGCATCAGCGCGTCGAGGATGCGACCCACTTCGGCCTGTGGCAACTCGATGCCGGTCGCCGTGTCGGCGACGGCGGCGGCGTCGCCGCCGAGGCGCTCGATATGATCGTCGAGCGATGCCTCGACATAGAGCAGCGAGCCGGCCACGTCGAGCAGCGCGGACTCGTCCGCGGCGCGATGGCCGCTCGCGATGGCGCCGATGACCTGGCGCTGTTCGACGATGACCTGGCGCGATACACCGAGGCCGAGCATGCCGAGCGTGTCGGCCACGCGGTCGAGCACGTCGACCTGCGGCAACAGCTGGCCGGGTTCGTCCTTCTGCGTACGCAGGAAGATGTCGAGCGCTTCCTTGACGTGCAGCAGGTCTTCCTTGATCGCGGCCGCGACGGTGTCGAGCAGCGCGCGGTTGTGTCCCGAGATCGAACCCTGCGCGTGTTCGAGCTCCGACGCGCTCGGCAGCAACGTGTCGAGCTTGTAGAGATCGCGAATCTGCGACGCGCGCGGCGTGTTGACGTTCGCGTGTGCGAGGTAATAGAGGAAATTCTTGGTCAGGTCACGTGTACGAGACGAATCGAGCGCATCCTCACCCTCGTCGAGCAGGATCTTGATCTCGCGATCGACCTTGCCGAACAGCAGCTTGATAGTGACGCTCGTGTCGATCGCCGCGGAACGCACACCGTCGACGACGCCATTCGCGACCCACCAGAGACGGCGCGCGTCGCTGTGCGAGCAGATCGCATACAGGCGATCGAGCACGTCGGTCATGTTGCCGAGCTGCACCGCCGTGGAGTCCTCTCGAATCCAGCGCAACAACGCGACCTGGTAGGCGTTGCGCAGCTTCGTCACTTCGGGACGCATCTCGGCGTGCGCGAGCGGAAGCGAAGTCGGCAGCGGCAACGGTGCGTTGAGGTCCGGCGCGAACAGCACCGACTCCGTGAGCAGCTTCTCGCCACGCGCGGCGCGCAGGTCGTTGAGCAGCGGCAGCAGGATGATCGGAATGTCCTTGTGGCCGCTCTGCAGGCGCTCGAGATAATCGGGCAGCTGC
>JBDTYX010000239.1:0-4635 GCA_040005435.1 Rudaea sp. | reverse complement strand
GGCCAGCGCCGGCTGATCCGCGACGTCTCGCACGAGATGCGCTCGCCGCTGGCGCGCCAGCGCGTCGCGCTCGAACTCGCGCGCGCGCAGACGACCGGCGATGCGCGCCTGCAGCTCGACCGCATCGAACGCGAATCCGAGCGCCTCGAGGAGATGATCGGTCAGGCGATCCAGTTATCGCGCATGGAGATGACCACGGCGCAGAAAGTCGAAAACGTCGCGCTCGACGCGCTGGTCGCCGACATTGCGGCCGACGCGGCATTCGAGGCACAGGCGCAAAAGTGTTCTCTGCTGATCCAGCAGAGCACGCCTCTGCTCGTGCGTGCCGAAGCCGATCTGCTCGCGAGCGCGATCGAAAACGTGGTGCGCAACGCGGTCAACTACACGCTGCCGGATTCGACGGTGAGAATCCGCCTCGATCGCGTCGACGAGCAGGCGCGCCTGCGCGTGATAGACGCGGGTCCGGGCGTGCCGCCGAGCGATTGCGCGCGCATCTTCGAGCCGTACTTCCGTACCGACGAGGCGCGTCAGCGCAAGAGCGGCGGCAGCGGGCTGGGCCTGGCGATCGCGAAACGCGCGGTGGAACGCCAGGGCGGTCGGATCCGCGCGCTCAACGTGGATGGCGGCGGCCTCGAAGTCGAGATCATGCTGCCGCTGGCCTGAACGGCGCGTTGCAATCCTTCGAGTGTATCTCGTTGACGCTTCCTGCACGCCCGCAAGACGAGCGTCAAGCGTTATCTTTTCATCGCCCGGTCGGCGATTGACGCGACGAGGGGTTTTGGCGCTATCCTGACTCACGTTCGTCGTTCGGATTGGCACCAACAATCGTCGTGAAACCCGCGCTACAAATCCGCCTCCATCAGCAGCTTGCGCTGACCCCGCAGCTGCAGCAGGCCATCCGGCTGTTGCAACTTTCTAGCATCGAGCTCGAAATGGAGCTGCGCGACGCGCTCGAGTCCAACCCGCTGCTCGAGATGTCCGAGAGCGACGAGTCCGACGAGGTCTACGAGGGCGCCGAGACCGAGAGCGCGCAGACCCTCGAGGAAGCGGCCGATCCGGTCGAAGCCGTGGCCGAAAAGACCTCTGAGGAGGAAGCGCGCGAGACGGACGACTTCGAGCTCGCGGGCGACTTCGACGATCGCAGCGAATACAGCGGCTCACGCAACTCCGACGACGACAGCGACACCCAGGAACCCGAGCGCGAGGACCTGCGCGACCACCTGCTCTGGCAGCTCAACCTCACGCCACTGTCGGCGCGCGACCGCGCGATCGCCACGACGATCATCGAGGCGATCGATGACGACGGCTACCTGCACGAGGACAGCGAATCGCTGCAGCGTTCCATCGCGTCTGTCCACGCCGTCGAGTTCGACGAGATCGAGGCGATCCGTCACCGCATCCAGCAGTTCGATCCGATCGGGGTCGCGAGCCGCAATCTCGCCGACTGCCTGCGCGCGCAGATCGACACGTACGACCCGACCACCGCGGGCTGGCGTGTCGCGCGTGAGCTCGCGAGCCATCATCTCGAGATCCTCGCGCGCAACGATCGCGTGAAGCTCGCGAAGCTGCTGCATGCGACCGCGCAGGAAGTCGACGACGCGATCACACTCGTGCGCTCGCTCGACCCCAAGCCGGGCGCACAGTACAGCGCTTCCTCGCCCGAGTTCGTCGCCCCGGACGCCTATGCGCGTCGCCAGAACGGCCGCTGGAACGTCGTGCTGAGCCCGCAGTGCCAGCCGCGCCTCGCGATCAACCGCCACTACTCCGATCTCGTCAACCGCGCGCAGCGCGACGACGCCAACTACCTGCGCGGCCAGCTGCAGGAGGCGCGCTGGCTGATCAAGAGCCTGCAGACACGCGCCGACACGATGCTCAAGGTCGCCACAGCGATCGTGCGCGCGCAGACCGCGTTCCTCGACTTCGGCCCCGAAGCGATGCGTCCACTCGTGCTGCGCGACATCGCCGAGCAGATCGGCATGCACGAGTCCACGGTCTCGCGAATGACGACGCGCAAGTATCTGCACACGCCACGCGGCACCTACGAATTCAAGTATTTCTTCTCGTCGGGCGTCGGCACGATCGACGGCGGCGCGGCCTCGGCGACCGCGATTCAGGCGATGATCAAGAAATTGATCGACGACGAAACACCGCGCAAGCCGCTCTCCGACCAGGCGCTCGCGGTCGAGCTCAATCGTCGCGGCATCGAGGTCGCGCGGCGCACGGTCGCGAAGTACCGCGAGGGCATGAACATCCCGTCGTCGAACGAACGCAGCAGGCTTTGCTAGTTACGCGGAATTCATTCTTCCCGGACCAACATTGAATTCCATTAAAAAAACAGGAGAACGAAGGAACCAACGAAATCCAGTCGGGTCGATATCACTATCCGCGAACGTTGCGGATACATGGTGAACCATACAGAGGAAATCGACATGCAGATCACTGTCAGTGGACAACAAGTCGCCGTCACTCCCGCCTTGCGCGAATACGTCGACAACAAGCTTGGGCGCATCGTGCGCCGCTTCGATCACCTGCTTGACGCCGCGGTCGTCCTCTCGATAGAGAAACTGTTCCAGAAGGCCGAGGCGACGCTGCACTGCGCCGCGAACAAGACGATTCACGCGGACGCGACCGGCGCCGACCTCGACGCCGCGATCGACGTGCTCGCCGACAAGCTCGATCGCCAGGTCGCGAAGCACAAGGAAAAACTCACCGATCACCATCAGAAGGACGTGCGCGAAGAGCGCTATTCCTGACCTCACTGCGCGCCGTCGCACTCCGCGGCGGCGCGTACCGGCACGCATCGCAATTGCGCGTTCGCGTAGCGCGTCAGCGATTGACGCGCGTCCTGGGTGCGCTCAACCAGGGCGCATCGCGATAGGAATCCGCGACGATCCACGCGCCCGCCGCGATCGCCGCGGAAATGAGGAATCCGGTCGCCTGAAACTGCGTCGTCGGACTCGCCGAGACGCCGGGCATCCAGACGAGCACCGTGATCACCGCGAGCATGAGCGCCTCGAGCGTGGCCGCGAGACGCGGCATGACGCCGAACAGGATCGCCACGCACGCCGCGAGGTTGCCGGCGCCCGTGAGGTAGGCCCACGCGACCGGATCGGGCAGCCACGGCGGCACGAGCGCAGCGGTCTGCACGCTGTAGACGAAATGCGAAAGGCCGATCGTCGGCAACGCGAGCGCGAACAGCAGGCGCGCGTGGCGAATCCCGCGTTCGCCGACCGCAACCCCCATGCGGCGCATCGCCCAGGGGCCGGGATTCGCCGCGAACAGTATCCAGGCGCCCGCGAGGATCACGAGGATCTCGCCGAGGCCGAGCCAGGTCGCGAGCATCTGCGGCACCCAGATCACCGCAGGCAGCTTGAGCAGGATCGCCCAGAGCAGCAGGAAACCGACGAGCACCGTGGACGTCGGCGCGAGCGTCGAGCGCAGCAGCAAGCCGATGCCGAGTGCGAGTTCGAGCGCACCGCAGGCGAGCGCCAGCGGCGTCTGGCCGGGCATTCCGTCGATCGGGATGCGCTGCCATACCGCGGCAAAATCGCCCGTGACGAGGCCAAGAATGCCGAGGCCGATGAACGCGCCGGCCAGCAGCCAGCGGCCGAGCCCGTCCACGCGCGGCCGCGCCCAGACGCCGGCTTCGGCAAACCCGCTCTGGCGGGCGGGCTCCGCGCTGCGCAGTCGCATCGATGGCATACGCTTCTCCGTGGGTCTCCAGTTGTACTGGACGTCGCTGCGGCGTCGGCCGTCGCGACGCGCCGCTGCACCGCGCGCGCGGCCCGGCTGGCGGGCCCGCGCGCCCGCCGCGCCACGCGGATCGGCCGGCGAATTCTGGCAGAATGTCGCCATGGAACGCCTCACCGCCCGTGAATTGTTCGATCGCGTCAAGGAACGCCTGGCGATGTCGTGGGTGGCCGGCGAGCAGGGCGAGAAGCGCGCGATCGCACTCGCGGACAAGCACGCACGGCGCCCCTCGCTCGCGGGCTACCTCAACATCATCTATCCGAACAAACTGCAGATCGTCGGCACCGAGGAACTTGCCTGGCTCAACACGCTCGACCCGCGAGAGCGCTGGGAGACGGTCGAGAAGATCATCAATTTCCAGCCGACTGCGCTGATCGTCACGAAGGACCAGGAAATCCCCAAGGATGTGCTCGACGCGGCGAACGAGAGCGCAACGCCAATTTGGCGCAGTCCCAAGCGCGGCCACGAGATCCTGACCTACCTGCAATATCACCTCGCGCGGGTGCTCGCGCGCAAGGTGACGCTGCACGGCGTGCTGATGGAGGTCTACTCGATCGGCGTGCTGATCACCGGCGAGTCGGGCTCGGGCAAGAGCGAGCTCGCGCTCGAACTGATCACGCGCGGCCACCGCCTCGTCGCCGACGACGCTCCCGAGTTCACGCAGATCGCGCCGGACGTCATCGACGGCTCGTGCCCCGAGATCCTGCAGGACCTGCTCGAGGTGCGTGGCCTCGGCATCCTCAACGTGCGCGAGATGTTCGGCCACACGGCGGTGAAGCAATCGAAGTACCTGCGTCTGATCGTGCACCTCGCGACCGGCGCGCGCGTGGCGGGCGACGACGGCGGCCTCGAGCGCATCTTCGGCGACAACAGCTATCGCGAGGT